>CAZHTX010000166.1:0-11351 GCA_964535475.1 uncultured Pirellulaceae bacterium
ACCACCGGTGCCTGTGGAAGGACCCGACTTAGTCAAGTTGCCATGGAAAATGGTTAATGGCGTCAAGGAATTTCGCATCGTCTGCGAGCACGTGAAGCGAGAGTTGTTACCAGGAAACTGGATGGATTTTTTTGGTTACAATGGCGGCATGCCGGGGCCGATTATCGAGGCGAATCAGGGTGATCGGGTGCGTTTTGTTGTTAAGAATCAACTGCCCGAAGCCACCACGATCCACTGGCACGGATTAGAACTGCCAGTCAGTGAGGATGGAGTTCCTGGGGTTACGCAACGGTCAATTCAGCCCGGCGAGACCTACACTTACGAGTTTGATTTGCATCAAGCGGGAACCTTCTTTTATCATTCTCACATGCCGATGCAGGAAGCGTTCGGTATGGTTGGGTTTTTCATTATCCACCCCGCCGTAAACTGGGATCCAGTTGTCGATCGGGACTTTTGTTTGCTGTTCCAAAACTTTGGCATCGATCCGATGCAGACGGTCCCGAATTCGATGGCGATGGAATGGGGTTGGCACACCATCAATGGCCGCAGTGGACCTTACACCACACCGCTGGTATGCAAGCACGGTGAGCGAGTGCGAATTCGCATTTTAGACTTCAGCCCAATGCAACATCACCCAGTGCACATCCACGGACATACGTTTTGGAAGACGGGACATGAGGGCACACGAATTCCCCAGGGTGCCTGGATTCCTCGCAACACTGAATTAATCGGGGTGGCGCAGGCTACCGATT
This sequence comes from uncultured Pirellulaceae bacterium, assembly GCA_964535475.1. Lineage (GTDB taxonomy): Bacteria > Planctomycetota > Planctomycetia > Pirellulales > Pirellulaceae > Laterigemmans. Next base: position 753 of record CAZHTX010000166.1, read on the forward strand.
TCGAGTTCATTGCTTTCAATCCTGGTGACTGGCTTTTGCATTGTCACATGGTGCACCACATGATGAACCACATGGTTCAGCAGGTTGGGCCGCGGATCCGCGAGGGTGTCGACCTATCGCGGTATCGTGGTGATCTGGACGATCGTCCGCAGGTTCGATATCCGCACCTGGATCAGGGCTTTCAAGTTCCCGGTTACCCGCAGATGATGCAAAGCCAGGGGTTTACGCCAGAGGCGATTCGAAAGATTGACGGACGGCGCGAAGTACGGGGAATGCGAAAAAAATGGCACATGGGTGTGAAGGGCCTGATGACTATTCTACGTGTGCTGCCCGAGGACTTGTACGAGCTTGTGATGCATAGTGATCAAGAGCTGCAGCCCGGTCAGATTTTTGAATCTTTTCACAAGTAGCCGCGATCGCGGGGTGGTACTTACTTGGCAACCTCGCAACAACTGTTGACAGTGTCAACGGATGTCGTCAACTACTGCTGACAATCGGCATTGCCAGGAGGCGGTATGCCATGGTGAAAATAAAATCTTACAAACAAAATCTGCTCTTCTCAGTCTGTAAAGACACGGGAAAATACGGCATCTTTTCTTTTGCGGGCGATCAATCCCACTACGCTGCTGTCGAAATCGGATCGCACTGGCACTCGTGATGCATTAGGGGCTTCTCCAGCCGAAGGAACGGCGATTTCCCCTTCTACCAACGAGGAGTTCAAAATGTCTAAATTGATTCGAACGCTGGCGGTTCTCACGATCGCAGCAAGCGTTACCGGGACTGCGACGATTGCTCAGGCTCAGAAGATTCGCAGCACCGCGGAGCGAAGACAGCATCCGGGACGCGGATTCTGGGAGAACAACCAGCGGCAAACGGTACAGAGGCATACGGTGCACAGGCCAACCGTGCAAAGACCGATGGCCCAGCACCGAAACTATGTGACGCCAACCCCGTCGGCGCGAACGTGGTCGGTACCCAACTGGACGGTTCCCAGCTGGTCGACACCGCAGTGGTTCTTCGGTGGTCAACCTCGTTACCGCGCGACTCCGCGTTACCAACCAGCGCAACCAGCACAAAGCTGGAGATGGCAACGTAGCAGTCGGGCCGAGGTGCATCACCCCGGACCGCGTAATTCGCGTGGTCGATAGCCCGCATTCGGAAACGAATGTCACCGGCGGTTGACAGTGTAGCCCTGGGGTGACGACCTTGCCCCGGGCACCGCTACGTTGGCATGACGGTTGGTCAGTTGGTTGCTAAAATACAAGCGGAAGCGTACGGTAACTCACGTGTCTTAATGGGCGTTTCCGCTTGTTCATCTCCTTTGGCTCATCTTAGAATCGTGCCCTTCTCACATTTACGCGACGAAAAAAGCAACGGGGTCTACTTTCGGACGGTTGCCAACTACACGTATGACTGGGAATCATGGCACGATCCCCAGGGAAATGTCGTTTGGATCAATGATTCCGTGCGACGCATGACCGGCTACAGCGTGGCTGAGTGCTTGGCGATGCCTGCATACCCGCTGCCCATTGTGGCGGCGGAAGATCGTCCGCAGATGCGGCAAATGCTGAGTGATGCCATCGCCAAGAAGTCTTTTAACGATCTAGAGTTTCGCATTAACACGGTGGCCGGCGAATCCCGTTGGATGGCAGTTTCCTGGCAGCCAATGTACGACGATTCGGGACAGCATCAAGGTTTTCGCACGAGCGTTCGAGACATCACCGAACGCCAGTCGTTGAAAGACCAATTGCGAGTGTACACAGAGCATCTCGAGCAAGTTGTCGATGAACGGTCAAAGCGGATAGCGCAACTGGAGAAGCACCGCCAGCGAATGGAAAAGCTTGCCGCAATGGGGGAGTTAGCGGCGGGTGTCGCTCACGAAGTCAACAATCCGTTGGCCGGTATTCGCAATGCCTTTACCCTAATCAAGGGCAGCTTGGATGCCTCGCATGAGCACTACGAGTTACTTGATTTGGTCGATTCGGAGATTGAACGCATCAGCTCGATCGTTCATCAGATGTATCAGCTTTATAAGCATAATCCGATGCCAGCTCGGGAGCTGGTGATCGAAAAAGTGTTGAACGACGTCATCTGTTTACTCGAACCGATTGGTCGTCGTCACCAAGTTCGACTACTGGTCACACCGCAACACTCAACGACAGTTGCCGTCTTACCGGAAGGTGAGTTCAAGCAAATTTTGTTCAACTTAATCCGTAACGCGATTCAGGCGTCGTGTTGTGGTCAAACTGTTACCATCAAGATTGATGCCACTGTCACAGATCACGTCCAGATTTTAATCATCGATCAAGGATCAGGGATCGCCGATGATGTGCTGCCGCATATTTTTGAACCCTTCTTTAGCACCAAGGGAAAGTTGCGAGAAGGAATGGGGTTGGGATTATCGGTCACTCAGAACCTAATTGAATCACTCGGTGGCCGAGTGGAGCTGGAAACGGAGGTCGGACTCGGTACCAGGTTTATCGTCACGTTGCCGCTCTTCCCAGCGGAGACCATTGTATGACCCAACGTATCTTGATTGCTGACGACGAACCGCTTTTCCTCCGCACAACCGGTGAGATGCTACGGAGAGAGGGCTACGAATGTGTTTGCGTTCCTGATGCAGATACCGCCAAGCAAAAGCTGAATGACGAAAGTTTTGATTTAGTGCTCTCCGATCTCAACATGCCAGGCAATTTGGGCTTGGAATTGCTGCGTGAACACAGTCGCCGGCGAAAGCAGATCCCCATCATTGTCATTACCGGTGTGCCCAGTCTTCCAAGTGCGATTGAGAGTGTCCGCCTGGGCATTGCCGATTACCTACTCAAGCCGGTCAAGTTTGAAGCATTGCTGCGAAGTGTCCGCGACGCATTACAACATGCAGCACAGACCCAGGCCGCAGCTGCCCTGCCGTCGCGTGCTCCTTCAGAGCTGCAGGCAATGTTCCCGCAAATCATTGGGGCCAGCCCGCCAATGTTGGAGGTGCTCGAGATCATTGATCGAATCTCGGCGACAGATACCAATATTCTAATTACCGGCGAGAGCGGTACGGGTAAGGAAGTCATAGCCAAGGCGATTCATAACCACAGTTTACGCAGCACCGGGGTTTTCCAAGTTATTGACTGCACGGCGATTCCCGAGTCGCTGTTCGAATCGATGCTATTTGGCCACACCAAAGGCGCATTCACGGGGGCAGTCAAGGAACAAGCTGGTCTGCTCAGGCAATGCGATGGTGGTACCGCTTTCTTTGACGAATTGGGAGAGTTGCCTCTACCGTTGCAAGCAAAATTGCTGCGTGCCGTTCAGGAGCAGACATTCACGCCGGTCGGCAGCCATACACCAATCAGCGTGGATACTCGGTTTATTTGTGCCACCAATCGTGATCTCAGCTTGGAAGTGAGTTCAGGACGTTTTCGACAAGATCTTTTTTACCGCTTAGGGGTGATTCATATCGAACTGCCACCACTTCGAAACCGAGGCGACGATGTGCTGCTGTTGGCAGAGGATTTTCTTAAGAACTGCGCGGCGCACAACACAACCGTCAAGCGTTTCACTGAGGCGACGCTCGATTGTTTGCGTAATTACCACTGGCCGGGGAACATTCGTGAATTGCGAAACGCAATTGAGCGTACCGTAGCCTTGTGTGACGGTAATCTGATTCAGCGCAGCGACTTGCCCGAAAACGTGCGTGACTGTATGAAAATCTGCCGTGATACCGCTGGGGGCGTTAACCCTCCTGGACTCAAAGTCTCGATGGAGGGGCAGCACTCAACGTCATCATCGTCCTCCACGCAACCTCATCTCTCGCGAGAGGAAGCACTCAAGAATGCGGAATACCAATATTTGTTGGGGCTGCTGCGGATGCACAAAGGAAACGTGTCCGAAGCTTCTCGGCAAGCCGGTCTGTCTCGCCAAGGACTGCATAAGCTAATCAAGCTACATCATCTGCGAGCGGCAGATTTTCGCGCGTGATGATCGCGAGGATGTCTCTCTTTTGATCAAGCTGGCCTCATTCCGACGAACTTTGTGCAGCTCGTGCGGAAAGTCGGTTGGTGACAATGGCAAAGACCATCGCCGCTCCCGCATAGATGATCGGCAGCATCCCATATGAGCCATCTTTCGGGTTCATGTAGACCATGATGAACAGCGCGGCAGCCATGATCGAAGTCAAAGACAGCCCCAAATAGACCACTTGTTTAGCTTGACCGATCGTGCTTGGTATAGGGTTGGGGTCGTTCATTGGAATCGCTTTCAGTGCTTGAGGAAATGAGAAAGTGCGAGCGCCTGCAAAATCGGACATCAATGTTTTCAGTGTCAGCCCCACCAATCGGAATTTCCCGACGATTGTGCGACCTGCCATGACGCTAAAGTTGTTTCTTTCAATTTGCCTGCCGATCTCGCGGTAGTAGACAAGTGCTAAGTGGATAGCACGTCGACAATCTCGAGGAAGGTACTTTAGCCCGTCAAGAGCTATGCGGTATTCCGATTCGGCAGACTCTAACACCTTATTTACAGCAGTGGCAATTTCCGTTCGCCCGCTGGTCAAGGGGTGTTGAATCCCGGGTAGATACGACCTTCCCATCTCTGCGTCTTCTCGTACATCACGAGCGATGTTGGTCATCTGCATCGCAGTGCCTAGAGCTACCGCGTGGGCATCGGCGCGGGGGTCGGTAGCACCCAACAACCGAACCATCATCAACCCGACAGTGCCCGCCGCGTGATAGCAATAGCGTCGCAGGTCGCCTGCTGTGCGGACATGAAAGCCGTTGAGGTCTAACTCCATCCCGGTGATCAAATCCAAAGCATGTTTTGGGTTGATACCTCGCTGGTGAATCAGCGGCCCTAGCCATTTAGAGGCGGGGTGTAATGTCGGTTCACCCTCCACGATGCGGGAGACATCTCCCCTTAACATGCAAAGTGCATGAGCAGCCTCTGACTTCGAGGCCGCTTCATCCACTGCATTGTCGACCGCCCGGCACCACGCATAGAGGGCTTTGACATCATCGCGGACACGGGGCGGTAAGAAACGAGTCGCCAGCGAAAAGGAGCGGCTATGTTTTGCGATCGTCAACGCCGCCTCGGTCGCTCTCGCTTTGTTCTCGCCGGAGAGCATCTCGGCAGTGGTTCGTTTATTCATGAGTGCACCGCAAAGTCTTGGGCGATTACACCGACGGTCGCTTTGGCCGTGTTGATCACTCCTGGCACACCGGCACCGGGGTGCGTCCCACTTCCCACGATGTACAGACCTGGAATCCGACTACACTTGTTGTGGGGCCGAAAGTAAGCGCTTTGTGTGAGTTTGGGTGCCACTGAAAACGCGGAACCATGATAGGCATTCAGTTGTTGCTGGAAATCGAGCGGTGTGAAGTGCCTGCGAGTGACTACTTCCGACCGTAATCCGGGAAGGTGAGCCTCGAGGGATTCTAGAATTGCATCGCCATACCGCTGTGCCTTATCTTCCCAGTTCACGTTTGCGCGTCCCATGTGTGGAACCGGGCTGAGGACGTAGAACGCTTCCCCGCCGGGTGGTGCCAACGATGGATCGGAGACCGTCGGAGCGTGGAGATACAAGCTGAAGTCGTCGGGCACATGGCTTCCATGAAAGATGTCTTGCAGCAGTCCACGGTAGCGTTGACCAAAAAGAATGGTATGGTGCGCCAAATCTGGGTAACGTTTCCGAGTGCCGAAGTACATCACAAACAATGACATTGACCAATCCATCTTCTCCAACTTTCGCTGCATGGTTGCCGCGCCCGGTTGTTGATCATACAGCTTGGCATAGGTGTGGTGGATGTCTGCGTTTGACACCACCAAGTCGAACACGTCTTGGCCGCCATTCACGTCGGTTACGTGATGGCGTGTTCCGGCCTTGCCGGCGGCATGGTTTACGCGAATTGAATCGACGGGAGTGCCCAGTCGCAGCTCGCCGCCGAGTCGCTGAAAAAGTGCCACCAGGGCTTGCACGAGTGCCCCAGTGCCGCCACGTGGAAAGAAGACCCCCCATTGCCGCTCAATCCAATGGATCAGCGTGTATATAGAGCTCGTCTCCATTGGATTTCCACCGACCAGCAGTGGATGGAAGCTGAACGCCTGCCGCAATCGCTCATCTTTAACGAAGCGGGATACCGCGGAATACACGCTGCGATCGGCCCGCAATTTCATCAGGTCTGGCGCGCAACGCACCATGTCGCGAAAGTTGAGGAAAGGTGTCGCGCCGAGCTCGACATAACCTTTCTCAAACACTTTTCGGGTGTAAGCAGCGAAGCGGTGGTAGCCCTCGACGTCTTGGGGCGACAACTTCCTGATCTGTTCGACTAGCCGCTGTTCGTCCCCGGTGTAATCGAATTGGCTGCCGTCCGGCCATTGCAGTCGGTACATCGGATCGACGGGAATCAAGTCGACGTGGTCTCGCATCGACTCGCCTGCCACGGCGAACAACTCTTCGAGACAGTGTGGAGCTGTGATTACGGTCGGACCGGCGTCGAAAGTGAAACCCGCGTCTTGATAAACGTAGGCCCTTCCGCCTGGCAAGTCGCGCGCTTCGTAGCAAACGGTCTCGAAGCCCATCGCTTGCAGTCGGATCGCCGCCGCCAGACCACCAAAGCCGCTGCCGATAACTGCCGCGCGTCCCCGTTTGGAGCTGGCGTCGCCTTTCCTCGAAATTTCATTGGCGTCGCCGCGAAGTTGATCAGGTGCTGGCGTTAATGTTGAGGCACGCATCGTTAAAGCACTCCGCTGGGGATGGTTGTGGTGATGCCGGCTTGTTCGATTGAGCGCAACCGCGAACGCACCTTGGTAAGCAGAGCTTCGTCAACGACGTACTCTCCCAGCAAGCGTGTTTGCTCAGAGATCAATGATTGGATCAGACCATTTCCGTGCTGGAAGGTCCGCTCAAAAAGTTCTTGGGCGACGTCACAAACGGCTGATTGTTGTGGGGTTTGCCCTAGGGCAGCGGTCAACTTGCGGCAAGCGGATTGGCCAGCTAATTGGGCGTACCACACCCAAGGCCAAGTCACTCGCCCATGTCGCAGGTCATCGCTCCGTCCGACTTGGCTGTGGTTTTTTGAATCGCTCCGCGCCGTCTTTAACTCGTCCAAGTCATTACGCATTTGCAACGCAATTCCGATTTGGATGCCAAAAGCCGAAATAGCATTTGTTAGCTTGGGCGTCGCTGAGGCGGAAACACAACCTAACTTCATGGCGAGTTCGACGAGTACCCCAGTTTTGAGCGTGCTAATTTCCAGCGCCACATCGGCCCATTGATCCGCTGGGATTTGATCGATCTGGGCTGCTAGATCAAGAGCTTGGCCTTCGTGACAGCGACGCGACGCGGTAATCATCGCCGAAACCAGTTCTCCGCGCTGCGCCGGGGGAATCTCCGCTTGAGCCAAGCACTCCAGTGCGCGGAAATACATCCAGTTGCCAGCGTTGATCGCCAGCGGAATGCCCAACACGCGATGCATCGTGCGTTGGCCGCGACGCCATAGTGAATCATCTTGGACATCATCGATGACCAGTGACCCCGCATGCAACCACTCGATCGACTCTGCAACCGCTGTTGGCAACTCACCCGTGCCGCCGGCCATGTCGTAGCTGAGTTGTAATAGCGAACTGCGAATTCGTTTACCTTGTCGATTGACAAAGTTCTCCACCGGGACCGTGAGCGCCTGGTCGATCGTTTCCTGGATTAGCTTATTCATGCGGACACCTCCTCCAAACTCGGGGGCGACGTTTTGGCGATTGCGTGGATTCGCCGCGGACTAGACAGTGAGCGAAGGAAATTCAGCGGACGCAGGCCGCGAGGGGGAATGCCGACGACGATCCGAAAGGCATCGAACCAGCCGAATCGATGGCCGTAGAATCGAGCGATTCGAGGTTCGCTGAGTACGCGGTAGAAGCGACGGAAAATCTGATAACGGGTTTGCGGCTTGACCAAGTCAAATAGCAACCGATTCAATAGGCGGGCAAATTTCGCTTGGCCTGCGTGCTGTGAAGAAAGCTTTCGCAAGGCTGGCGCGAGTTTTTCCAAGGGAGTTGTCCCGACCACATCGGCAAATACCAGGGCCAGCGGGAACGAATATCCTGTCGCTGCGTGAAACCAACCTCCCCGATACCCACCGCAAAGGTCTGGCAGAGTGTTGCCGGGCGGGTTACCCGAAGTTGGCATCGGAAGCACGCCATGTTCTTCACGGCAGATTGTCCAAGCTGGACTGCCCATTTCACGAAGATACCTGGTCACGTTTTCCAAACACTCTTCGCGGCCAAGTTGGGGCGAATTTGAAAACCGAGTATCCTCAACCAAGACCCGTCGAGGCTCAAAAGGGAGCGTATACATAAAGCGAAAGCCGTCGCTCTGATCCATGGCATCATCCATCACAATCGGATGCTCGCATGGCCAATCCGCTTCCAGTTTGATCTCAAAACCCCAGAATTTCTGATAGCCGCCCGCGAAGTGCTCATTGAAAGATCGCTGAGGGCCTCGGCTATCGATGACAACCCGCCCGTAAATCAGCCGTCCGTCCGCTAGCGACACTGACTCGGAGGTCACCTCCTTGGCAACGGCTTTGGTGTAAATCCGATTGGAAGTCGTTTCGATCGACATTGCCGCGGTGACGACGTTGGCAAAGTGCTGTGAGGAGGTTGTTCCATAACCTAGCTGTAGCTGCCGACGCATGCCGCCCACGCGGACTTCATATGATGGCCATTTCGACTCGGTCACCGCTGCCATCCAAGTTTGGCAGGAAGCGGGAACATCCGAGTCATGGAATGACCAAGTGTGATTTCCGCCAAGCACCTCCTCCCGCTCGATGATCGCGACCGTCGCCTGCGGCTGGTGATGCCGAATGCTGAGCGCCAGTAGACCATTTTGCAGCCCTCCTCCAACTAACACATAGTCGAAGTGATCCGCAGTGGATTTATCCTGCATCTTCATGTTATGGCCCCGACATCTCGTGAAGAGGGTTGAGTCAAATTGGCAATCTCATGCAGAAACAAATGTGGCACGGCTATTGCGGAGAGACCCACAAAGGTCATCCGCAACAACATTGATTCCTGGGCGAACAGTTGGCCGGTTGCTAAATGAGTGGAGCACCATAGCCCGGTTGCGATGATTCCCAAAACTGCCAAAATCGATAATGGAGCAACTTGCCAGGCAAACTGTCCGATTGATAATTGCTCCTCTCGCCGCAGACGAGCAAGTCCCCGAATGGAATGCCAGCCGCAAAAATAAATCGTAAACGAAAGTAGTATGGGAGTGATTGCGGCGACGATTGCCGTGGCCATGACCGTGTAGCTCAGCGACCGGCTGGAATCCGCTCGCAATTTCACGATGCAGTCAATAGCGGCTATTGGAATCGCAACGAAGGCAATCAGTTGAGTGCATTGCACCACCATCGAGGCGGTGTCACTGACGTGGCTGGAGAGGATTAACTGGAGTAAAGATTCCATCTCTTTCCCACGGAAGATGGCCGGCACCCAAATCACCAAACCGCCAGTGGCAAGGGCTAGGGTATGCTTCGACATGTTTGTCTGGAAGTGGTGAAACCATTTACGCTGACTGTCGTTTTCGTCAACATCAGCCGATTGAGTAACCGCTTCCACTCCAAGTTGATCTTCGCGTCCAAAATGCCAAGCTGAGAGGATGAAAAAGGTAAGTAAGGTGATCACCGGACTTATAAACCAACCGGCGGCAACAAAAAGTGCAACTAACAGGTATCCGGTGAAGAATATCAACCACCAACTTCGCGGAAAGTGTCTCCCGAGTAGCCGACGTCCCGTCTTATGATCGAGACCTCCGTGTGGAACACCAATCAAAGCGATAGCCAAACCAGCAATGATTGCACACGCCAACAACGAATCTGCCGAGCTGGCGAAACTGCCAACCGTCATCAGCATGCAGATTGTGATGTAAATGGATGTGTGCATAACAAGTTTGCGGCGAAGACGGTACAATGTAAAAAGGAGTATAAGATGCAAGAGAGGGCGGAGCGTCAATCATTTGACGCTCCGCCAAGCTAGATTCAATCGGCTGTCGATCAGGCGATAGCCGGAGATGCCGTGGAAGCTCCCACAGCGCTGTTCTCGACGTCAGTGCTCTTGGCGCGAGCAATGAAGTAAATGAGCATGCCGAAACCAGCCTTTGCCGTCATGTCGGCAATCGCATACCCGACCTGCAAGCCCACGATGCCGCTGGCATCAACGCTACCACCTGCCTTGGCTTCAAGCGCGGTGACCGTGCCACCGAGCGCGTAAGCGATCGGATAGACAGCCCAAGTGATTAGAAGCACCAAACGAGCGATTTCGATCAGCTTTCGTGCTGCCGCTGGCTGAGTCTCCAACGAATTGGTCAACTCGGTCCAGAGAACGAACAGAATGTAGAAGAATGGAATTGAGGACAGGCCGCCCCAAATGACGCGCATTGTCCAACCTTCCGGATTCGAGATTACCTCGCCGGGATAGCCAAGGGCGATCATCAAGGCTGCGGCAATCACCAGCCGGGTCAGCAAGCTTCTTGCTTTACCGGCCTCCAGCCTGAGCACTGCCACTAGCTCCACCATCAACAGCGGCACCGTCAGAATCCAGTCGGCGTAACGATAGAAATCA
>CAZHTX010000167.1:0-11348 GCA_964535475.1 uncultured Pirellulaceae bacterium
TCGCCGGCAGTCCCTTCCAAGCATCACTCGGTTACACCGAAGCCCCAACCCGCGCGGTAACGTTCAATTTTGCTATTGCGGAGGAATTCAGCGAATCGATTGACTTAGACTTCGGCAACAGCCTTGACATCGGCTTTACAGATCTAAGTATTTCCGGTGGCGCGGATGCCAGCTTTACCGCTTCGGCTGGTATCGAATTGGGCGTTGGTATTGAGCTCGACCCGATTGGCGCGGGGATGACCGTTGATGCCAACACGCTGCTTCGCGACTTGGATCGAGGGCGTGGTGTTCGCCTTAAAGTCGGTTTGACTGGCGCGGAAATACCATCGAGCGGCCGCACCGATCCGGCCGCCGATTTGACGCTCGCTTTCGACGTGCATCGGTTTGGTAATCAAGTTGACAATGTTGAGGTGACTGTTACCGCCGATACGGTGGCTGACAACTCGAACGTCAATGAGCTGGCGGCTGATCTAAACCAGGTGCTTGTCACGTTCTTCAACGAGCATATTGCCGACCTTGAAGTCGTCGATGACGTCCCACCGGTGGAGGTTCAAGTAGTCGATGGCCACCTGCGACTGGTAACCCAGCAACAACGCATTAATGGCTTGGAGATTACAGCAGCGACATCGGCATTTTTGGGGTTCACCGTCGGGGCTCAGAGTGAAGAAGCGGATTTAGTCTTTCATCTCCGCGATGGCAGCTCGTTTGAGGCCAATCTTGACTTCTCCGAGACACTTGGCGATGTCGCTCAACGGATCACGGATGCAGCTGGCGGCCCATCGCGGCTGACTGTCGAGTATGTGGAAGATCGCTTGAAACTAGTCGATCAGACAACCGCTGCGGGGGACAACACCTTCCGGATTCTTGCTGCCGGAGACGATGCTGGATTCAGCGCGGCTGGTACTACTTTGCAGATCCTGGGCGAAGTTGCCGCCAGCGAGGATAACCCGGGCACGCCCGCAGATGAAACAAACGACGGGGATACCCGCCTTGGGGAACCGTTGTTTGCCGGCGTTTCGCTCGACCAATTCTTTTTCGATGTTTCCAAGAGTCGCATCTACGCAGATGTCGCAGTCGCAGCAAACGACATCGATTTGGTGGCCGCCATGGGGATTCTGGAATTAGGGCTCAAAGATGGCAACATGAATTTCAGCATCGACGCGGGTGTCGACCTGCTTGATGTTGACAACCCCGATACCGCTGCTGATGAAAGTCAGGATGGGAAGTTGCGATTGAGTGATTTCTCGGTTGCAGGATTCCGTGATCTGCTGGTCCCGTCGTTCAATTACGGCGGCTCCGCCAGTTTGCCGATCGATGGCTCGGCCCTCGCCTTCTTGCCGGGTGAATATCAGGAAGGTGGCACCAGTCCGCTAAGTATCGATGTGTCGCTTTCTAACGAAGCGGGATCGCTGCGGCCAGTCTTGGATTATTCGGTTGAAAACTTTGAAGCCGCCCTCAGTGGTTTCAAAAATTTCTCGCTGAGTGATATGGTCGGCGTGGTTCGTCGCGTCATTGATCTCTTGCAAGATAGCGACATCGAGGGACTCAACACGCCAATTCCAGTTGTCAACAAAACACCTAATGACATTCTTCAAGTCGTCGATGGATTAACCGCTGCGGCGGATCGATTACTGCAAGGCTTCGATGTGGAAGACTTGCGAGCCAAAGTTGCCGAGCTGGAAGAAATGCTCGATTCGCTGACTGGGACTCCCGACCAGAATGATGGCGTGGCCGATGGCATCGCCGACATCAAAGCGGGCATTGATCCTGACTTTGAATTTTCAATCACCGGTCCCAACTTCGAGGGTGACACGGCGACAACCGAACGTATTGATAATAACGCATCAGCAGCGGAGGTGCAGCAAGCTCTTGAGGCCGCGCTTGGCAGCGGTGTGATCCAAAGTGTAACTGGAACTCGTGGTGGCCCTTATCGTATTACCTTCGACCCCAGTCAAGGTGATGCGGGGCTGTTAGACGGCCGAAGTTCGTCGGGTGCGCGGGTGCAGATTAGCGAGGAAACCGCCGGCGACGGCACGACCGGTGAAGTGCAACTGCTAAGCTTTAACACTAGTGGTGGCATCATCTCGGCCATTACATCGGCCCGCAACAAGGTCTTGGACTTGACCGACTCGGTTGGCGGAGTTGACCAAATTCTTGCCAAACTGGACGAGCTGCGAGGATCGGTCGCTTCGCATCTCAACCTGGGAACCATCATTGGCGATGCGATTAAAACCGAACTGGAACTTCCCGACGATGCGTTTGAATTGACACTGGACTTTGTCGACGCCGATAGCAATCAAACTGGTTTCCAAGCCGCGGCGATTGTCGGTTTGGAAGTGGCTAAATCGCTGACTGAAACGGTTGAATTCGATCTGAACCTACCCGACTTGGGTCCGGTGACGGTGGAAAGCGGCGGCGAGATCGACTTTACCGTGGCCGGCCAGCTCAATCTTGATTTTGGCTTTCGCTTCGACAGCTTTACGCCCTACTTGATGAACAGCACCAGCGTTAGTTTGGCGGCTGGCATCGATTCGCAACTGGGACTCTCAGCCGGTATTGGTGGTATCAGCGGCGATCTAACGGGGCGCCTGCAGCTTCGCGGGGGAAAGACCGAGACAGTTCCCCAATCCGTCACCACCTTTGTGCTTGAGGAAACTCCACTCGCCAATCTAGTCGTCGTTGCGGATGGTAACGAGGTGCTGAAGCGAGGCAGTTCGCTGAGCGATCCTGACACCGATTACACGCTCGACGATTCCACAACACCGCCGACGATTGAATTTAAGACAGCCACTTCGGCCGATGTTACCGTTCAGTACGCTTCAGACTCCACCGCCGATACGGCCCAGATTTCACTTTCCGTCGATCCCGCGCTGCAGCCAACTGATGACAATACGATTGGGGGCATACCATTTAACCAACTGTTCTCCAGTGCTACGCCACTGAGTGACAAGCTCGATTTTAATGTCGATGGAATCGCAATTGCCGCCCTCGATGCCGGCCTGGCTGGAATCCAAGTGGATGATGCTATTTCCGTGACGCTGAGTTTGGATCATCCCACCTCGCCGCAAGTTCGCTTTGATGGAATCACTGATTATCTCTCCAGCTTGACCGATCTCAGCCAATTGAGCTTAGGACAGATTATCGACGGAGTCCGTTCGGTGCTGACAATGGTTGAGTCGGGCCTGAAGAGTGATCTCCTGGAAGAGTTGCCGCTGATCGGTGATGGGGTTGACGTCAGTTCCAGTTTCATCGGTGATCTGAAATCGGCTGTCGACGCGTTGGAAGATGTGATCCAGGGTGCCAGCGGAGCGCTCAGCGCGTTGACTGCGGAAGTGCAACAGACAATCTTCCAGACGCTGGGACCCACCGGAGCTGGAATCCTCCGACTCAATCCGTTGTTCCACGACGATCCCGACGTTCCCAACGCTCAAGAGCAAGCCGACTTCCGCGACGTCGAGGTGTTTGTTTCGGATCCGTTAACGACGGCCCCTGAGGATCTCGAGTTCTTTATCAATCTGAACATCGCGGGTCGCGACGTGATGGATGTCGATTTTGACCTCGGGCTCGATGCTTTCGTGTTCGAGCTAGAAACTGAGGGTGGTTTGGAACTAAGTTGGGACTACGGCTTCGATTTCGGTTTTGGCATCAATCTACAACGCGGTTTCTACTTTCAACTCAACCCCGATGTAACTTACGAAGAAGGTCTCCCCAGCAGTGGAACACCGGAAATTCGCTTGTCCGCGGATGTCAGTTTAAAGCCCGGCACATCGCTCAGCGGCGAGTTGTTCTTCCTCAACGTTTTGGCTGAATCAAACGAGATCGAGGATTACAACCGCGACGGTATTATCAACGATGGTTCCACCGAAATCGGCCATGGACCGTTACTCGATGAAACAAGGGACAACATTGATTACGACGGTGACGGCGTCATTGGTGAATTGGTCAGTGAATCGGATAAGGATAGCGATGGACGGTTCTCAAAGGGCACGGGGTTATCGGGTGACCTGTTTATTGATATCGATAATCCTGACGATGACCCCGACAATCGACTGACGTTCTCCGAATTAACGACCACATCGTTTGGCGACCTCTTCAATGCGGGCATTACCACCGAAGCTTACGTCGATTTGCACTTGTCGGCCGACACTGATTTCGCCGGTCTGCCGGCGATTTCCGCCGATTTGACGCTCGACTGGGCCATCGGCTTGACAACTCGTGATGGTTTGATCGGCGGCGGCTTGCCCGATGTTGTGTTGCACGATGTCACGTTGGATTTAGGCAGTTTCATCACCTCTGTGATCAGCCCGGTGTTCGAATATTTCGATACCTATGTGGGGCCGATTCGCCCGTTGGTAGACTTCCTTGCCTCGCCCGTCCCCGGTCTGAATGATCTTTCGGAATTGCTGGACGGACCGCGGGTTACGTTCTTGACGCTGGGGATTCTGGGGACAAGTCAAACGCAAGCCTCAATCCGGGCAGCGCAGCGTGCGAATCAAGTCGTTGGTTTGATTCAGAACGTCTTCGAGTTCTCCGATCAAGTCAATTTGGCAGCCCAAGCTGGCCAAGATATCAAGATCAACTTCGGTTCTTTTTACTTGACTGGCAAGCCGATCGATGTCGACAAAGTTGCCACGACCGCGGGGGCGAACAGTCGCGAGCGTGTCTTGCCGAGCAACCCGCGAACCGGCACGCGAGTGGACGTCTATCGCAACGACGTGTTGGTGCCACGTGGTGACTACAAGGTCGTACGCTACAAAGATGGCAACGACCGCAAGACGAAACTTGTTTTCAACACTGCGCCCTCAGGTACGATCACTGCCAGCTATACCACGACCGAGGGTGGCACTCGCGACTTGACCGACAAAGATGCTCCGGTCCAATATGATGCGAGCTTGCTGTCGAGTAACGTAACGCCCGGCGCTGACGGGGGGATTTCCTCCGATGTACTGAATCAAACTTCTAATTCTGGAAAAGCTGGGGCTCAGAAATCGCGGTCGATGCTGAAGCGCTTAGGAGGTAGCCCCGATAGCAATGGAGACGGTGGCTTCGGGATCAAGATTCCGTTGCTCTCCGATCCTTCCAACATCTTCAAATTGTTTACCGGAGAAAAAGCTGACATCATACAGTGGGATATTCCCAGGCTAGACTTGGAAGTGCCGTTCCGTATGAAGTTTGGGCAGATTCCTTTCGCTCCGGTTCCTTTATACGCAACCTTCGGTGCCAGCTTATCGGCGTTTCTAGATTTTTCGATCGGCTTCGATACCCGCGGAATCGCCAAGACTGGTAATTTCATCGATGGGTTCTACTTTGGTGATTTGGAGGATGTCACCAGCGGTGCGGATATCGATGAGTTCGGCATTGGGCTAGAGGCGTCCGTTGGGGCCGCGATTGACGTAGGTATTGCGTCAGCGGGCATTGAGGGTGGAGTTCGCGCCGATTTAGGATTCAACTGGAATGACTTGGATGGTGACGGAAAGATTTACCTGGACGAATTGGGGGATCTATTCCAATTGCGGCCCACGCCCAGCACGGGGGCAGATTTTCCCGGGATGTGTGTCTTCGACGCTACGGGCACGTTAAGCGTCTTCGTGAGGATCTACTATGACGTTTTGTTCTTTGGTGGCGATTCGTTTGATCTCTTAAATGAAGAGATTTTCCGCTTTAACCATTCGTGCGTCGCCCCTGGTTTGGCTGAGTTAACCGAGGGCAATGGTCCCTTTGAGGAGGGGACGCTGGTGTTGTTCGCGGGCGACCGAGCTGAGGAACGCCAAGGGCTGTACGGGGACGACATCAACGAGCGGTTTGATGTGTCTCAGTTCGTCGACGAGAATGACGAGGTCGTGACTCAGGTTACTTTCCATTACATCAATCGCGACAACGATCCCGACACCCCCACGCGAACTTACACCGGTGTGCGGCAAATCTACTTTGATGGTGGCAGCGGTAATGACGTTATCAATATTGACGAAAGTGTAACCATCCCCACGCGGTTAATTGGCGGAATTGGCGATGACATTCTTACCGGCGGAAGCGGACCTGACATCATCGTCGGGGGACTTGGTGATGATATTCTGACCGGTCAAGGTGGCAACGACCGCTACGTCTTCACCGACAATTGGGGCCGCGATGTCATTACGGAAATCGCCGGCGGGCCGGATGGCGGCGATTTGCTCGATCTCAGCGGCGTGACAACATCGCTGGATGTCCGCTACGGATCGATCACGGTGACAAGTGGCGCAAATCGGATCGATGGCGGCACAAACGGAGCCGGCCAGCCTGTCGGCGCCGTGGGTATCGAGCGGGTGATTGCCGGAACGGGTATCGACACCTTGACCGCCACGCAAGTGGTTGGTGAGGGTACTGAGAATACCTGGAATCTGACTGGCAGTGGTCGAGGAAATATCAACGGCGCGCTACGTTTTGATGGATTTGAGAATCTCACCGGTGGCTCACAAGTTGATCGTTTTATAATCGACCCGGCTGATAGCCTGGCGGGCACGATTGATGGTGGATTGGGAATAGACACCTTGGACTACCGCAGTTGGACTTCTCAAGTCATCGTCAACCGAGAGCTCGGTACAGCGAACGCGATTGGCGGATTTACCGGTATCGATCGCGTGCTTGGTGGTCATTCACCAACTGACACGCTGATCGGCCGAAACGTGGACGCCAACTGGAGCTTGACCTCCAACGATGCGGGATCGATTTCCGATGGCGATAGCAGCGTTGATTTTAATTTCTCAAGTTTTGAGAATCTGACTGGCGGTACCGCGGATGATGCGTTCGTGATATCAGCAGGAGCTCAATTGACCGGGCGGTTATTAGGCACATCGACAGTTGGAGCGGGCGATTCGGACCACGTCGATTTCGCGGCGCTCAGCAGCGGGTTACGAGTCGAGATTAGCGGTATCAACCGAGGAATCGTGCGAGCAAATACCAACCGGCTTGTGCAATTCGAGTCGATCGAGAACGTGACCACCGGCTCGGGTACCGATCACATCGTGATGGCTCCACTTTCGGGGATTACTGGCCAAACAGACGCCGGCCCAAGTTCGGCGGATCACCTTGACTACTCCGCCTGGACCACGCCAGCACAAGTGAACTTAAACAGCGAGGCCAACAACACTGGCACAGTTCGCGGTGTGGAACGAGTCACTGGCGGTTCGGCTGGCGATACGCTAACCGGCAATCAAGCAGCGAACTGGTTGTTTGGGCTGGGTGGCAATGACGTGATCGATGGCCGAGGCGGTGACAATTTGTTGGTCGGTGATACGATCTCCCCCAATGCCAATCAAGCGGTCTTGAGTTCAATTCGCACGATGGGAACGCTGGCCGGAAACGACACGATTCGAGCCGCTGGTGGTGACAATTGGATCATCGCCGGCTTGGGGAATGATACGGTGATCGTGACCGGTAATGGAAATAACGTCATCGCTGCCGACACCGCCCTACTCCGTGTCTCTGATGACGAAGTCTTGTCCATCCAGAGCATTCAACCGGCCAATGGTGGACGTGACAACATCTCCACGGGTGGCGGCAACGACGTGATCCTCGCTGGCGGAGGTAACGATGCGATTGAGACCAGCGGTGGCAATAATGTGATCGTTGCCGATCGTGGTGCAGTAGACTTCTTAAATGGTTTACCGGTCAGGGTGCAGAGTACTTTCTCGCTCACTGCGGGCTTAGATACGATCACCACCGGCAGCGGCATTGACGTCATCATCGCCAGCGGTGGGAATGATCAGATCAGCGCGGGTGCTGGAAACAACTTAGTCTTCGGTGATGAAGGCCAATTTCTGCTCAGCAATGGCACGCTCCTGCAAGCGACTCCGGCGCTGACGATATTCGATGGTGATGACACGATCACAACGCTGTCGGGCAATGACCGCATTTGGACTGGCAACGGTGACAATACTGTGTTTGCCGGCGATGGCAATGATGACGTGATTGGTGGCGCGGGGATCGATCTGCTCAGAGGTGAAGGTGGCGACGATTTTCTTGTTGGTATGCTCGGCGACGATACCATTGAGGGTGGTGACGGCAACAATGTTATGTTCGGTGGAAGTCCAATTGGTAACCGCGGCAATTACCAGCTTGGCACAGACGACTTTGTCTTACCTCCCGACTTTATTGATACGGAGAACCGCTTCTCCAGCAACCCGGCTTTCTTCGGGCAACCTGGAATCACCAGCGGTGGATATTTACCAGCTATTTTGATCACCCCGGCGATCTTTAACGGTATGACGATTGATGGTGACGCGGCCGACGGTCGCGACATCCTCACGGGAGGCAGCGGCCATGACGTGATTCTGGGCGGTTCTGATGCCGACGAGATCAGCGGTGGAGAAGGTGCCGACTATATCGACGCTGGAGCGGGCAACGACGTGCAGGTCAGTGGTGGCCTCGGTGACGACGTTGTTCGTGGTGGTGCGGGCGATGACGTGCTGCACGGCAATGAAGGCATCGATCAAGTCTACGGAGATGACGGGGCTGACCGAATTTTTGGTGACGCGGGAGATGCCCTGGGGAACCAAGCTGGTCAACGTCTTTATGGTGGGGCGGGTCGTGATACGCTATTTGCCTTCGCACCCGAAATCTTGAACTTACCGCAGTTCACTGCTCAGCTGGGGTTAGCGGGCGACCAATTACTGGGAGGCTCCGGAGGGGACTTTTTGTACGGCAACGTTCGTCGCGAAGTCTTTGATGGTGGAGCTGGCAACGACTTCATCGCGGGTGATTTCTTCATTGGAAATGGTTACGACGATCACATCGACGCTGGGATCGGCACCGAAGCCGATGTGGATGGGGCTGACGACGTCATGTTTGGCGGTTCGGGCGAGGACCAAATGTACGGCGGTGGTGGCGATGACGCGATGTGGGGTGGGCCTGGTACCGACTATATCGATGGCCAAGACGGCAGCGATCTAATGTACGGTGGTGCTGGGATCGACCTTTTTGTGTTACCCACGTCCTTGGGAGCTGCGGGCAATTTTGATAGCGGTATCGACACGATCGATGGTCACTTTGGAAACCAGTCGGAAGGCGATTTCGCAGACGATAACGCAACGGATGTGTTGACCGTTAGCGGAACCACGGCTAACGATACGATTTTTATTGGGCAGCGCAACGGCGAAGCGTCGGTGCTTTACAATGGTACGCCCATTCCGGTGCGGATGTTGGATTCCGAAGGGGAACTGTTGATCGAACAGTTCCGCATCGCCGGTTTAGCTGGCAATGATACGATCGGTTTCTACACTCCTGAAGCGATTGCGTCGGGATGGATCGCTCCGATTGTGAACCCCAGCGGTTTCAGCACGTTAGATGTTTCGCAGCTCTCGGAACGCTCTCGTGATTACGCGGGCGTGTTTGACGGCAACAGCGGTAATGACGTGTTGTTGGGCTCGAGCGGCCGAGACCAACTCGATGGCGGACTCGGCAGCGATGTGCTGCTGGGCTTCGGTGGTGATGATCGTCTTTGGGGTGATCTTGGAGAAGGCTCCACACGTGATGTTGACACGCTTTACGCAGGTCAAGGTAATGATGACCTCGTCGGCGGTCGCGGAATAAATCGCCTTTACGCTTGGAGTTTCGCTCCCGAGACGGGTGGTGAATTCGGCATCTTCGTAAACGAATTGGGGCAGTTGGTCACCAATGACGGCGACCTCAACAACAACGGTATCCTCGATCTCGATGATGGTTCCCCGAACGGACCTTATCGACTTCCCTATCCCGCCGAGATCACTGGCTTAAACCGCATGCTGGGTGGCGAACAGAGTGATTTTCTATTCGGTGGTACGACGCTCGATTTCATGTATGGCAACGGCGGCGACGATCTGCTGTTCCGCTCCGACGGCAGCACATTTGAAAGCATGGACGGAGCGCTGGCCGGTGATGAGTGGAAGGAGTATGCCCGCGAATCGGACCAAGTCTGGTATGTGGGCGGGACCAACGCCAACGACCGCATCAACGTGGACTTTGTCACCGAACCGGGCATTCTCACCGACCATCACTTGGTGACGCGGTTGACGGAGAACAATGGGAACTTTAGTTTCGCGGCTCAAATCAGACTCGATTTCCAAGCCACCGATAGCGGCGGGATGCCCATTTGGGACCCGGAAGGCTTGCAATTCCGACTTGATCAATTGCTGGCTGAAACCGATCCGGAATTGCGTCGCGAGGCGCTTGAGGAGATCGCCGCTCAGAACGACGGTAGCACCGTCGAAGAAGAAGTGTTGGCTGCTATCATTCCCCCAGAAGGTGATTTTCTGGTCATTCTGATCGACGCGCTCGGTGGAAATGACCAAATTACCGTTGGCCCCACCGTGCAAAAGTCGGTTTGGATTGACGCGGGGGCTGGCGATGACGTGGTGGAGATTTTGGCCGGCAACTCGATTTTGGTCGACCAAGCTGAGGCATCTCGAAGTGCAAACGGGCTGCGAGGCCGGAATGATTCAAGTGAGTATGCCTACTCGCTATTCGGCCCCGGTGAAGATGCTTTAACCGCTTTTGAAGACACTCCGCTATCGGCCGATGGCATTGAGTTCAATGGACTCACCATTGACAATCCCGACGACAGCGATTGGTTCTCGTTCCAACTTGAACAAGGACACGTTGCCAGTTTCTTGGAAGACTTCCAAGCCAACACACCCGCTCCGGGCTGGCAGTATCTATGGAACGCGCCGGCCGGGTGGACTCCCAGCGGTGACTCGGGTGATGGAGCCAGCGGTGCCATTGGTGACCCGGCCAACTATCGTCAGTTGATCGCCAACGGTGATGGGTACACGGCGGATGGCGATGCGATCAACGCTAATAATTTGCCCTCGAACTTTTTGCGGGTGCGACCCGAGGGTAGCCAGCCAGGGATGGGGGCCAGCCAAGCTGGCGGTGTGGGGAATACGCTGGATCGCTTCGTGATCTATGCTTACACGGTACCGGCTGACGGAGCTTACGCAATTCGCGATGGCGAGCTGAGCCATGGCTACGGCTTCGACAACGCGTTGCGCCTAATCGTACACGTTAACGACGATGCACCACTGTTGAACACCACCAATACTGGCAGCGATACGCCATTCACTGTCCAGCTTGGAAACCTTGTGGCGGGCGACACGGTTTACGTGGCTGTCGGACCCAACGGCGTCGACAACGGCGATGCCTTCTCGATTGATTTCTCAGTGGCTCAGCTCGTTCCCTCGAAGATCGAGCTGGCCAGCGGCTCGCCGATTGACAATTTGGGGTTGGCCATTTTCGCAGCGGAAGACGATCTCACCGCGGAGGAAAATCAAATCAACGCGGATACATATGTTTCCACCGGAGATGGCGTCAGCATTTCATTGGCGGGACTCGATCCC
>CAZHTX010000168.1:0-11288 GCA_964535475.1 uncultured Pirellulaceae bacterium
TTTGGAGTGCCTTTGTTTTTTCCATCTGCCAGGGGCTTTACGAGGCGGTCATCAACCCGCTGATCGCCCAGCTTTACCCTGAGGCTAAAACGCACTATCTGAATATTTTGCATGCCGGCTGGCCTGCAGGCATGATTATTGGCGGCATTTTCGCGGCCGGTTTTCTCGGGGATGACGCCTGGTTCGTCCCCTTGGCATGGCAGGTGTCGCTGGTCTTCTTTGTGGTGTTTGTGTTGATTTACGGCATCATGGCGTTGCCGGTGAAATTTCCCCCGACGATGGGCGAATCGAGCAAAGAAGGTTTCTCGGTTGTCTTTGGCTGCTTTGCGTCGATCCCCTTCTTGGTCTTGATCGTCCTGCACGGTTTGATCGGCTACATGGAATTGGGGGTCGATTCCTGGATGGCCAAGCTGATGGAAAACTTTTTGCCGAACGCCATCCTGGTGCTGGTCTACACTTCGGCCTTGATGTTTATTTTGCGATTTTTTGCCGGGCCAATCGTGCACCGCTTGAATCCGATCGGACTGTTGTTGGCCAGCTCGGTGATCGCTTGCCTGGGATTGATTTGGTTGAGCTCGCCAATTCAGACCGTGTTTATGATTTTCGTGGCAGCTACGTTCTACAGCTTGGGCAAAGCCTTCCTGTGGCCAACCATGTTGGGAGTCGCCGGCGAACGCTATCCGAAAAGTGGTTCAGTGGCGATGGGTGCACTTGGCGCCGCGGGCATGCTGACGGTTGGCCAAATCGCCGGTCCTCGAATTGGCACCCAGCAAGGTTATGCGATGTCGGAGCGGCTGAAAACAGAGGCTCCGCAAACGTTTGAACGTTACGCGAAAGAGGCACCTGAAGCGTCTTGGGGATACGAGTATCAGCCGATCATTCCCGAACGCCTATCAGCCGCAAACTCGATCGATGTCTTGCCAGGTGGCGAACTGTCCAGCCTGAAGCCGATCGAGGAAGCAAAGCTGATTGACCCAGATGTCAAAAAAGTATTGCTCGCTTCGGCCGCTGAGGATGTGCCCAAAGTTCAAGAGGCTAACATCTTTGGTGGCCGTCAGGCCCTCTGGTGGACAGCCATTATCCCGGCTGCGATGTCAATCGGCTTTTTGGGGCTGTTCATCTATTACGCCCTGATCGGTGGCTACAAGCCGGTGGACATTTATGACTCGGCCGCTCACGCTGGTCCCTCGCCTCCCGATTCTGGCGAGGATCACCCCGAAGAAGTTGAGGCTACCGCGTACTAATTCCCCGTTTGCCAAGCGACCGACTGCAGGTTGGTTGTTTTTGGGACGCCGCGGTGCACACACTCGGCGGGCTATTGCTCGGTCGCTATAATCGGTTGGACAGGATGCCCCTCACCTTTGACGGTGAGGGATGTCCGAGAACCTATTCGAAGACCATTAGCCGCTTTGGCGCTAGCCTGCGGTTCATTGGGGTTTTCGGTAGGCTCAAAATGAAACACCCTTTCCCAAGATTTGAGGTTACTAAGATGAAATTGGCCGTTTACTTATTGGTTGGGGCTTTGGCGATGACAGCAGCGTCGAGCTATGCGGCGGACTCGGATGATCACGAGTGCGCGTTGAATTTCAAAATGAATACGATTGACGGCAAGGAAGTCGACCTGGAGCAGTACGAAGGCAAGGTGGTGCTGATTGTCAATGTTGCCAGCAAGTGCGGTCTGACACGGCAATACGAAGGTTTGCAGGAGTTGTACACGACCTACAAGGACAAAGATTTTGTCATTCTTGCTTTCCCCTGCAATCAATTCGGTGGTCAAGAACCGGGCACCGAAGCGGAAATAAAGGAGTTTTGCACATCCAAGTTTTCCGTGACGTTCCCGATGTTCGCGAAGATTGACGTCAATGGCGATACGGCGACTCCGCTGTACAAGTATCTCACTGCAAAGGACACCAAGCCCGCGGGCCAAGGCAAGATCACTTGGAATTTCGAGAAATTCCTGATCGACCGCGATGGTCAACTGGTCGGCCGTTTCAGCCCCAGGACTGCGCCGTCTGACGCAACCTTGATCAAAGCTATCGAGGCCCAACTCTAGGCACTCGCTCTGCCCGTGCTACTTCTTTGACGCCTGTTCCTCGGTCTCATCCCCGAGGAGTAGGCCCAGGTGCGACGCTCGCCTTCCGGAAACGCTGATCATGACCCACGCTTCGTTATCCCTGCCCGCTTGGACTTTGTTGTTTGGTGTAGCATTCGGGTTGGGAACATCCTCGCCCCACGCTGCCCACGCAGCGGAGCCACTGCTGAAGCAGGGAGATCGTTTGGCCCTGATCGGCGGCACCTTAGTGGAATCATTGCAGTTTCAAGGTGATTGCGAAGTCTCACTCGCACTTGCCCGCCCCGAACTGCGAGTCCCTTTTCGGAACTTGGGTTGGTCGGGTGACGATGCCAGCGGCACCGCGCGACGTGTGTTTGGCTCCACCGCCGACGGTTACGCCCGATTGTTTACTGATCTCAGCACAGCGAATCCGACGGTGGCCTTGATCGGTTACGGTTGGGCGGAAGCCAGCCAAGGCGAGAGCGGCGTGGCGGCATTCAAGCCTGCCTTGCTGAGGCTCGGCAAGGATTTGCAAGAGCGGCAAATTCGTTTGGTCTTTTTGCAACCCTTTGAACTGCCGGGGGTGCGGACCTCGGGCTACGCCGACCACATGCGAAACTGTCGTCAAATTGTTGCCGAAGTGGCAACCGAATTGAGCGCCGCGGTACTCGATTCGGGCCGTTCCCTCACCGAGGATGCCTTTGATCAGGCCGGCCTGAGGCTCAGCGCAGCGGGCAAACGCAAGTTCGGTCAGACATTGGCCGCCGACCTCTTGCGGCAACCAGTAGCCGTGATCCAAGCCGCCGCCCAGCAACCGGACTATGCGGTGTTGTCCGAGCAAGTGGCCGCCAAAAATGCTTTGTTTTTCCATCGACATCGGCCCATGAATGAAACTTATTTGTTTCTCTTCCGCAAGCACGAACAAGGCAACAACGCACCCGAGGTCGCCAGCTTTGAGCCACTGGTGGAATCGGCCGAGCAGGCGATCTGGAACAGTGCCCAAACCAGCAAACGTTAGTCAGCCAGCTTATCTGTCTACTTGGTGATCGTGTTGCGGGTGTGTGGTGTTCTTAAAGAAGCTAAAGCAGGTCGTTGAGTCGTCGGAGACGAAAGCTGGACGCACGTTCGACTTGGTCATTCAGTCGTGCATCGTACTGTCCCTACTCGCTTACTCTTTGGAGACGCTACCCAATCTCACCCCCGGCACGGTGAAGTTACTCAACGTGTTGGAGGTGATCTTCGTGATCGCTTTCACAGTGGAGTACGGATTGAGATTTTTGGTTGCCGATCGCAAGTTTGCATTCGCAACCAGTTTTTTTGGCGTGATTGATCTGCTGGCAATCTTGCCCTTTTTTCTATCCTTTGGTTTTGATCTTTACTCCATTCGCGCCTTGCGACTGCTGCGGTTATTTCGAGTCTTGAAGTTAGCCCGGTACAGCACGGCAATTCAGCGATTCCATAACGCGTTGGTGATTGCACGCGAGGAAATCGTGCTGTTTCTGTGCGTCACGGCAATCCTGATGTACCTCTCGGCAGTCGGCATCTATCAGTTTGAACACGAAGCTCAACCGGAATCTTTTTCGTCCGTCTTTCACAGCCTGTGGTGGTCGGTCGCGACGTTAACGACGGTGGGATATGGAGATGTCTATCCGATTACCGTTGGAGGTCGGTTGTTCACGTTTGCGATTCTTTTGATCGGTCTGGGGGTCGTCTCCGTGCCCGCGGGCTTGGTCGCCTCAGCCCTCTCGCGTGCACGTCAGCAGGAGGAAGCGGACAACGCGGAGCACGCGGAAACCATGACGGATGGCGGGGGGATTTGATGCTTGTTGAGGAAAGTTGCCCTGTTCAGTTAAGTTGCCCCGTTCAGTCAGCTTCCGCAGGCCGCTGATCAAGCTTAATTTTCATCTTCCCATCCAAGGACTTGCCGTATTGCTCAGCCTGCTCATAGGCGGCGAGTAAGTTTTGTTCACCAATCAGGCTGGCGTGGGCGGTCGCGATTGCCTGCTTTAGGACGTCAACACGAGCTTTTGCCGCGTTACGGGCTGACAGTTTCTTAGCAACTTTCGCTTTCAACCAATTCACCAAATTATTTTGTTCCGCCGACAGACTTGCGAGCTGGGCGGCTGTTTTTGCGACCGCTTTCCGCTGAGCGAGAATCGCTTCGGCGGCATTGCGACTGCGAAACAGGATATCTCCGCCGCGGGCGTTCTGGGCATACACCCGCATAACCACTCTCGCGGGTGTTGATGCCGTCGCTTCGGAAAGCACCAAACGAACATCTAACTGCGATTCTGCAAGCTGCAGCGACGTGGTTCCCACTTTTAGCTGCGGCAGTGTGCTGTCTGTTGACTCGCAGCCAACAAGGTCGACAACCGCCATGGACTCTAAATCGACCTCCGGCTCGATCTCGGCAATCGACACGCCAGTTTCGAAGTCGAAAACCAATTCCCAACGCGATTCAACGGCAGTGTCAGAGTCATCATTCGCATTGGAATGGTTTTTTTGGAGTAACGAACGGAAGATGCCAATATCGTTGTCGGATTCGTCGTCAGTCCGCCGATTTTCCGCGTCATATGGAGCCTCGCCGTGAGCTCCCGTGTCGTCACCTGCCGGAGCACCACGGCGATTGGCAAGCGAGGAGGCTGTGCGAGAGCCACTGTCTTGTCGTTGCGAATTGAATCTAGCGGAGGGTTCGCTCGGCAGCTGATCGTCAATTGCAGGGCGATTTTTCGCCGCGGGCGGCAGTTGTTCAGGCGGTGCGGTCGACGCGACCAACCCCTGCGAAGAAATCTGCCAATTTCCCTCCAACACCCGTCCCAACACGCCGGTTTTCCAGACCACAAAGAACAATGAAAGAGAGACGGCAATTGATTGCACGCAGCCCCACAAGACTTTTCGCCGCAGTTGCTGGGCTCGCCGTTTTCTTCGTTTCAAATCGTACAGTGACATCGCAACCGTCGCTTGCGGAATGGTGCGTTGAAAATAGAGCATCTTCGTCAACTTGCAACACTTTAGGGTCTAAGCTTATCGACAGTCGGGGCGTGCTGACAATGGGCGCCTGTAGAGGGGGGCGAACACCGCCAAGCCCGGCCGACGTCGCTGCTTCATGTCGGTTACACTAGCCGGCTAAAGAATGCGTATTGATGTCTTTACACCAGGAGTGAATCTGCCCGATGTTCCAACGCTTTTTGCCCCCCGGCGCTTCCTTAGTGCCCTATTCATTCGTCGCCTTGTTTGTCGTATCGCTTGGTTTGCCGGTCGCAGCGCAAGAATCCTCAGAGCCCATTTTTGGTGCTCGTTTTCCCCGGTTGGAATCATTGTCCACGGGTGAATGGTGGAAAGTTCCACCGCGTCGCAGGAAGGCGATGGACCTCAACGTGCCGCGGGATCAAGTTGTGGCGTTCGCTGTTTACACGCACGATCATGGCACGTTGAAACTGACTGCCCAACTGTTTCCGCTAATGCCAGCTGAAGCGCGGGTGGTGAGGTTGGAGTTTCGGCAAGCTGACGGGCAGTGGCTAGAGGTGGCCCAACAGCCAGTGATCGAACTCGGCTGGAGTGCGCACTTTCGCATTGAGGATTGGGATAACACGAAAGATGTCGCCTATCGACTTCGCCACGGAGATCAAGCGGAGTTCAGCGGACTTATTCGCAAGGATCCGGTGGACAAGGATGTGATCGTGGTTGGCTCGCTTTCTTGCAATAGCTCAAGGACTCCCGGGCCGCGACCGGCGATGATCGACAATTTGCTGAAGCTTGATCCAGATCTATTGTTTTTTGCCGGCGACCAATCTTATCATCACACTGAGCACACTTATGGCTGGTTGGAGTTTGGCCATCAATTTCGCGAGGTCTTGAAGGATCGACCGGTGGTTACGATCCCTGATGATCATGATGTCGGCCAGGCTAATATTTGGGGCGAGAATGGTAAACAGGCAACCACAGCCGCGGGCCCTAGCGGTGGTTATTTTTATCCCGCCAAGTATGTCAACATGGTGCAACGCTGCCAAACTTGGCACCTTCCCGATCCTTATGATCCCACGCCAATCGGGCAAGGCATTGGCGTCTACTACACCGACCTGACGGTGGGTGGGATTAACTTTGCGATTATTGAGGATCGCAAGTTTAAGAGCGGTCCCGAAGGCAAGATTCCACCAATGGGGCCACGTCCGGATCATATCAACGACCCGAGTTACGACCGGGCGGCAGTGGACCTGCCTGGGCTTAAACTACTGGGTGACCGGCAGTTGGCATTTCTCGATGCATGGGCTCAGGATTGGACCGGCGCCGATATGAAATGTGTGCTTTCGCAGACTGCCTTCTGTGGTGCGGTGCACCTGCATGGCAACCAGGAGAATCGCTTGCTGGCCGATCTTGATAGTAATGCCTGGCCGCAGACAGGTCGAAACTTAGCATTGCGAGCCATGCGGCGGGCCTGGGCATTACATCTTTGCGGGGACCAGCACCTGGCAGTGGTGGTAAAGCATGGCATCGATAATCATGCTGACGGTCCGTATGGTTTTACCAGCCCGGCGATCGTTAACACGATCTATGGCCGCTGGTGGTGGCCCGCTGACGAGCAACCTGGCGATCAACCCCCGGCGGACTCTGTGTTGCCTTGGAACGGCAACTATCTGGATGGTTTAGGAAACCGCATACGCATGCTGGCTTACGCAAATCCAGCAGATACCAGTGATGAACGTCAACGCGGGGATGGTTTTGGTGTCGCGAGGTTTCAGAAATCAACGCGGCAGATCACCTTTGAATGCTGGCCCCGCTTCGCCTCGGTCGATCAAGGGGATGCCGCACAATATCCTGGCTGGCCACTCACGATTGAATACCAAGATAACGATGGTCGCCAACCTGTCGGATATTTGCCGGAGTTGATTGTCAGTGGTATTGAGCGACCGGTGTTCCAGGTGATTGAACAGTCAAAAGGTGAAATTATTTACACGGTCCGCGCCGCCGGCAACCGCTTCGCACCACCCGTGTACCAGGAGGGGAAATATGAAGTGCGAGTCGGAAAAGAAAAGGCCGATCTGAGGACGCTCCGCGATCTAAGTCCCGCACCGTTGAATACCGCGGCTGCTATTTCCCTACAGCTCTAAGCGACCGGTTACCGAGGCAGCGGACGGGCGCGAGTACTCCGGCGGTCGCGCCGTTGGGTACTCTTTTGTGCGATTAGCATTCTTGTATAGCCTACCAGGTGGACGTCGATTCGTTCTCGCATCGGGGGCCGACTTGTGGTGCATGATAGTCCCCTCTCGTGCGGTTTTGCTCCACTGCTTTCATGATGAAAAAGTAGGTCCAACAGTTGTATAACGCGTTCTTCCTTGGGTAGGATGTCGGGATATTTTTTTGCGAGCAATCCGGAACGGATTAGGTCCGATCTAAGACCTTTGGGCAGCTACTTGAATTAACATCTCCGCTACAGGCCTCAAAGATGCGAGCATCGCGCAAGGATCAATCCCTCGCCAGTTCCTCAGTGGTGAGTCAAGTTACTAAAGAGTCTCGCTTGTTGTTGGTGGGGATCGTCGCGGGCGCGGGCGGTATGAGCGCGGTGAAGGAATTGCTGGCCGGGCTCGGTGAAAATTTATCGATGGCAATCGTGCTGATCATGGATGTCACACATCAGTCGCTGGTGGGTGATTTATTGCCCACCCATGGTAAATGGCAGACCGTAGAGGTGAGTGAGCCGGTTGCTCCGCAGGCAGGTTGTCTGTATCTCCCAGCCACCGGCTGCGGGCTGGAGTTGGTGGAGGGAAAACTGCAGCCGGTCGCCCACGAACGAAATCAATTGCATGAAAACTCGTTTGATCATTTCTTTGTATCGCTGGCCCGGTCCGAACAGGTGGATCGCATTGGCGTGGTGCTGGCGGGAGATGGTACTGCCGGAGCGCACGGTTTACGAGCGATTAGCGCGGCGGGTGGAATTACATTCGCCCAAGATCCGCAGACGACCAAACGGGCGGCGATGCCTCGAGCGGCTGCCTCTTTGGGGCTGGCTGATCGCTTGCTCTCCCCGGCCGCGATCGCTGCTGAGCTAGTTGCCTATCAACGATTCCGATCGCAGCAGCAGGAACTCGCCGACTCGGCATCTTTTGAAGAGGAGTGGAGCCGGCGAGCGTCCTCGCTTTGTGAGCAACTTGCTAAGCAAACGGATCACGATTTCTGGAATGGCGATGCAACTTGGATGAAGGCCCGCGTGTCGCGACGTCTGTTGCTCCACAAGTTAGAGACGCTCGATGCTTATCTAACTCAATTAGAATCGCACCCCACGGAATGTCAGGTGCTGACTCGTGAATTGACGAGTCAAGGAAAGTTTTTATTCCGCGATGCGGGACTGCTGCGGACGTTTGAGGAGCGGATTTTCCCCGGCATGATTCGCAGCAGCAACAGGAGGGAGTCGCTTAGGTGTTGGGTGCCTGCCTGCGGTAACGGCGAAGAAGCCTACAGCGTGGCCATGCTGGCTTGTGAACATTTAGAACGAGCTAACCTGTCGCTCGACCTTCAAATATTTGCCACGGAACGATCAACCAACTCAATTGCCATCGCTAGGACGGGAGTTTATCACAGCGAGGCCGAGCAATTTATATCAGCCGAGAGACTGCAACGCTTTTTTGAGCTGCGGGCAGGGTTGTGCTGCGTAAACTCGGTGATTCGAGAGCGAGTTCTATTCTCCGTGCATGATGTTCTCCATGATCCGCCGTTTGCCAAGCTCGATTTGATTGTCTGTCGCGGATTACTAGCTTACCTATCGCCAGATTTACAACACCAAGTCTTGGATCGCTTTCATTTTGCCCTCCGCTCAGGAGGGTTTTTGCTATTAGGTCCCAGTGACAAACATCCTCGTTTAAGCTCCTTTTTCAGCTGCGCAGATGACGCCCAGTCCGTTTGGCAGCGCCGAGAAAGCTCCGGTTCGCGTCGGGATTGGCATCGTCAACCACAGCGAAATCCTGTCGCGTTTAGCCTGAATCCGGCACCCCCGCAACCAGCTCAGCAGGATGATTTACTGACAGTGCTACAGCATCGACTGCTCTCCGAATTTGCTCCCCAAGCGGTCGTGATCGACTCGCAAGGAAAAGTCATTTGCACGTCGGCAACGTCGAGTGATTTTATGCAAATCCAGGAAGGCATCTTCGAGAACAACATTCACTCCTTGATTATTCCCAGCCTGAGACTTTGCCTACGTTCCGCGATAGCCGAAGTTACTGCGAACCGGCAGCGGGTGGTGCATGATAATTTGGTGGTACCAAAGGGCGATGGTTACCATCGTGTCAAACTGACGGTGCAGCCTTTTGACCATCATGATCAGCAAGAGGATTTCATCTTCATCGTTTTTGAAGTCATTGATGAGCCCCTCAACAAAGCTCCGGTGAGGGAACTAGTTGCAGAGGGGAATCCCGCTGAAAAAGAGTCTCTGGAGCTGGTCAAGAAGCTAGAAAACCAATTGACTACTGTACGTCAAAATCTCGTGCAATCGCTCCAAGAGATGGAAGCTACGAACGAGGAACTGGTCGCTTCCAACGAGGAATTGCTTTCGATCAACGAAGAGTTGCGGGCGACGAACGAGGAATTGGAGGCTTCGAAAGAAGAGATAAAGTCCCACCGCGATGCGTTGGCTCAAGCGCACAACGATCAAGCGAATTTGCTTCGTTGCAGTCAATTCGCAACCATGTTTCTTGATCTCGATTTTAAAATTCGCGATTATTCGCCATCCTGTGCGGAGTTTTACCGCATTGTCCCCGGTGATCGGGGACGGTCGCTGAATGATTTGAAACCGAATATCGCGGAGATGCCTCCCCTGCCGAAACCGGCGAATTTATTTGCTACACCAAAGCTGGAGGAGACTTTTACAGGCGAATTCGGCAAAGCCTATCTAAGGAGAATCCTGCCTTATCTTTCTCCGGAGGGTGAGGTGAATGGTGTTGTGATCAACTTTGTGGAGATCACTAATTTAAAAGCCAGCCAAGAGATATTGTCGCTTTCCTTGCGCGCGGCAAATATGTTTGCCTTTGCGATGAATTTAGAAACTGGGAGTCTGTGTCGACAAGGAAGTGTTTGTGAAGCTTTGGGGTTGCCTGAAGAGGACTCATTCGAAAGTTACCTGCAACGCATTCAAGTGGATGACCGACTCTCCCTGCGACAAGCATTGTCGTCGGTGACTCCCGATTCTCCCTATTATCACTGCACTTATCGGATCAAGCTGCCCGGCGGGGCCGATGTTTGGCTGCGGGAGGATGCGAAGGTCTTTTTTGGAACCGACGGCACGCCGCAGAGCTGTGTAGGTAGTTGCCGTGAAGTTACCGAAGAGAAAAACCATGAAATTCGCTTGCTCGAAAGTGAGCAGAGGTTGGCGTCAGCACTCGATGCCGCTAGCGACGGCTGTTGGGATTGGAACATTGCAACGGGCGAAGTGCACTACTCGGAGCATTGGCTGCGAAATCTTGGCTATCAAATACAGGAGGTTGCCGCGAACATAAATTTCTGGGAGAGCATTGTCCATCCAGATGACCTTGAAAACACTCAGGAAGAGCTGCACAAGCACTTGAGTGGCGAGACTGATGTCTGCTAT
The DNA here is from genome assembly GCA_964535475.1 of uncultured Pirellulaceae bacterium. Classification (GTDB taxonomy): domain Bacteria; phylum Planctomycetota; class Planctomycetia; order Pirellulales; family Pirellulaceae; genus Laterigemmans. The sequence goes on from CAZHTX010000168.1 coordinate 10,629, forward strand.
TGCGAAAATCGGTTGCGAACAAAGTCAGGATTTTATCGTTGGAACCTCATTCGGGGCCGCGTCATCCAGCGTACACCTGACGGGAAAGCGGTGCGAATGGTGGCAACCGATACTGATATTACCAAACGCAAGCAGTATGAGCAGGGAATCGTCGACCGAGAGGCACACCTGCGGCGTGTCATTGATAAGATGCTGTGTTTTGTCGGAGTTCTCGACACCGAGGGCACGTTGCTGGAAGTCAATGAACGGGCGATGGTGGCCGGGGGTTTGACTCGCGATCAGGTGTTGGGGAAGAAATTCTGGGAATGCCCTTGGTGGAACTATGATCCGCAAGTGGCTGATGAGCTTAAACATGCTTTCCAGCGCACACTAGCCGGCGAATCGGTGCGATACGATGCCAACGTGAAAATGAAAAATGACACGTCGATGGTGGTCGACTTTATGATAGCACCGATTATCGATAATGAAGGCAAAATTGCCTATGTGATTCCATCAGGTTTGGATGTCTCGGAGCGCAGGCGAGCGGAGCGAGCTCTGGCGGAAAGCAGGCAGCGGCTCGATATGGCGATGCAGGCTGCCAGCATGGGCGCCTTTGAATGGGAGCCACTGACGGAGATCGGAAGAGCACACGTCTGAACTCCAGTCACTCCGGAGAATCTC
>CAZHTX010000169.1:0-11284 GCA_964535475.1 uncultured Pirellulaceae bacterium
CGGCCAGGGAGGGTTTTTCAGGAGCTGGCCTGGTAGCTTACCAGTTGTGATCCCGGCCCGGGGCAAGCCCGGCGGAAATCGATTCGCCTCGTAAGACGATGTGGCAATTAACACTTAGCAATTCGATGCGTGGTGGTCGCGGCGTCGACTCGCCCCCGACAACAAGTGCACACCAACCAACAAACGTCAATCCTTCCCGCCCCAACACCGAACACAAAGCCAGACCCTGGCGAAGCCCTCCCTCAACTTGCTGAGCTCCCAGGTGGACCGCGGAGGACATTTGAGCGTTATTTTGTCCCTGGAACGCCGAAAGCACAAGTTGTATCCGAGCTGCGATGTTTGCGGGTATCGTCCGACTAATGGTCAAACGCTGCAGAATATCGTACATTGTCTCTGTGAGCGTGACGCGTGCTGCTTTACCTGACATGGCTCTTCCTTTGTTTTGGTGTCAGCTGTGGTAAGCCAACATTAGACAAAGGAAGAGCTTTAAAATAACGACCAACTGGAGGGTCTAGGGGGTCTGCGCAGATTCTTGTTCTAGTGACGCGTTAATTGTGATTTGCGGCACTAGCGCCAAAGCGGCTAATGGTTTTCGGATAGGTGCTAAGACAAGATAATTAAGAGTCCCGCTCGCTCCTAAGTGGTCTTAGCTTCTTGCCGCATGGCTCGCGTGGCAAGTACTAGTTCGACAAAATCGTACACCGCGTGGGCGATGATTGGGACGAGGAGATTTTCGCTCCAGATCATTAGCATGGCGAAATAGATGCCCATCAAACCGGTGACCACGATGTAAGCCGGTGAGATTGGATGCGCCAAACCAAAGGCCACCGAACTGAAAACGACGGCGATCGCCAGTGAGGAAGTGTCCCAGTCGGTGACCGCCCCAGCCAATCCCATAAACAGCCAACCGCGAAACAACATTTCCTCGCCGACCCCGGCGCACATCGAGACGATTGCCAACTCCGAATTGCGGAGATGCAGCATCAACCCAACCACACGTTCTTCGGTCACTTTCTGCAGATCGCGAATTGCTTTGAGGGGTAATTTTTCTAGCAATTGGACCGCCAGCACCATCGGCACGGCTGCCAACACGCCCCACAGTAAACCGCTGCCGAGCCCCCGATAGTCAAACCAATCGGGAACTAACTCACGAGGATCGGGGCCGAAAATCATGCCCAACACTAGCGCCACCAAGCCAAGCCCGAGTTCCATCAGGATGGCCATGCGCAGAAACCCCTCGGGGGTCTGTTCTTCAGGCTCGAAGTCATCATCCATTCGGCAGGTTTTCCTAAAACAATTCCCAGTGGAACACGGTGCATCCCAACATCGTCATCCCAACGGCGAATGTCGCGTTACGAACGAGTAAACTTTTCCGGCTCCGGTTCCGGAATGTCCTTCAATAACCGCTGGATCAGATCGTCAGTCGTCTGGCCCTCAGCCTGAGCCTGAAAATTGGTCGCCACGCGGTGACGCAGCACGGGAATCGCAATTCGCCGAATGTCCTCGGGGGCGACGCTAAAACGACCATCCATGGCCGCCAACGCTTTGCCTCCAGCCAGCAGGAATTGGCCCGCCCGCGGCCCGGCCCCCCAGTCGACCAGCTCTCGAACATACTGCGGAGCCGCCTCGTCGCGAGGCCGCGTGGAACGCACCAGTTTGGCCACGTAGCGAATCACATAGGGGCTCACGGCCACGCTCTGAACCAACTTCTGGATGCTGAGGATTGCTCGGCCGGAAAGCACTTTCACCGGCTCTTCGCTTTCCCCCCGCGTGCTGGCGGTGAGGATTCGCTCCTCCTCGTCGGCGGTGGGATAATCGACGCGAATGTTGAACATAAACCGGTCGAGCTGGGCTTCGGGTAACGGATAAGTCCCCTCTTGCTCAATCGGGTTCTGCGTGGCGATGGTGAAAAACGGGTTGGGCAGATCGAGCGTGTCGCGGCCGCTGGTCACCTGCCGCTCCTGCATTGCCTGCAACAACGCGGCTTGCGTTTTCGGAGGTGTCCGATTGATCTCGTCAGCGAGCAAAATATTTGTGAAAATGGGACCTTCGACGAAGCGGAACGTCCGCCGCCCCGAGTCGTCTTCTTCCAAGACCTGAGTTCCCGTAATATCCGAGGGCATCAAGTCGGGAGTAAACTGAATCCGTTTAAAGGAGACGTCCAGAATCCGGGCCAGGGTGCTGACCATCAGCGTTTTTGCCAGCCCGGGAACGCCTTCGAGCAAACAATGCCCGCGGGTAAAAATTGCCGCCAGCAGTTGCTCGATCACTTCCGATTGCCCCACAATCACTTTCCCCAGTTCTTGGCGCATCGTCTGCTGATGACCAGAGAATTCGCGGAGAACTTCACCTAAATTGCGAGATTTCGGCGGTGTGGAACTCATCGCTGCGTAAGCTTCATGCGGGGGAAAAGGAGCAAATCGGGTACAATTTCCCTTGGGGAAACCGCCACCGAACAGGAATCTACCACTGACAGCTTAACGGCAAACGGTGGTCAATGAGAGGGAGTGTCCAGAATGCCAACGATCAAGCCCAGTTATTCACTCATCACCGCCGCCCTTTTTGCCTTGCTGGGATCGCCATTATGGTCCCCCGCGGCTCGCGCTGATGTCACCGCTGCGCAAGTCGAAACCTCGATTCGCCGGGGGATGGAATACCTGGAAAAACGCCAATTGGGCACCGGCGGTTGGGACGAATATCTGCAGCACAATTGCGGTCTGACCGCCCTCTGCACCCTTTCCCTGGTGACAGCCGGTATGCCTCCGGAGTCCCCCACGATCAAGCGGGCAATGAATTACCTCCGCAAAAAGGGGCCCGTCGATACCTACTCGGTGGCACTGCAAACGCTGGTGTTTTGCCAGGTCGGCGCGGCCGAGGATCAACCCTTGATCCGCCGCAACGTCCGCTGGCTCGAATCAAAGCAAGTCCCCGCCGGGGCAGTCCGCCGCTATCCGGGTGCCTGGGGCTACGGCAATGTCAGCACCAGCGGTGACCCCTCCAACACCCAGTTTGCTCTGCTGGCCTTGTCGGCGGCGGAAGAGAGCGGGATCGCCGTCTCTCCGCAAGTCTTCGCGTTGTCGCTGGAGTATTGGAAGTCGCGGCAGCATCGTTTCGGCGGCTGGCCCTACATCAGCGATCTCTCGTCAACCGGCAGCATGACCTCGGCGGCGATCGCTTCCATCATCATTTGTCGCGGCCGATTGACCGACGACAGTTCGCGGATCAACGGGGAAAAGATTCAGTGCTGTGGTGGCGGCTCCGAAGACGAAGCGATTGAGCGTGGGCTGGAGTGGTTGGCGGAAAATTTCACCGTCCGCTCCAACCCGGGTGCCACCGGTGCTTCGCCTTATTTGTATTACTACCTCTACGCGCTCGAACGAGTCGGTCGCTATACCGGACGGCGCATGATTGGAGATCATGACTGGTACCGCGAAGGGGCCGAGGTGCTGCTGCGACTGCAAGATGACTTGGGAGGTTCTTGGCGCGGCGAGTCGATCGAAAACAATCGCTTTGTCGCAACCTCGTTTGCGCTGCTGTTTCTCGCCAAGGGCAAACGCCAAGTCGCTTTAGGACGGCTCGATTACAGTGAAATGGCCGACGCGGATGGTAAAGCAGGAATAGGCAACCAACACCCCGAAGGCCCCCGCCAACTCGTTCGCCACCTGGAACGTGACTGGGGTCGCGACTTGACTTGGCAAACCATTCGCCTGCGAGGAGCCACGGTGGGCGACCTGTTGCAAGCTCCCGTGTTGCTGATTACCGGCAACGAACCACTCAAGTTTGACGCCGCCGCGCGCGACCTGCTCAAAGAGTATATCGAAGGAGGTGGCTTTATCTTATTCGAAGCAGCCGCCGGTGATGGCTGTGGACCGGCGGCACCGTTCGAGCGCTCGGTCAATGCGCTGTGCCAAGAGATGTTTGGCAGCCCGCTGGAACGCCTTCCCCCGGGGCACCCAATCTGGTACGCCGAACGCCGAGTGGATCCCACCGCGATCGGTGAAAATTTCTGGGTCTATGGTGTGCAAGCCTGCTGTCGCACTGGCATCGCCTATGTCCCGCGAGCGCTGACTTGCCGTTGGGAATTGAACGACCCGACCAGCCGCACCACCTTTGCGCCGGTGATTCAAAATCAGCTCGATGCGGCGGTCTCGCTGGGCCAAAACATTATCGCCTACGCCACCGGGCGGGAGCTCAAGGACAAGCTCGAAACCCGCAGCGTGCTGGTTCAAGAAACCACCGCCCGCGCTGGCGAGCGAGGCGTGGTGGCGATCCCCCGCGTGGCTCTGGATGCGGGCGGCGAAGACGCGCGACGAGCAATCCCGAACTTGGCCCGCTATGTGGATGATTATGTTCCCATGCGGATTACCACCGAAACGCCCTTGGTGCCCATCAACGCGGATGCCTTGGAAGCGTACCCGATCGCCTGGATGCACGGACGCAGGGGTTTTGAATTGACGCCCAACGAAGTCGACGAGCTGCGGACCTTTTTAGAACGTGGCGGCACGTTGTTGGTCGACTCCATCTGCGGCGACCCGGCTTTCACCCAAGCCCTCCGCACACAACTGGCTCGCGTCTTACCCGACTCGCCACTGACCCCGCTGCCTCCCGACGCTCCCTTGCTATCCAGTTCCTTCGGGTTTGATCTGGGGAATGTCATGTTGAGGATCCCAGAACGCAGCGGCAGCGGTGCGATCACCGTGCAAAAACGTCAGACCAGCGCCGTGCTGGAAACCGCCTCGATCGACGATCGGGTGGCGGTGATCTTTAGCCCTTATGACCTGAGCTGCGCGCTGGAGAGCCAAAGCTCGATCCAATGTCCCGGCTACACGACGGAAGATGCGGTCAAAATCGGGATCAACATGCTGCTCTATTCGCTGCTGCAGTGAGCAATCAGCGGCGGCGAGGCTTCCGTCGCATCATTGGGTTGAGCGTCCGCCGCGAGGGCTTTTCGGGCTCGTCACTGGCCTTCGCCAATACCAACTCAGGTTGTTCACTGGCTTCGAAGCCCGAGATGGAATCGCGGATCAACAGTTTGTCGATTCGCTGTTCGATGCTGGTGAGGAAATCTCCTTCACCCGGGACCACGAAAGTGAAAGCCACTCCGTCGCGCCCCATCCGGCCGGTACGGCCGACACGGTGCACGTAATCGTCGCTGTCTTGGGGCACATCGTAGTTAATGATGTGCGAGATCGTGCTGATATCGATTCCACGTCCAACAACGTCGGTGGCAACCAAGATCTGCAGCTTTCCTTCGCGAAGTTTCAGCAGCACGCGATCACGATCACGTTGGTTCATATCGCCATGCATCGCCCCGCACTGAGGCCAACGATCGCTGAGCTTTCGCTGCAGTTTGTCGACGCCCCGCTTGGTGCGGCAAAAAATGATCGCCTGCTTGGGATCTTCGCGTTCCAGTAATTGCTTGAGCAAGTCGAATTTGCGATCGTGAGCAACGGTGAAATAATGCTGCTCAATCGTGTCGACTGACATGCCGGAGGAGGAGCAATCGATAACTTCGGGCTCGAACATATAGCGTTCGGCCAATTTGCGAACCGTCGGAGGCAGGGTAGCCGAGAGCAGCAAGGTTTGGCGATCTTTGGGACATTGCCGCAAGATTTTTTCGATCTGCGGGCGGAAACCGATGTCCAACATGCGGTCCGCTTCGTCCAGCACCAAGCACCAAATGTTGTCGGTTCGCAAAGTGCGTCGGGCCAAGTGATCGGCGACGCGTCCGGGCGTGCCCACGGCGACTTGCACCCCCGCTTTGAGGTCACGTAACTGGCCGTTCATGTTCTTGCCACCAGCCAACACGGTAATGCGTGTGGGCACTCCCCAAGCCAGACGCTCTAACTCGCGTCCCACCTGATCGGCCAACTCGCGAGTCGGTACCAAGATCAGGGCTTGCGGGTCGTGGCATTCTTCGATCGGATCGAGTTGTTCCAAGATGGGAATGCCAAAAGCGGCCGTCTTTCCCGTTCCCGTGCGGGCTTGGCCAATGACATCGTGCCCTTCGAGGGCGAGGGGAACCAGGCCGGCCTGAATTGGCGTGGCGTGTTCAAATCCAGCCCGCGCCACTGCCTTTCGCATCACTGCAGAGAGATCAAGGTCGGCGAACAACGCTGGTGCCGGAACTGCGGGCTTATCCATTAAGCATTCGTCATTAATTATAGGGCGACGCGTGGTTTCAGCGTCCAAAATTTCAAGCATCTAAAATATTTTTCTTATAGTGTAAATGATTTAACGTCGTTTGGCTATGGCGCCTCACGACTATCGCGTCTCACGTCAAGGGGGCTGCGGGACGTTGCTCGGCCACACTGGGCCCGATCCGCGCACTTTCTTGACAAAGGGTGGCGACCAGGGCTGTCCAACCCGTTTGATGACTGGCTCCCAAGCCACGTCCATTATCGCCGTGAAAATACTCGTAAAACAAAATCAGATCGCGCCAGTGCGGGTCGTCCCGGTAACGCGTCTCAGTGCCGTGGGCGGGACGTTGTCCGCTGGCATCCGGTTCAAAAATCGAAATCAGCCGCCGCTCCAGCTCATGGGCAACTTCCAGCAACGTCATGCTGTTGCCACTGCCGGTCGGGCATTCCACCCGAAAGCTATCACCGTAAAAACTGTGATATCGCTGCAAGGACTGCACAATCAAGAAGTTTAGCGGAAACCAGACCGGGCCCCGCCAATTACTGTTGCCGCCGAACATGCCGCTATCGCTTTCGCCGGGAACATAGCGAACTTCATTGCGTTGGCCGCCAAATTCAAACACAAATGGCTGCTCGGCATGGGCCGCAGAGAGGCTGCGAATACCGTGGGGAGACAAAAACTCCGACTCATCCAACATCACGCTCAACAACCGCCGAAAACGATCCTCCGAAGGAATCGCCAGTAACCGCCGCTGCGGGGTTCCGTCGGCTCCCGACTCCTCACTTTCAAGATACGTCATATGTTGAGTTAAGTCGCCGCGATTTTCCACGAACCAACGTGTACGACGCGTGAACCCCGGTAATTGTTCAATCACCGCGTCTTCCAAAATCACGCCGGTGAGCAGGGGGATCAATCCCACCAGGGAGCGAATCCGCATCGGAATGCCGCTGTCCTGCAAGTACAAATGGTCGTAATAAAAGCCATCTTGTTCGTCCCATAACCCAGTGCCGTCGAGCGAATTCATGGCTTCGGCAATCGCCACGTAATGCTCAAAAAACTTACTGGCCATATCGCCGTAAGCTGGGTTCCCATCAGCCAATTCCAGGGCAATTCGCAGCATTGAACCGCAGTAGAAAGCCATCCAGGCGGTCCCATCGGCTTGCTCTAAATAGCCTCCCGGCAACGGCTTGCTGCGATCAAAAATACCGATATTGTCGAGACCCAAAAAGCCACCGGTAAAGACGTGCCGACCACGCGGGTCCTTGCGGTTCACCCACCAAGTAAAATTCACCAAAAGTTTCTGAAAAACTCTCGCCAAAAAAGTTTTATCGCGCTGCTTGGGTGGTCCCGTGGTTTTGTAAACTTGCCAACAAGCCCAAGCGTGAACTGGCGGATTAACGTCGGAGAGCTTCCATTCGTAGGCCGGAATCTGGCCGTTGGGATGCATGTACCACTCGCGCAGAAACAGAATCAACTGGTTCTTGGCAAAGTGGGTATCCAAGGCGGCCATCGGCACCATGTGGAAAGCACTGTCCCAGGCCGCGTACCAGGGGTATTCCCAAGTATCGGGCATGGCCATCACGTCGCGGTTAAACAGGTGTTTCCAATCGGCGTTGCGAATCTTTTTGCGGTTCTCCGTGACGGGAGGACCGGCCGAGTCCCCGTCGAGCCAAGTCTGCACGCTGTAGTAATAAAACTGCTTACTCCACAGCATCCCCGCGTAGGCTTGGCGAGTAATTTGCTTGCGCTCGGGGCTCATCTCAGCCGCCACGCGCGACTCATAATACTCGTCAGCTTCTTTAATTCTGGCAGCGAAAATGGCATCAAAACTAGCACCCACCTCGGTCGCATCCAGTTCCGGTCGCAGTGGATCGGGCCCCGGATCGGAGGCCAAGGGAACGGTCCGAGATTCCTGCGCCTGCGTGGGCTTGTCGGCTGTCTTCAATCGCAAACGGACTTCGCGACTCTCGCCGGGAGGAATGACAAGCAAACTATAGGCGGCCGCTTTGGTGCCACGCTGAGCCGGATTTACGACTCGCGTGTTGCCAGAAATCACATACTCATGAAAGGCATCTTTGAAATACTCAGACCCCGAAACCAGTTCCGGATGCCGATTCGTATTCGTCTCATTGTCGGTAAAAATCCACTCACTCGAGTTGGCTCCCTGGGGAGGTTCAGCCAGCATCGCGAATTGACCCAGCGTCTCATGCGCGCCGCGCAACACATCGCCTTCGAGCCACATCTCGGGCTTGGTCGTGCAGCCTTCATCGGTGCAGCCCCAAATCCAAGAATTGCGAAACCAGACGGTTGGCAGAACATGCAGAATCGCCGCCTGAGGACCACGATTGGACAAGGTGTAACGAATCAAAACATCGTTCGGCGCGGCCTTGGCATATTCGATCAGACAATCGAAATAGCGCCCCTCATCGAACACGCCCGTATCGGTTAATTCGTACTCCGTCTCGTTGCGATCTCGCTGTTGATTTACCTCAGCTATTTGCTCATAGGGAAATCTTGCTTGAGGATACTTGTATAAGGCTTTGGCATAAGAGTAGGTGGGAGTCGCATCGAGGTAGAAGTAGCATTCCTTAACATCTTCACCATGATTTCCCTCCGGCCCATTCAGCCCGTAAAGACGCTCTTTCAGAATCGGATCGCGTCCATTCCAAAGTGCTAATGAAATGCTTAATCGGCACTCGCGATCGCAAAGCCCCAACAGGCCATCCTCACCCCAGCGATAAGCTCGACTGCGGGCGTGATCATGAGGAAAGTAGTTCCAGCTATCACCATGGTCCGAGTAGTCTTCGCGAACCGTCCCCCACTGTCGTTCCGACAAGTAGGGGCCCCAACGTTGCCAGTTCTCCACTCGTGATTCGCTCAGCGTTAAACGATGATCTTCTAAACTACGCTGCTTGGTCATAAGGCTAGGCGATCGATTAATTGGTTGACACGGTCGGTGCCGAAGTTCATTTTGGCGGCGGCTAAAGCAAATAAACGTTTTTCAGCTTCCGCCAATTGACCATCGGCTGCCATCATCCGAATCAAGTCACTGAGCAGTGCTTCTTGCTCCGCCGGATCGGAGGGCAGCTTCAGCGCCGCGTCGTCGCTGAGTGCAAAAGAGACTGACGCGCGCAATTCCTCTTCGTTCAGGCCCAATTGCACGCAGCGCTCGGCTAGTAAACTGAGTTCGTCCTCAGCCAGCATGCCGTCGGCTACCGCCATGACGACTAAGTTTCGCAATTGTTCGAATCGTTCCACCGAACTGGCGCCTAAGAATAGGGTCAAAAAAGAAAACACTTCCGCTGATCCCATAATTGTAGCGCCACCGGGGGCAATTGGCGACAGGCCCTAAGGCTTGCGGCCCACGACCAACAAGCTGGCCGCCGGCACGGGCAACCAACGATCGAAATATTTGCCAACCGACCATAACCGGTCGAACGCTGCCACCTGCAACGAACCGAAGCGGCGACGCCCAAGCAGCGAACCGTTGCCGAACCAGCCCAAACTGCCCAGCCGGTTGAAGGATTTCCGCTCAATCACTTCAAATCCAGCCCGCATCATCAACTGCTCCAACTGATGAGGCTGGTAGCGACGTTGATTCCCCATGGCCTGATCAACGCGGTTAAACAGACGCATCTCAGCGGGCACCACGATCACGGCCTGGCCGCCCGCAGGCAGTAAATCGTAGAAATTACGCAAGGCGAGAAAATCGGCCCCCACTTGCTGCAGACTGTTCACGCAGACCACCGTGTCCAAATTCTCCGCTCGTAAATCCTCGGCGAACTGACGATCCTCCAGCTCCGCTTGCTCGATTCGCACGTTGCTTCGCCCGCCAAATCTGGCTCGCAAACGATCCACGCGGTGTCCGTCAACGTCGGCCAAAACCAGCCGCGCACGTTTCAGGAAATGGGCACTTAAAGTCCCCACGCCGGCTCCCGCGTCAAGCACTCGGCTCCCCAGAAATGGTTGCAGCTGAGTCGCCAACCAACCGTGATATCGCCGCGCGTGACGGGCCGATCGCAACATCGTGTCCTCGGGTACCAAGCTGTAGTTGGCATCGAAAAACCGACAACGGGCCAGCGTCAACAGTGCCTTCACACCATCTTTGCCGCGAATTTTCTTCCCTTCTTCAAAGGTGCGCCCCTGGTAGGAAACTGGCACCTCGTGAATCCGCGCTCCCCACTGAGCCAGCCGACAGGTAATCTCGGGCTCCAACGTGTAGGAACGACTCTTCAGCCGTAACTCACGCAAAATATCGCCGCGAATCACTTTGTATCCCGTTTCCATGTCGGTCAGGCTAACCCCGGTCAACATATTGGAAGCGGTTGTCAGCAAACGATTGATTTGCGAGTGCCAAAAGGGCAAGCACTGGCGGGAAGAGCCGGCAAACCGACTGCCAAACACCGCGTCCGCTTGGCCCGCCAACAAGGGTGCGAGCAGTCGCGGCAAATCGGCGGGATCATATTCCAAATCGGCATCTTGAATGACTGCCACGTCCCCCGTCATCTCTTCAATGCCGCGACGGATCGCCGAGCCCTTGCCGCCGTTACGTGGCTGACGTACCAACCGCAAGTTGGGAATTTCCTCACACAAAGCGGCCACCACATCAGCCGAACCGTCGACCGAACCGTCGTCGATGGCCACGATTTCCAGCTCGATCGGCAACGCCACCGCGGCGACCTTGCGCAACACGTCGACCACGGTCCAACGCTCGTTGTAAATCGGCACTAAGACCGAAAGCCGCTTGAGACCTGCCAAATTTCCGGGCAACGCAGCTTGATTCAACTCCGCCGCCAGCGAGGCTTCCGCCTGCTCCAGCATCGCCAAGCCGCTGAATTGCTCGAGCTCTCCCGAGGCCGGCCGGGATTCGCTAGTTGTAGAAGAAGCGGCGGCAGCCGATGATTCTCGTGTGGTCGTGTTTGTCGACACTGTTGCACCAATTTATTTGGCACCGCACGGAGATCCTCCTGATTTCCAGCACAGCCGTGGTTCCCAAATGATGAACGAGGCGATTCCATTGCTCCGTTGTGTTCCACATCGACCCCGACTGCCAAACTGCTGCGGAAAACTCCTCCCGGTTAACTAACTTTCGTGTAAAACTCGTTCGACTAGGAAGCCTGTGCCGCTCGCGAGGGTTCTGCTG
>CAZHTX010000170.1:0-11272 GCA_964535475.1 uncultured Pirellulaceae bacterium
TGTTCGGGCTGCAACAGGCGGTGAGGTCGCGAATGGATGTTGTGGCTTGGGATTCTTCCAGATTGCCCGCATGTTCGGTCCGAAGAAAAGAGTTGGTAGCGGTGTGCGGGCTGTAGCGGTTTATCCGTCACGTTCAATCGCAGGATCACCAATCCGCAGGGGATACCAGGGCGAATATGGGGACTGAACAATCGATGCGACAGAAACTGCTTGCCAGCCTGCTGGGTTGTTGCTTGACCGGTTGCTGCTTGGCGGGCTGTGCCCATCGACAAACCGGTCCCGCCGCTCCGCAGTTCATCGAGCCGGCCGATAATCGGGTTCAACAAGTCGTTTATCCGGATTTTGAGCAAGCTCAGACGCAAGCCCAGACAGAAGCCTTTAACGCCACGGTCGCTGCCGCTTCGCCGCTGGATTTCAACCAACCACAAATTGACAGCCAAGATTTAGCAGAGTCGCCAGTGGAGTCAGCTGCGGAATCTTCGGCAGTAGATTCCGCAGCGGAACCTGCCGGAGTGCCGCTGGGCGACTATGTTTCGCTGGCGATGGCCCAGCACCCTCGCATTTTGGCAGCTCGCTCGCGCGTGGCAGCGGAGCAAAATCGCATCGCCCAAGTCACGGCGCTGCCCGAACCGGTTTTCAATAACACTTTTTGGCCGTTACAAGATCAAGCATTGCAGACTGCTGGCGGGCGGCTCGGGAATCAAATGTCGCTGCAACAGCGGCTGCCTTGGCCCGAAAAACTTAAGGCCGCCGGGCGAGTTGTCAGTCGCGAAGTGCAAATGGCTCAAGCCGAAGTCGAGCGGATTGAACGTGAAGTCACCGAGGGAGTGCAGCTGGCATATTTCGAGCTGTGGTACACCAGCCGCGCTTTGGAAATTGTCAAAGAGGGCAAGCTCGTTGCTGACGATTTGTTGACCGTGGCCGGAGCCCGCTATCGCAGCGGCGGTTCCCAACAAGATGTGTTGCGAGCTCAGACCGAGGCCGACCGCTTGATCAATCAAGAGTATGAGTTGCAACAACAGTTAGCCGCGGCACGTGCTGATCTGGCGACGCTGGTCCGACAACCGGTGGAGTTAGTGCCGAACGCCGTCGTGCCACCACCGACAGTTGCCGCTCCCGAGCGTTTGCAGCAGTTGATTCTGCGGGCCGAACAGTGCAATCCCGAACTGCGTGGGCTCGCTTGGCAAGTCGAACGCGATCGCCAGCGTCAGCAGGCCGCTTGTTGGACGCAATATCCAGATTTGCAGTTTGGACTCAATTGGGGCTTGATCAGCGACGAGCAGGCGATCAGCCCGGTGGCCGATGGACACGATAACCTCAGCTTTTCCGTCGGCACGACGCTGCCGATTTGGCGACGCAAGTACGAAGCGGGCATTCGCGAGGCGGCACATCGCACGCAGAGCAGCATCCAGCAACTGGCTGCCCAACGCGAGCAACTTTACGGCGGACTCCGCAGGTTAGTCGCGCAAGCTGATTCGCTGGCCGGACAAGCGGAGACATACGAACAACGTTTGCTGCCGCGGGCGCAAACGACGCTGAATCTAGTGTTGGCCGACTATCGTGGTGGACGCGCCAATTTTGATGATTTGGTGGCCGCCTACCGCGAGCTGCTGTTGTTTGAAACCCAGTTGGCCCGCGTGCAAGCGAACTTGGCCGGCACTCTGGCTCGGATTCAACGCCAAGTCGGTTGCTCGATCAATGACCCGAGCTCCATTGATGACCCAAGCTCCACGGATGACCCGAGCTCCATTATTGACCCGAGCTCCATTATTGACCCGAGCTCCATTATTGACCCGAGTTCAGACTGACGCGGGCGGTGATCCAGCGGGCAGCGGCGTCGATTTGCCGAGGATGGATGGCGTGCGACTGTGTTTCGATCTCCCAGCATTTCAGCTCGCACGATAATGCCTGCTCGCTGAGATAGTCGGCCGCGTAGCGGGCCCAGCGAGCCGAAACGACCGGGTCTTGTTCGACGTGCTGCAGGAAAAAAGGAGTGCTCAAGGCCATTTGTCCGGGACGCAGGGGCGCCGGCAGATAGCCCGCTATCGTGCAGACTCCGCCCAGTGCGTAGGGACAAGCCAGCCCCGCAGCGATGGCTATTGCACCCCCTTGGCTGTGCCCCAGCAGAAAAATTTGGCTCGCGAGTCCACCATCCGCAATCAGCCTCTCGATGGTCTGCTGAACACGGCCCAACGAGTGCTCCAGATGTGCGGGAGTGACCCAAGTGGGCGAATCGACGCGGCGATCGCTGTCGCTGGGTGGATGAAACCAGCCCAATTCCGGGGACTGCGGCGGATACTGGCGATAATCCCCCACAACCGCGTGGCAAGTGGCAGCGGGCAGTGAACGGTTCAAACGTTTCGCGACCGGTAGCATCGAGTTTTGATCACCGCCGAGTCCGTGTAACAATATAATTTGAGTCATGATTGCCAAATTTTCGCTCGTGGGCCTTTGCCGACATCGCCGGTTTCGCAATGGCCTTGCGTCGAGTACCTTGCAGGGACCGCACAGTTGTAGACCACTCAACAGGAAAAGGAAGCACAATGGTCCGAACCGCCAGCACCATGTTGCCGCTGGGCACTCCAGCTCCCGATTTTAAGCTTCAAGACACCGACGGACGCACCGTGGAACTGAGCGAGTTTGCGGGTGCCAAGGCTCTGTTGGTAATTTTTATGTGCAATCATTGTCCCTACGTCAAACATGTCGCCGCCGGTGTGCAGCAATTGGCTGAGGATTATCAGGCCCGCGGCGTCGCCGTCGTGGGGATCAGCAGCAATGACGCTGAGAAATACCCCGATGACTCGCCCGAGAAAATGGCCGAGGAGAAGGCTCAGCAGGGATACACATTCCCTTATCTTTACGACGCCGATCAAGCGGTCGCTAAAGCTTATCACGCCGCCTGCACTCCCGATTTTTACTTGTTCGACAGTGAGCAACGTTTGGTGTATCGCGGGCAAATGGACGACAGCCGTCCGAAAACCGACCGTCCAGTGACCGGCGCCGATTTACGCGCCGCGCTCGATGCCGTTTTGGCGGGGGCAGCGCCCGCCGAACAGCAAGTCCCCAGCATCGGCTGTAATATCAAATGGAAACCGGGTAACGAGCCCGAGTACTTTAACCCAGCCGGGACTGCCTAATTCGTGGAGACAGTGCATGTTCCCGTGATGCCCACTGAGGTGTTGCAATACTTGGACCCGCAACCGGGGCAAACCATTGTCGACGGCACGCTCGGTGGTGGTGGTCACACGCGTTTGATCGCCGACCGGGTGGGGCCGACCGGCCGCGTGCTGGCACTTGACCGCGACGCGATTCCAATCGCCCGAGCCGAAGCCGAGCAAGCTTGCCCGCCAGTGGTGCCACTGCATGCCAGCTACCATCGTTTGGATCGCGTTTGCGAGATGCTGGAGATCGATCGCGTCGACGGCATGTTGCTCGACCTGGGATTATCCAGCGATCAGTTGGAGGATGAATCGCGGGGCTTTAGTTTTCGCGGTGACGGTCCACTCGACCTGCGATTCGATGTGGGCCGCGGCGAGACCGCGGCCGAACTCTTACAACGCTTGCCCGAAGCGGAGATCGCCAATCTGATTTACCAATTTGGCGAAGAACGATTCAGTCGCCGGATCGCACGTCGGATCGTCGAACAGCGGAAACAACGTGCCCCCGTGACGACCACGTCGGAATTGGCAGCGCTTGTTCGCAGCTGTGTTCCACGCTCGAAAAATCACTCCATCGATCCGGCCACGCGAACTTTTCAAGCGCTTCGCATTGCCGTCAACGAAGAGCTCAGCATTTTGCAACAAACGCTCCAGCAAGCTTTTCGTTGGCTCAAACCGGGCGCGCCGATGGTCGTGATCAGTTTCCATTCCTTGGAAGATCGGATCGTGAAATATGCTTTTCGCGAGCAAGATCACTGGGATGTGTTGACCAAGCGACCGCTGACGGCAACCGACCAAGAGCTTTCGCAAAACAGCCGCAGCCGCAGCGCAAAACTCCGAGCCGCCACAGCCAAGGGGTAGCAGTTTTGCCGTGAGCCGCCGGTTTTTGCAGGCAAATTGTTCGGTTCAAAAGAAGACCGCGACTGACACCATCGCGGTTAACAAACCTCGCCCAGTTGTCCTAGAAACTGCGAGCAATCGCGAATTCGGCAAGGTTTCTCAACGATTCTCGCGAGTCGCTGGGGGGCAACACGGAGAGCGCGTCGGTTGCTTGATCGACAAATATCCGGGCTTGATCCCGCGTGTACTGCTCGGCATCGGTGCGAGCCAGCAGTGGCAATAGCTCGCCGCGTCGCAAGGTGGCCGGTGCATCACTGAGTGCCAGAATTTCGGAGCGGGTCAACCGATCGGCGACTTGCAAACCGCGGATCAGCGGCAGAGTCGCTTTGCCTTGCCCGATGTCGCTTCCCAACGTCTTGCCAACGCGATGCTCGTTTCCCCACAAGTCGAGATAATCATCGGCGATTTGGAAAGCGATGCCCAAACACCTACCATACTCGCCTAAGCCGCGGACTTGCTCTTCGCTGGCTCCGCTGAACAATGCCCCCAGCTCGCAGCTGACCTGAGTCAACTCGGCCGTTTTGCCTTCGATCAGTTCCAGATAAGTGGCTTCGTCCAGCAGCATGTCGCCCGCGCTGAGCACTTGCCGAAGTTCACCTTCGCAAACCCGCCGGGAAGCTCGACCGATGGCTTGGCAAGCGGCGGTGGAGTTGAGTGTTGCGGCCAGGTAAAAACTGTGTGAGAAGAGAAAATCGCCTAACAAAATGCTGGTCGAGTTATCCCAGAGGGCGTTCACTGTGGGGACATGCCGGCGATGCTGGGCTTTGTCGAGCACATCGTCATGCACCAACGTGGCGGTGTGAACCATCTCCAAAACAGCGGCGATCGTCACGTGGTCGCGATGCAAGGGCCCACTGGCGGCACCGGCCAACAATACGAGGGCCGGGCGAAGACGCTTGCCCCCCAACATGACACCATGCTGCAGCACCGGTTCCAAAATCTTGTAGCGACTCCGTAACTCGTCTCGCAACCGCTGTTCAACCTGCACCATTTGGGACGCGATGGGGCGATAAAACGCCTGAGCCTGCAACTCACCACCCACCAGCTTGCCGAGCTGGACGATATCGCTCTCAGGAGTCGTAGCTGATTCCATGACCTTGCTCTCGACGAATGAAAAAGGCTCTGTCGGGGTCGTCAGCGGTTGACGCCACAACGGGCTACTCTGCCGGAGAGAACCGTGCTTACCGCCCACGGACAACTCGCGACAATCGTTTTCCAGCCGTCGCCAGGTTAAGGATTGGGAGCAGTGCGTTGAAAATCGCCCGACTGCCCCCCTGACTTGTTCAACAAGCGAATGGGGCCTAATTCCATCGAGCGGTCGATTGATTTGCACATGTCGTAGATAGTCAAGCCAGCCACGGCCACCGCCGTTAACGCCTCCATTTCAACCCCCGTGCGGGCGGTGGTCCGCACGGTGACCTGGCAGCGGACTTGCCCGATCGCCGACTCCCCACTAGTTGACGCCCCACTAGTTGACGCCCCAGTCGCTGGCTGCTGCTCGTCGATTTCTCCACAGCCGGGGAAATCAAAATCGACCGTCACCGCTTCGACCGGGATGGCGTGGCAGAGGGGAATTAGGTTAGCGGTCTGCTTGGTGGCGCCAATGGCGGCCAGGCGGGCGACAGCCAAGACATCTCCCTTGCGAATTTCGGTCTGGCGAATTGCTTGCAAGGTCGCTGCGGCCATGCTGACCAAACCCTCGGCTACGGCGACACGCACGGTCTGAGGTTTGGCCGAGACATCCACCATGTGTGGCTGGCCCTGGGCATCAAAGTGATTGGACATGCTAAGCAGCGAATGGGCTGGCGGGCGCGGAAGCGGGGCGGCGCGTGGGATACCAGACGCACGAGAGTGTTTGATAGTAACGAAAAAAAGCGTCGCATGGCGGGAGCATGCGACGCTTTCTTTGAGACTCAGGCTCAGACGGGGCCAACGAGGAAAAGGCATTCAGCTGAAATGCTAAACCAATTCTTTCTTGGCACCGATCAGAGTACGAAGTCGTTCTGCCAACAAGTGAGCATCGAACGGCTTCTTGAAAGTTTCGTTGATCGCAGACCGGTCAAAGCTCATCGGTTGACCATCATCCGGTAGTAAAGCAATCAATATAATTTCGGCAAAGTCGATATTCTTTCGCAGGTTTTGGCAGATTTGAACTGCTTCCACCTTACCGATTGAAAAGTCGACGATGATGCAATCTGGGTTAAAGCTCTCGGCCTGAATACCTGCTTCAAAGCCACTCGCGGCAACTGCCACTTTGAAAGCTTTTTCGGGAGGTAATTCACGCTTCAAGTTCTCGATCAGGACTTGGTCCTGGGCGACGATCAGCACTTTAGCCATCGCCTCGTCCTCGAGATCTCCTAAAGGCATACCGTGTTCCTTAAGGAACTTAATCAGGTATTCGCGTGGGATCCGTCGATCCTGCGAACCCGGAATACGATATCCCTTTAATCGACCCGAATCGAACCATTTTGATACGGTTCGCGGGGCGACTTTACAGATCTTGGCGACCTGTCCAGTCGTGAAGACCTTCATATCAGGTTCTCCGTAACGCCTCGTTGACATTCCCTTGGTTGATGGTGCGTTCATATCCATCAACACTCCGGCCCACTCGTTGTTTATCGATCAACTGCCAACAACCGGCCTGAACGGTCGTCTTCACCCGGTGGGGCGTGCGAAGTATTGGCCATCGATAAACGGCTGGGTCTGGGGCCGATCCGGTTGCATCTTGCGACACGTCCGGGTTGGGTTCCTTACGGTTTTAGTTTCGGTACTGGTGTGAACCAATGGTCGGCTAGGCTATCTAACATCATGGCTTGCTGAGGGGCAGGGCCGCTAGATAGCTTGCTCTTCCATCCGTTCTCAATCGTCGATTCGCATACGCACGTTTCGACCGGGAAGAGCCAAACCTAGATACCGCCTCCAATACTACGCAACCAAACGGTCACCTAGTTCAGACGGTGATTCCACAAACCGACCTAGCACTCATTGCCGAATCGGATTGTTCGATTTAGATCCCCCCTGCCTGAAGAACCCTTCGCTGCTCGCGAACTCGTATGCCGCCACTCCCGGCACACCCGCGGACAAGATGAAGTTCTTCCGACACTTATGTTTCGTTACAAAAGGGGTAAAACCTTTAGCGCGTTTGGTCGCAACTGGCAGGTAATTCCCAAGTCAGCGAATCTGAGCTCAAAACGGCCCGTAACGAACGTGACGATCGTGAAAAAAGACCTGAAAAACCCAGCCAGCCAACAATTTTAACTAAAGTCCACCGGGCGGCTCGTCATAGACCACTTGTTGGCCAATCCGCAGCGAAAATCCTTCCATCATCAACCCCCTGCTAAATCGCAAATCGACTTGAGCCTGACGCTGCTGGGGGTCCAGCTCGGCTGGCAACTGGAATTGAGCTTGGCGATGGATCACCACCCAGCTGACGCGTTTCCAAACCAAGATGTCATTGATGCGGATTCGCTGCAGGAAATTCCAGCCGCTGTAGACCAATAGCCCCTGAAATGGCACGTCAAACTCAATCTTGCGGTATAGAAATCCAGCTTTCAACAAGCGTGCTTGGTCCAGATAGTTGGGGCGTTGATCAAGCACCACGGGGGGCGGGTCGTAGGGATTCGTCATGCCGCCGGATCCTCCGCGGCGAGCATTAACCCGGCGACCGCGCCGGTCATGCAACAGGCAATCAAACCCCCAATCATGGCTCGCAGCCCAAGCCGGGCCAAATCATCGCGGCGGCTGGGCTCCAACCCGCCAATGCCTCCCACCTGAATGCCGATCGCGCCGAAATTGGAAAAGCCAGCTAGCGCGTAGGTCAAAATGACTTTCGTCCGCGGGCTGATCATGCCCGCTTCCACCGACCCGGCGGCAACCACGTTCATGGAGCCCAATTCCTTGAAGGCAATGAACTCATTGGCGACGGTCTTCAGTCCAATCAACTCCCCAGCCGCCACCGATTCTGACCAGGGAATCCCCATGCACAGCGCCAGCGGCGCGCAAGCATAGCCGAGCACCAACCCCAAGCTCCAAGGAGTATGAGACACATTCGCGGCCCCCCGCCAGTAATCCAAAATGGACCAAAATCCGACCCCCGCCTGCCCGACCATCCAGTCCAACATGGCGATCAGTGCCAAGAAAGCGATCAACACGGCACCGACGTTGAGAGCCAGCTTGAGTCCATCGGTGGCTCCCTGCACGGCCGCTCCAATCAGATTCACGTTGCCCGAACTGCGATCCAACCGCAACCCGCCGCCGGCGACCGGCACTGCCGTCTCGGGTACCATGACTTTGGCGATCAACAGAGCGGCCGGCGCGCTGATCACCGAGGCGGTCAATAAATGCCGAATGTCAATTCCCATCCCAGCATAAGCCCCCAGCAGGCCGCCAGTGACGGTGGCAAAACCACCCGTCATCAAAGCGTTTAACTCGCTGCGTGTCATCGTCGCCAAGTAAGGCTTCACGACCAGCGGCGCTTCGGTGTGCCCGACAAAAACGTTCGCCGCCGCAGCCAATGTCTCCGCCCCGCTGGTGCCCAGCGTAAACCGCATCACCCAAGCCATCGCCCAGACCACGCACTGCATCACGCCCAAGTGATACAACACGCTCATCAAGGCCGAGAAGAAAATCACCGTCGGCAAGACGCCAAACGCGAACGTCTCCAGCAAACTCACGTCGGCACCTTGCCGAAACAAGAATCCACTGCCATCGCTGACGAAAGACAAAATCTTATCGAAGAATTGTCCAGCCAATCCAAACGCTCGGCGACCTGTCTCCGTCCGCAAAATCAGGAAACCCAACACCAATTGCAGCCCCAAGCCTCCCAAGACAATCCGCCAAGGAAACTTCCGCCGCTGAGTGCTGAGCGACCAAGCCAGTGCCACCAGCAGCAGCATCCCGAGTACACAAACCAAACGAGATGCAAGCATCGGCGGTAGGTCCCACAGCCAGAACTAAGTGTTGAAAATCCGATCGCCAGCGTCACCCAACCCCGGGACGATGTAGTTGTCCCCGTTCAGCTGGGGATCGATCACGCCGACGAAAATTCGCAGTTCGGGGAATTCTGAGAGTAACCGATTGATGCCAGGTTCCGCGGCAATCACGCTCAGCACGCGAATGTCACGCACGCCCCACCGCAAAAGCCGCTCGACAACTAAACGAATCGACCCGCCGGTCGCCAGCATCGGATCGAGCACTAAAGCTGTGTCGACCGGACGCTGCTCGGGCAGTTTATCGTAATAGGAAACCGGAGATGCCGTCTCCTCGTTGCGATACAGCCCCAAATGCCAAACCTCAGCTTCCGGTATCAGCTGTAACAACGGGTCGACCAGTCCCAAACCGGCACGCAAGATCGGCACCAGCCCAATTTTGCCACTTACCACCTCGGCGGAGGCCTCGGCGAGCGGTGTCATCACCGTCGTGGACCGCGTGGGCAAGTCCTCGGTGGCATAGACGCCCAACAGCATCGCCATTCGCGAAATCGCATCACGAAACAACGCGGAGGGGGTCCCGGCATCACGCACGACCCGCATGTGATGGGCGATCAGCGGATGTTCAATCGAGCGAACTCGCGAATCAACGATTGCCGTCATTGGCATGCTCCCATAGCTGGCGGCCAACAGAATCGGAGCAGCGAATTTGCCGACTCGTTCAAACAATAACGCCAAATAAAAAAGCGGATGGGGTGGGATTCGAACCCACGGTACGCGTAAACGTACGGCGGTTTTCAAGACCGCTGCCTTCGACCACTCGGCCACCCATCCTCGGTTGCGGGGATGATTTGCTGCGTGAAAATCGCAATTTCAATCTTCTTTTCCCAGCAGTTGCCCCAGATTCTAACGCCAGCAGCCCAGCCTTGCCACTACGGCGGTGGTGAGGAAAATTTACCCGCCCTGTGCATACCTCAAACCGGCTTAACGGCCGCCGCAAGCGTTCACCGGCACCACTCCGTGCGTGTTAAACTGCAAACCCAATCCGATCGAGTCCCTTTGAAGTCCTTCCGCCCCGGTGCGAACATGCGTTCTGATATCCCCCACCAAGCTTGCGGGCAAACTCCCCGCATCGCTCCCGCGACATTGGCGCCCGCTCAGCTGCATCGGCCCACGCGACATCGCTGGCGACCGCTACTGGCCGCTTTGTCGCTCGCCAGTTTGCTGTTCACAGCCGGCCCGCCCAGCCTGCGGGCTCAAACACCGACCGAATCCGCACTGGCAACACCACCGCGGTGCGAAATCATCCCGCTCGCCGGTCACCGCTTTGAAATGCGGATCGATGGCCAGCTCCGCACCGTCTGGCACTTTCCCCACGATGTGCCACGCCCTTTCCTGTTCCCGCTAATCGGCCCCAGCGGTCAATCGGTGACCCGGATGGGACACCCCGGTGCTCCCGATCATGACCACCATCGCTCGGTTTGGTTCGCGCATTTTAAAGTCGACGGGTTTGATTTCTGGTCCGAAAATGGTGGCACAAAAATCATCCAAAACCAGTGGTACGCCGTGGAAGATGGCGAGGACGCAGCCCGTTTGGCGGTGCAACTGCACTGGCTAGACCCCGACGGCCAAACGTTGCTCTGGCAGGATGTGATCATCGAGTTACAGCCCGCATTGGCTGTTGACGACGACGGCAGTGGTTGGCAATTGGAAATCCAAACAACGCTCCGGCCGGCCGCGGAACGCCCTCAAGTGACTTTGCAGAAAACCAACTTTGGGCTGCTCGCCGTGCGAGTCAGCAAATCAATTTCGGCCGCCTTTGGACAAGGACTGTTAACAGCCGACGACGGGCAAACTGGCGAGCCGTCACTGTTCGGCAAACCCCATCGCTGGGTCGACTACAGCGGCGCGTCGGCGAGCGGCACAGGCCCATCTCGCAGCTGGTTTGCCGAGGGCATTACCTATTTCGACCATCCCAGCAACACGGGATTTCCCAACGCTTGGCACGTTCGCCAAGATGGCTGGATGTGTGCCTCGCCCACGCTGGCCAGCGACTTGGTGGTGACTGCCGAAAAACCACTGACGCTGCGGTATTTGCTCCGTGTTCACGCCGGCCGCTACGATGCCGCGACGACCGAGCGAGTTTTCCAGCAATTTGCCGATTCGACCGGTTTCGAGCTGACACGATCCAAACGCCCGCACACCCGCTACGAAATCAATCGCCGCGATTAACCGAAATCAGCCGCCCCGCGCCAGCGTGCGGTTCCTGATCAGCCGCCCCGCGCC
>CAZHTX010000171.1:0-11271 GCA_964535475.1 uncultured Pirellulaceae bacterium
TCTGTTCGTAATCATCCACATCGAGATCGCCACCGAAGCCGACCGTGCCGCCGTTCTGGTTGAACGTGCCGCCGGTGGTGTTGCCCGTAACGCCCAAAGTTCCGCCACTGACGGTGCCGGTGTCGAATGTAAACGTGCCGCCGATGGTGGTGTCGCCGTCAGTCTGTTCGTAATCATCCACATCGAGATCGCCACCGAAACCGACGGTGCCGCCGCTTTGAGTGAACGTGCCGCCGCTGGCATTGCCAGTCACGTCGAGTGTTCCGCCGTCGACGGTGGCTGTGCCGAAGGTGAAGGTGCCGCCGACGGTTGTGTCCCCGTTGGTTTGCTCGTAATCGTCAACGTCGAGGTCCCCACCGAAACCTGCCGTGCCGCCGTTCTGCTTAAACGTTCCGCCCGTAGAGTTGCCCGTGACGTTTAGCGTTCCATCGTTCAGGGTCGTTTGATTGAAGCTAAAATTCCCACCCACATTAAAGACGCCACCATTTTGCGTGTAGTCACCGAGCGTTGCGTCGTTGGCGACGCTCAGGGTTCCGCTATCCACTTGCAGATTGCCACCGCTCAGCGAATCGATGTCGACCGGGCCATTGACATTGCTGTCGAAAATTGGCGTCACACCGTTCGGGATAATCACGTTGGCCACGTTCGCGAGATCGGGGATTGCTCCGCCGGCCCAGTTCGCCGGGTCGCTCCAATCCCCGCTCGTTCCGCCGATCCACATAACGCTTCCCAGACGCAGGATATCCGCCAGCGCTGTCTGCTGTCGCGTGAGAGCGTAGTTGTTTGCGTCCGCGCCCGTTTCCGTTATCGTCAGTCCGACCGTCTTGTCGGTTCCGACATTCTTATTATCGAAGTTGGCCGATATGTTGACGTTCACAACATCGCCCGAAACCAAGCCATCGAGCAGCATTCCGCTGGTGTCAACGGTAGCGACGACATTGCCGTCGTAAGTCTTGTCGTTTGCGGCGATTCCACGAATCGTCAACGCTCTGGGCGTCACATCCGCAGCCGATGTTGATTGACTGTTGTAGGAATAATTCCCGGCGTCCGCGCCGCCGTAAACCGTCCCGGTCAGTGTAACCACCTTGCCGACCCCGACATGCTTGTCATTAAACGTTCCCGTCGTTCCGCTTACGGTTAAGTCATCACCGGAAACCATGCCGTTAAAGACGACTCCGCTGTGATCGACCGTGGCAACAGTCGTTCCGTCATACACCTTGTCGTTTGCAACGAGTCCGCTGACGGTTACCGATTTTTGCGAGATGTCAGCAGTCGTTGTCGATTGGTGGGTGAAGTCATAATTGCCAACATCCGCACCACCATAGACCGTGCCGCTTAGGGTGACGACCTTATCGTTGCCAACGTTCTTGTCACCAAAGGCACCGGTGGTTCCAGAAGAACTCAAGTCATCGCCGCCAATGATGCCGTTGAAGACAATGCCACTGGTATCGACCGTGGCGACGGATGTGCCGTCGTAAACTTTGTCATTTGCCGTGATGCCGCTTACAGTGATCGAGCGTGCGGTAATGCTGGCGGTCGCGTTGGTTTGATCGACGATGTCGTAATTGCCGAGGTCGGCGCCGCCGTAGGTTGTGCCGCTTACATTTACCGTTTTTGCGGTGCCCACGTTCTTGTCGACGAACGCTCCGACAGTTCCGGACGCGGTAAGTTCGTCGCCGCTGACAATACCATTGAATGTTATACCGCTCGCGTCGACGGTTGCCGTAGTGGTACCGTTATACTCGCGGTTCGCCGCAGTGATACCACTGATCGTTACCGATTTGGGCGTGATGTCGGCTGTCGTCGTGGCTTGGTCGACGAACGTGTAATTGTTCACGTCCGCACCGCCGTAGGTCGTGCCGCTCAAGGTCACCGTTTTGGCAGTTCCCTCGTTCTTGTTATCAAATGTGCCCGTGGTGCCAGAGGCGGTCAAGTCATCGCCGCCGATCATGCCAGTAAATGTCACGCCGGTGTGATCGATCGTGGCGGTGGTCGTCGCCTCGTAGACTTTATCGCTTGCGGTCAATCCGCTGACCGTAATCGATTTGGCCGTAATGTCGGCCGTGCTGGTGTCGGTCGTATTCGCCAAGGCGTAGTTTCCAGCATCAGTCCCTGAGAGATTCAAGCCAGTGACATTCACCGTCTTGCCGGTGCCAACATTCTTGTCGACAAACACGGCTGTACCGCCAATTGTGAGCACATCACCGGCGACCGCACCGTTCGTGGACGCCGAGAACGTTGCCGCGGTCGTGGCATCGTATTCCCTGTTATCAATTACCAATGTCGTCGTGATTTGTTTTTGATTGACGGTCAGTGTTCCACCGGTCGTTGTGCCAATGGCGTAGCCAAGTTGGCTTGTGGTCGTGCCGCTGGAGGTCATCACGTGGTCGCCCACGATCGGATTGCCGCTCGTGGAGGTCGTTCCGCCAATCGTGATGCTCGGACTTGCAAAAACTTGGCTGACCGTATCGCCGTTGGCGGCGTTATTTATCGATGGTGCCAATGACGCGGTCGAATCCCCGTAAGTGATCGTGGCATCCGCGACGCTCACGTCGATCGTCGGCTGTTCGCGATAAATGCCAAACAAGCCGGTGCCGAGTGCCAGTGAGTAGTTGCTGGCCGCTTCGTCGCTGTTGTAACGGAAGTTGCCAGTGCCGCTGCCGATCAAGTCCGTCAGTCCGGTGCTGTCTGCGATACTGCCGGTGAACAATGTGGCTCGTCCACCTGTGCCTGTCGTAATGGTCGGTGAACCACTCAGGACGATGTTGCCACCGGTGGAAGTGCCGGCGGCCGTCGAACGCCCAGCATTAAGCGTGATGGCAGAGGCCGAGGTGTTGGTCGTGGCGATGTTCTGGCTAATTATCAAATCGCCCGCCAGCGTTGACACGTCAACGGTTCCGGTGGCGTTGATGCCATGGGGCGTACCAACCGTTCCCACCGTGAATCCATCACTCTCAGTCAGACTCAGGCTACCACCATCAAAGGCGAACGTACCGATGGCGTTGGAAGCACTGTCCAGAGTCGTGGTTCCGGTCGCTTCGATCAACAGTCTATCCGCGGAAACAAACCCGCTGGCATCGTCGGTCAGATTACCGCTAGTGCCGATGGTGATGGTATTCGAGCCGGTTGCGGTCAGCCCACCGTTGATCGTGATGTTGCCGCCGTGGATCCCGATCGCTCCGTTCACCGAAGCAGCCGAACCGATCGTAATGTCGGCGGTGTTGGTCGTCTTGCCGATCGTCAAACCGCCCAAGCCTGTACCGCTGCCCAGTGGAACCGACGAAGTGTTGAATGCGGAGCTGAACGAGTCGCCGGAAGAGCGAACGGTGAGTGAGCCTGGACCATCGATGCCGCTGGTCGCGAACGTCGGCGCGTCATTCTCAATAATCAACTGTCCCGCCGCGATCGTGGTCGCTCCGGTGTAAGTGTTGTTCGCAGTGAGTGTTAAGTCACCGGAACCGGCTTTGTCCAAGCTTCCCGTGCCGGAGATAATTCCCGCAAAAGTCGTCGAGGTATTGTCACCACCCGTGGTGAGCTTGGACGAGCCGAGCGAGACGTTGCCGCCGGTGGTTCCGCCGCCCGCCAACGAACCGATCGTCAGATTGGAAAGCAGGTTCAGGCCCGCACCCGACGTGTTGTCCACCGTCACGGCTGAGCTGTCGCCAAGTGCAGCAAGGTTGTTCGTCTCAAGGATGCCGCCGCTGACTTGCGTGTCTCCGGTGTAGGTGTTTGTTCCCAAAAGGGACAGCTTGCCAGCGCCGGTTTTGGTCAGGTCGCCAGCCCCCGCGATGATCCCTGCGTATTGCGCTGTCACGCTTGACGCGACTTCAACGGTACCATCATCCTCGCCGAGTTCGATGCCACGATTGCTGTTGAGCGTCATGTTTCCGGTGACCAACAATGTGCCGCCGTTGAGCGTCAAATGCCCAGCGGTGGCCGAACCGGGAACCGTGCCCAGGTTCGCATCGGAAGCGATCGAGAGCTTGCCTCCCGTAATCGTCGTTCCGCCGGAATAGGTGTTCGTGCCGGATAGAGTCAACGTACCACTGCCCGCCTTCGACAGCGTGGCATCGGTTCCCGAAATCTCTCCAGTGATCGAACTCGTGCCACCGGTCGTCAGACTCAACGCCGTGTTCGCAGCTAAAGCGATTTCGGCAGCACTCAGTTGGTCCGTGGTGATACTCAATCCGGTTAACGCATTCATGCCACCAACCGGTCGGCTCAACGCGACGTCTCCGGTACCGGCGGTTTCGATTGTCAGGTCGTGCGCACCATCGATGGTGCTGCTCGCGCTGATGCTCCCGTTACCAGTCGTCGTCCAACTCAGATCGGCACCAATCGTCACCGCACTGCCGAAACTCTGATTGCCCGACGTGGTGATATCTCCGCCAAGGTTTGCGAGTCCTGAAACACTGAACGAGGAGGCAGCAATGTCTGCCGTCGTTTGCAATCCAGCGTTGACCGTCACGTCCCCCATGGCCGCGGTGTCACCGACGAGCCCGTTGAACTGCACCGAACCGGCTGTGTTGCTGGTACCGCTGACACCGACAGTGAACCCGTTATAAAGTTCGTCACTCAAGCTATTCCAGGTCAGCGTTGAAAACGCGTTGCCGAATCGAATGGTTCCATGCGGCTCGCTATGTCCGCCGTCACTGGCGCCATTGACACCACCGTCGTTGATTTGAAACGTGTCTCCAACGATTGACTTGACAAAGGTCCCTGAACCAAAGTAGCCCGGTCCCGCACCGTTAATGCCAGTATTGCCTTCAATCGTGAAGTCTTGATCAAAGCCGTAGCCATTGCCATTCATGCTAAGAATGCTGAAGGCAAGGTTCTCGACGGACTCGCTAAACGTCAGGGTCTGTGAGCCGGCGTACTGCAGTTTGATCACGTCAGAAGTGGGTGGGCCGTTCGCCACGTTCGAACTCACGTAGGGCGAAGCTCCAACAAATGCTGCGCCAGCTCGCCCTGTCCACAAGTTGATTCCGCCGGATGTCTGAGCCTCAAAGATTCCTTGCGGATTGTGGTAGGTCACGGTGATGACGTCGGGACCAACCGTGATCGTTCCAGTCGCCGTCTTGCTTGCTTCATCCCAATTGATCCAGTCAACCCAGTAATAAGTGTTGCCGGGTGTGATGGTGGCGGTGAGGTTCCACGGAGTTGAGGCACTGTTCGAGTCGACTGTGGATCCAAAAATGATGTTGCTTTGGATCGTAGAAAAATTCGTATGAGCGCCCAATACGACGGGGCTGTTGTAGGATTGAATTCCCGTCGTATTGACTATCCCGCCATTGATGTTGATTCCCGCGGCGGCGGTTGTGTTCAGCGAAGCCAATGCCTTACCAGCACCAACCGCTCCGTCGAACGTGACCGAACCGGTGCCGGCGTTGATCGTGATGGATGTTGGTGCGAGATTGGTCTCACGAACGTATCCGAGCACCGAATACTCGCTTTCCTGAGTTCCCAGAAACGAAGTGCCCGCCCACAGATCGTTCCAAAGTCCCTGGTTACCAAAGAATTGGCCGCGACTTTCGCCATTGGCATCTAAGGGACCATTGGGCTCGCCTGCGCCAAAGTTGGAATACCACCCCGGCTGCGCGGTTCCTCCACCGGCACCGGATTGAACAAAGAAGGTTTGACCTGCTTCCGGTCCATCAACCCATTGCCAATTGTACGAACCGGCGGGATTTGAGCGATACGCTCCGATCCAAGCCCCACGATAGTCGGCCGCAATACCGGCGATCGCGTTTTCCAGACGCGACGTAATCGTCACCAGATAGCTGTCGCCAAAGTCCGAACCGCCAGCCGTTCCGTTCCTCGCGTTCGTCCGAGCCCAATCCCAGGAATTCGCCTGGCCATCGGGACCGTCGATGTAGGTGTATTGATTGCCCGAGTTCAGCACGCCACCGAATTCAATATCTCCGCCATTGGACTCAAACGTCAGCCCGGCAACCGACGAATTGGCAACAATCGTTTCGCCGTTGATCGTAATATCGCCACCACCGGTTTCAATCGACTGAGCGGCCGAGCCGGTAACGTAGAGATCGCCGCCTACTTGCACCGTGGCGCCACCGATCGCCGCCGTCGACCCGTCGCCGAATGTTAGGTCACCGCCGTTGGTCTTGATCCCTTGACCGGTAACAATGTTGATCCCGTCGCCCAAGTGATCGGTGTCGGCCAGCAATTGCACGTGCAGCTTCGCGGTATTGCCGTTTTGCGTGGCATCAATGCCCACCGTCCCACCGATGTTGATGTGCCGT
This sequence comes from uncultured Pirellulaceae bacterium, assembly GCA_964535475.1. Classification (GTDB taxonomy): domain Bacteria; phylum Planctomycetota; class Planctomycetia; order Pirellulales; family Pirellulaceae; genus Laterigemmans. Next base: position 6,261 of record CAZHTX010000171.1, read on the forward strand.
GCGGCTTGCAATGATAGCGTGGCATCCCCCGCCATCGCGCCCGTGACGATGTCGCTGGTGACGGTGATGTCACCCAAGTCCGCGCTGTTTCCAGAACTGCCCAGCGATGCATTGTCGGCCGTCGTCGTGACGGTGACGCTGGTGCCCGTGTTCAGCGTGCTGACAATGTTGCCAGCCGCGATCGCATCGATGACATAGTTGTACGGGTCAATCAGCCACAATCCGCCGTTGCCATTGGCTGCACCGGCATCCACCGCAATGCCGTCGGTATTTAATTGCTGCCCAGAGGTTTCGATCTGTCCGCCGTTGCCAAAGAGTTCGCCAGCTCGAGCGAGTAACGTTCCGAAGGCTTGCGTGACGGAATTCAGGTTGTAAATGTCCGACCACAGCACGATCTTGCCACCATCGCCCGACACGGTTGCCGAAGCATCGATCGTCGCGCCGGCTTCCATCGTCACCGTCGTGGCTTGACGCATGTCGCCCAAGCCTTGCCAATCGCCACCGACCAGCACTTCGCCACCGCCTTGCGTCCCGCTCGCATCGATCGATGCCTTACCCGCCAGCGTGATCTCATCCGCCTCGAGTTGAACATGGCCTCCGGTGCGATTTCCGTTGCTAGCGATGTTCTGCGCCGCGATCGTGCCATCGTGCAGAATGTTGCCATTTGGGTTCACCAAATAGACTTCACCGCCGCTGGTCGCCGCACCGGTTGCGCGAATGGTCCCTGTATTCTGAATCAAGCCGGCAGTCGGACTGATGCCGCTGGCCAGCGTGTCCATCGATGGCTGTACGTAAGTCACGCCGTTATCCAGCGTCACGCTGCCACCACCGCTCAGCGTGATGCTACCGCCGGTGGACGAAATCATCCCATTGTTGGCGATCTGATTGGCGATCAAGTGCGCGCCGCCAGCGCCGGTATGAATCGATCCGTTATTGATGATCGAAGCGTTTGAGCCGTTATCAGCGAACGTCAGCGCACCACCGGCCATGAATTCACTGTTGGCGATATCAAACGTCGATGCCGTGAATCCATTCGTATTCACCATGCCCGACGAGGTGACCATAATGCCGGATGGATTGACCAGGTAAACATTGCCGTTGGAATTGATCGCACCGGCAATCGTCGACGGCATGTTCGGCGTCGTCACCCGATTTAGGATTGCCGAGTTCGCATCAGGCAAATTGAAATTCGCCACATTCCCCGCGCCCACGTTGAACGAGTCCCAATTGACGATTGCCCGCGATGTGGCCGCGTTGACACTCATCACGTTCCCAGTCGCCGAAATGGCAACCTGTCCAGCCACAACATCGGCCCCGCTCGGTAATGCTGGTGCTTGGCCCCAAGCGACTCCGCCGCTCGTTGACAATGCCCCAACAACCAGCAGTTCAAGTAGACGACGACGTTTCGCATTTCGGCCGTATTTGGAAACTCGAAGATGTGTTCGTCGTGTATGGATAGCGTGCATTTTCTGCCCCTGAAAAACTCTGCTCGAAGTTGACCACTTCGCAGACCATTTATTGCCATGGTGCCCATTCCATGTAATCAACGAGTTGCCGAAAACTCGTGGTGAGATAGGCATCCCCCCTTAGTTCGGCTGGGTGAGCTTCGACCTTTCTTTCTAGGCGAAGATTTACCAATAGATAGTTGGTACCAATTATCGCGAGCAATCTGATTGTTGCGCTCTTTGGAGTACTCCGACTTGTCGGAGCTTTCAAATTCTCGACCCGTGTTGGAAGACGGAGTGCTGTAGAGCGGTTTGATGTTGGTCAATAGACCCAACGTTGCTCAAGCAAAGAAGAGGAAGACGGTGACAAGTCCCCGCACTCCAACGCAAATCCGCGCGACACACCGTCCGGGCTGCGAATTGTAAGTTGGCATTATCAGGGCCCATCCTCATTCCTAGGGTCTGGGACCTGGAATCCAAGTCAGGCCAAAGTGAATACGTTGGTCGCGCGAAGTGTCGTCAATATCGACAACCCCAACTCCATAATCAAAGCGAGCGATCAGCTTGTCGCTGATTTGAAATCGAGCCCCCACACCTGTGCTCATCACAAAGGTGTGTGCGTCTTCGCCCGCTTGCGGATCATCTAGATAGCCGTTGCCTAAGTCGATAAAGCTGTAAGCTCGCAAGATCTTTGGTTCACGGTCGCTACCGCCTCGCCAAGTCCGTGGACCAAGTTCAAAATTGGCAACCCAGCCATGATCAGCATTGTAAGCGCGTTGGTCGAAACCGCGAATTGAATCAAATCCACCCAGCCCTAACATCTCGCTAAATAAAAGCCGCTCGCTTGCCGCCTGACCCGAGAATCGGCTTACCAACTGCCAACGTTCACCAAGCAAGCTTGAATCTTCAAACCTCACGCGACCATACACATAATCTGGTGACGTCTCAGGACGAATCGTGTTGAATGCGGCAGCCGAATGTGCACCGGTCGAGCCTCCGCCCGGCCCGACGAAGGTGTCAAAGCGAAACAACGAATACTCGTCAATCAAATCACCTCGCCAGAGATGATCGTATCCAAACCGAATCTGTAGTAAATCGGCATTCGAGTTGGAAACCGTTGAACCCGAGAACTCAAGGTTATTGTTCGTGCTTTTTAATTCCACACCGGCCGTGAAGTTAGCCGCCTGTTGACGATTACGAATCAGGTGTCTGACCAAAGAAGCACCTGTTTGCCAACTCTCTCCACTCTGCGATAATCCAGCCGTTAAAGCAGGGGAAACCCCAGCCCAAGATGCGTACGACTGAAAAGCCCATTGTCTGTTTAGCGGCTGAAAGTAACTTACCGAATGGGCTTGCAGTAACGCAAAAGCCTCGTCGGTGGTGTACTGGTATCCGAGAGTTCCCCCCCGGCCCCACATATTGCCATACGTGAATCCGGCGAAAAACCTGCCGTAGTTCAGAGATTCGACACCGGTGTCATCGACTCCCATGTAACCGCGGATCGGCATGACGTCATGGGATTTGAAAATCACGTTGGTTGTCCCATCCAGTCCACCCTTAGCGAAATCCACAGTCACGCGACGAAATGGATTTTGATTCAGCCACAACAAGTCACTTTCGAGACTTGGTTCATAGACGCGAAGACCCGATCTCGTACAGCTGATCCACCTTGCCAGTTCGTCGCAGTCAAAGTAGTGACCGCGCTGGACTCGAACACGATCGATCCTGGTCTCCACGATCACCAAATGGAGTGTTCCACCAGTAATGCGCTGCTCGGGTATCTGTACATCAACGATCGGTTGCTGGCAATTTTGGTAGTGTTTTATTATTTCAGCAGCCAACTCGTTGATGCGTCTCAGGGTGATTGGTTGTCCGATGTAACGATCGACGATTCCCCGCACACCAGGCTTGAACACAATCGAGTCGTGTGCGTCGAACCTGTAATGGATCCCCTTGAAAGTGTCGATCGAAGCGTCAGAAACGATTTTGTCAGTTGAATCGATAAGGACGACCGATTCCAAGCAATCAACTAGGATTCGATCATCCCCGCTGACAGCCTCGTCTTCGGTTTCCGCGGGAAGTTCCGGAATGTTCAGCGGTAACGCTGGATTCACTCTGTTAGGATTGTAGGGCTCGTATCTTTCGTAGTTCTGTGCTAAAGCCGTCGAAGCAAAGAAGGGAAATAGCAGAAATGGAACTGCTCGCAATCGCTGCAACCCACGTGTCCAACCTTCCATGGTCCTGCCCCAGAACAAGAATTCTTTATTAACAACGAGAGTATTCGCGAACAGGTGAGCACAAATTCGGAGCCATCCGACTTCCAGCCATACCGCTGCGGATTCACCGAGTAATTCGCGCAACCATCCTTGGCTGCCCCAAACCGCGATGGTTGAACAATCGGTCCGAGTCCACCTGTTTGATTACATACAAACCTCTCAATACGCACCCCACAGAAGACGGCGGTAGGATGGCAACGAATCGCAGGCAAGTCACGGTTAAGCCGATTGTTACTGTTGCACTGATATTTGCGGCGGGTGCAAAGGTTTGTCGGCAGAGCTAGTCGCACAATTCCGCCGCTCTTTGCCTCACGCGACTGATCACGCACGCGAAAAAAACTCGGATGACAATCTCTCGCTCGCAACAAAAAGCTGAAAAAAGCTCGGATGATGACGTGAATTTCGTCGTGTTCTGGGCCAATCGTTTCCGTGACGGCGTCTTGGGCGATCGTAAATTATTATTGAAATTTATTCTGCCACTAAAAAAACTTTAGAGCAATTGAAGGTCCTCGCCCAACACCAATACTCAAAGGACCAAAGATGGTTAACCGTAAACGCGCCGGAAGACCATCGCTAGCTCAGCATTCCGGTAAAGGCAAGCGGAGTCAGCATGACAAGCGGTACGCTTGACTGTTCGTGCCGCAGCATTCCTGGCCCGTGCCGGCCTTGGTTGGCGGTGGTGCTGCCAAAGCTAGGCCCATTGCCTAAGTAGGCTGGCACGGGCATGGTATCTGATCTGATCAGACGTGCGGAAGGCTACCACACATGATTGTCAAAGTAAGTGGACAGAAGGAAAGCATAGAAATCATACTAGGCCAGAAAACCGAACACAAAGCCTGACCCGAATGGCACTTCCTGATCAATCTTGCAGATTTGCAATGCTTGCAGTCGCACACCATGGAGTTATTCCAGGAAGCATATCGGCAGCGCAATGGCAAGGGTGTCGCCATCGCACATTGTCAGCAACCGCAACCACCTCCTGTTGCTGAAATGGAATTATTGGATGTTGGCTGAGCCAAATCCATCCAACCTGAAACCGCGAACGAAAAACGCGCCCAAATCACGCGTTGGGGTGGAGCTCGCACTGTCCAGTAAAAAAGGGCCAAAAGGAGCGCAAAAGCTCGTCACACCGAGTTGCCACTCGGCGGTTTTTGGTCTGCTGGACCGATCCAAGGTGCTCGCATCGCTGGCCGATGGCAAGAAGCAGAAAGCCGTCACTGAGTTTCACCCCAGCAACGCGCCTTAGCAGATGGGGTGTTGAAAAACCCCCAAGCTCACCCCAATCAAGGC
>CAZHTX010000172.1:0-1365 GCA_964535475.1 uncultured Pirellulaceae bacterium
TTGCCGCCACTGAAACCAGACTAAATGGACCGCCGTCAGGCACAGGAATCTCAACGCGTACACTGACCTGCCCATTTTCAATTATTCCAATACGGGAAAACTCGCAAGCATCATGCGTAATGGACGGCATCTCTTCCTTCGCGTTGCCCCCCCCTTTTTTTGTAGGGAGGTGCCTGACATGCTGTCAATGAAATTCTTCACTATTTCCGATATTATTCGAAGGGGGTGCAGTCGGCCTGGTAGCAGTCGATTCCATGGGGCTTTTGGCTGATTAGGAGGGAACTTGATAGGATATCGATGGCAAGTCCGTTTCGGATCGAATCAAGCATGTCCAGATGTGATCCCAGATTCCGCTGCGGCAGGCGGTGCGAAGATCGACGATGAACTGTCCACGGGCACGTCGTCCACGACCTGCTCAGCTAATCAGGCGGTTACCACGTAAGATGTCGGCTACCCTGCTACGTGATCCATGAATGTCTCACCATCAATTCTGCGGCGTTGCCTGGCGATTGCCGTGGTGATGTTAATCTTAAAGACTTGCTGGACAGTGGCCAGCTTATTACCGGCATATCTCACCCCAAATTTTGATACTGATTTCTTACTGGGACGCGAACCGCATTTCTACGGGCCCTACCAATATGCCTTTACCATCCACATCTTATCGGGGCCATTCTCATTGTTGGTCGGCATGTGGTTGCTCAGTCATTCGTTGAGAGAACGCTGCCCCAAAGTTCACCGTCAATTGGGACGCGTTCAAGTGGCTTGCATCATCGGCCTGGTAGTCCCGAGCGGCCTCTGGATGTCTCGTTTTGCGCAAGCTGGCAACGTAGCCGCAGCGGCTTTCGCCACACTTGCCCTAGCAACCGGGTGGGCTGCTCACCGCGGTTGGCGACAAGCGGTGCGAGGTAATTTCGCCTCGCACGAGTTGTGGATGTTGCGCACGTTCACGCTCCTCTGCTCGGCCGTGGTAATTCGACTGCTCGGTGGCCTGGCGTCAATTTCCGGTATTTATTGGGAATGGTTCGACCCGCTCGCCGCCTGGGCAAGTTGGCTGATTCCCTTGGCAATACTTGAGGTCACTTATCCGCGGATTCAACGCCAGAGGCCAACTGACCAGCGTCCAGCTCGCCGGGGCCCAATTCTGTCGACAGAAAACGCACGCTACCGTCGCTAAATAGTCCGTGCGATCCTCCCGCGTGAAAACCTTGAGAAGATTTCAGCATCTCGACTAGACCCTCCAAGCTGACATCGACAGGTTGCATCCAGGGCACCGCCTTCGCTTCCGGTACTTCGACAATCATAAGGCGTTTGATATCCCCATCCGGTTCTTCGGTCGTCTGGGAAATCTCCCGCAGGCAAGTTTCC
>CAZHTX010000172.1:1465-11194 GCA_964535475.1 uncultured Pirellulaceae bacterium
GATATCCCCATCCGGTTCTTCGGTCGTCTGGGAAATCTCCCGCAGGCAAGTTTCCGGACCGACAATTGCCAGATAGCAAGTCTGATTTGTTTCCCCGGATAACAATGGACACGCGTAAGCCGGTACCGAATTGCGTTGAAACACCTCAGCATTGACGGGAGCGTCCCAAGGAAGCGTCAGGTCGAGCTGGTCGTACAACCACTGATGTTCACAATAAGGAAGAATCAACGTGCGCCAACTGTGCAACGGCCTGCCGTCTGCATCGATCGTGTAGACGGGGGGAAAAGCACCATAAACGTCGCGATAATTTTGGAGCGCAAGCCCGATCTGCTTGAGATTGTTACTGCACTGCATTTTCCACACAACAGGATGCGCGGAGCGCGTGGCAGGCAATAGTAAGAGGAGCAATAAAACTCCCCCACAGACCACCAGCAAGCCGATGCCCAGCGGACCTAAGCTGCGACTCTGGCGCGGCGGCGGATCGCTGGCCGTCGCGGGGTGCAAGTAAGGGTCGCTGGACATGTTATTCTCTCCCCGAAAGGCGTGCTTACTTGGTTTCGATATGCACCACCGCGTGCAAGCCGTCTTCCAAGAAGGTCAGCTCAAGCCGCACATCTTGGAGAGACTCCGGAAACCGTGAGACTTTACCCGGCTTATCTCCCATCGTCTGCGTGGGCGCTCGCGCATCTCCATGCAGGCTGCAAGTTACATGGCCGGTCTTATCATCTAGTGAGTATAGCCCATGAGTGGGGCATTTCAAAGGACCACCAAACAGCTTCACCGCCAGTCCTTCCACTTCGGCCAAGTTAGGACGCGCAGTTTTGCTTTCCAGTAAAGCTCGCCCCGCGTTTGCCAATGGCGACAAGTTATGAAGACAAGCTCGTCTTTCCGCCTCCGCCCAACCAATTTGGAAATGTGGTTTAATCATATTCCAATGCTGTGGACGAAGCCGCACTAGGCCATGGGCGGGAGCCGAGTCATCATGGACTGCGTGTGACTGCTGGTCATGATTGGCAACCGCCTTCTGCAGGTCGGCGATCAGCCCTGGCGTGCTGGCAACATATAAACCATTGCCCAAGCGAGCCCAATAGAATCTCCAAGTAATGGGTCCAAATCGAAAGGCATAGGCTCGTACGTTTTCATACTCAGGGCTACTAAAGCGATATGCGTCTTGTTCAATCTGAATAAATCCCGAAAACTGACTTTCGGGGCTGCGCACCCAAGTTGCAAGCAAGGTGTCTAATTTTTCCAGCGTGCTATCAACAATCTCCACATCTTTCACGGGAACGGAAACATAGACTGGCGTATTAATCGATAACGCTAGTAATCCAACCAGAGAAAATTCGGGATCAAGAAAACGGCCATTACCGCCAAATCCTCCACGGGCCAGCGCGACCAAGCGTGACACGTTAAAGTCAACCAGTGGCTTTCCATCACCGAGATGAACCGCAATCTGATTGCCGATTCCGTGGTGCAAAAACTGATCCAAATCGAGTCGCTGAATTATCTCATCGGGACCAAAAATGGATCCGCGGCGATTTCTCGTTCTACTCCTCACTGAGACAGACTCAGGCCGTGCTGTTAATATTTCGCCCCCGTCGCGAGTGATCATTTTGGCGAACGCCTCATCGGAAACATCATCGGCAATGCTGACCACGCCACCATCACCCATGGCGGCTTGAGTATTTCCTGTCGCGTCTAAGAACAATCCCGCTCGCGGCTGATCCAAGCTGACTTCGAGATCGTCGGGCTTTGTCCAGAGCACCGCATGCTCGTCATCCGCCATGACAACCATCAATGTGTTGGAAAGCCCATCGACTACTCTCCGGAAACTAGCACCCTGCTCGGTATCTCGATAAATTGCCTGCGGGTGTTTGGGAAACACGTAACGAGTCTTGCCTTGCTTTGCCAGTTCGGCTGAGCCGCTGGCGAACAGATCTGGGATTTGTTTGGCCAGCGCTAGGTTGTGGGGGCTATCCCACGGTTCATTTAGGTGAAATTTTTCGTATAAAGCAGCCTCTCCGAGGAACGGCAAGACGGCGACACGCCAGCTCAGTCGACGATCGGCCGCCAGATCTCTACCAAGCTCGGGTCGCGGTGGCAGGCGATTGAAAGCACTATGGTGATTGTGCAAACCCAGCCCAATTCTCGCCAACGCCTGACTAATGTCGGCCGTTTGAACCTGCTCGGGCGACGGTGGCTGAATGACGTCTATCGCCAGGTCGCCCGCCTTGGGTGCTGGTCTGGCGATCCCCATTTGCTCGAGCAATTGAGCCTTATTCAAACGAAGCGACAAACTGGCAATATTGGTCTCGGGTACCGGCAAGGAATCAAGCGATTCGGGTTTGCCTCCCAGCACTGACACGAGCCCGGAGTAAATTGAGTTATTGATCAGCGGCAACACGATTGTCTCCACCCGGTATCGTTTGGGCTGCACCTGAATCCGGATGGCGATGGGATCGAAGAACGTTCGCCAATAACGACTATATGACTCCACGAACTGTTCATATTCAGCGGCTTGAGAGGCGGGGACTTGTTGCAGTGGTATCTCACACGTGGGTACCATCGACTCGATCGATCCATGGTGCGAACATTGGCACCCCAGCTTGGTATCAAGAAGTGAATACTCCCCACCCAAGGGACAATTCAACTCCATGGGGCTCTCGGCGTTACCAAGGCAATTGCCCGCGCGGAGATCTTCGATCGATGTTGCCTCGCGTTGGTGTTGGGTCAAGAACAACAACTGTGCATGCCGCAGCGTTTGCAGGCGACCCCGGCAGATCAACCGGTTGCGTTGGGTTAATTTCTTCTCCGGCCCAATCAAATTGCGAATGAATGGATCCGATAGATAAACAAAACCATTTTCTTCATCAGCTCCGAGGGGCATCAGCGTGCGCACATAGCGAAACTCGGTACTGTCGCTCAGGCGATCGATGGTGAAACCCGGAGCCGGTTGCCCGAGAATCGTACGCAGGATTCGTTCAAATGCGACTCGTGAATTACTGCGGATATGCAAGTCATTGAGAAGATCGGCGGCATAAACGTGCACGGAACGGTCGGGAGTTGTCACATGCGTAAAGGGGACGCCCAGCAGCACACCCTTTTCCAGTTTCGCCAACGGGATTTGCTTTCCTTGCACCATTAACAATTGATTCAGCGTGGCGCGAGCGGCTGCCGGCTCTTTCAATCGCATGATCAACGTCGCGTCGGTACCCTCGTTGAAAAACAAGTCGCTTGAGGTGATTGCCAGTTCAGCGAACGCGGTGTCGTAAAGCGGCTTTAGCAGCGTCGTCGTTTCCATCAGCCATTGTCGCTGCAAACGATTCATCGCTCCGGTGGATTGGATCCTGCCGTTCGCTTGACCCATTGAATAAGCATACAATCGGTCAACCAAATCACGCGCATCGAGCAACTTGCTGACCGATTCAAATCGCACGAACAAATGGTCATCGGGGACGCACTCGGCCAATCTGGAAACAGCCGGCTGTCGATTGCCCAGCATTTCTTCCCAGGGATGGCTCTTTACCGTTGGCCCTTGCAGATTACCGAGTTTGACCACTGGCTCGGAATCAGCACTCGCTTGATCGCCCGTCATCGCGTCCAGCTGTAAGCTCTCTTGAACAGCCAACGAACCACTGAAAATGCTGTATAAGTTTATTTGTGAGTTGCGTTGCACACCGATCTGACGCGGATTGGCAACCCCAGGTAGCAGGCGCTTTGCTTGGGCGGCTTCCCGAGCGTCGGTGGACAACTGCATCACCACGAACTGCAGGAAAGTATCACGGGGATAGAACTGCAGCTCGCGCATCGCCCGCTCCCGTGTCCAAGCTGTCGAGTTGGGCTCATTTGCCGCCTCAGTTTTTGCTGGCTGGCCGGGCTGAGCTGGCTGGGCCAACAGGGGCAGGGGGACAAATAGAACCGCACAGAGCGGCAATAACCAGCGACTCGACATGTCTGTTCTCCAGAACGAGTTAGGCCCAGATTGTTTGCTTTACCCGATTCGCATACACCTGCAGAAACTGAGCCACGCTGATAGAGCCCAGCGGCGACATTCGAAAGCGCAAAACTTTGCTGAATTAATCTAAAATTGCGGAAAGGCACAACTGGGGCGCCATGTTTCGTCATTGTAATTCAGGCTTACCCCCATTAGATTGTGAGCGGTAAGCATCGCAAAAATAGCGCGCTCGCGCGAACAACCTGGGGATGAATGCGTTCCCCGCTTTTTAGCTCTGGGACTCAAGTGAGATGTCCAAAACACTCTTGATGATGTTCGCATCCTTGGTCCTGATGGGTGTTTGCGTTTGGGTCATGCATGCGGGCGAATCGAGTCCCGGCCGTGAAAAACCAACGATCAACGCGGGTGACGACTCAGCGTCCCCGGTGGCTAGGCGGGAAATTAGCAGCGAGTTAATAGTTTTCTGCGCAGCCAGCAATCAGGCGGTGCTGGAATCAATTCGTCGTGAATACGAGTTGGAAACTGGTCGATCGGTCACGACTCAGTATGGTGGTTCGCAAACATTGCTGGCTCAACTGGAATTGAGCGGCCAGGGCGATCTCTACCTACCAGCGGACGATAGCTATCTCGCACTCGCCAAGGAGAAGGGTCTGGTCGATGCTGTCTTTCCTATCGCCAAAATGCGATGTGGCGTCGCAGTGCAAAAAGGCAATCCACTCAAGGTAAAAGACCTAGCCAGCCTGATCTCTTCCGAGGTGCGACTTGTGCAAGCCAACCCGGAGGCGGCGGCGATCGGAAAATTAACACGACAATCGCTCTTGGACACAGGCCAGTGGCAACCGTTGGCCGAGGCAACCGAGGCGTTCCGTGGAACCGTAATTGAAGTGGTAAACGATATCGCCGTGGGAGCGGCCGACGCGGGGATCGTCTATGATGCCGCACTGCACTCCTATCCTGACTTGGAATTCATAGCGATTCCAGAACTTCGGGGAGCACATTCACAGGTTTCGGTCGGGGTGCTGAAGTCGTCGGCCAACGCCACCGCGGCACTTGATTTTGCACGATTTATCGTGGCGGTCGACCGGGGGCTTCAGCAGTACGCTAAGCATGGGTTTTGGGTAGAGTGAGTATTTGGACGACGTGTAGATTCAATCCAAACCATGCTCCCTAAGTGATGGCATCAGATTTCGTGACCCAGCCGCTGCGACGCAATCGTTTTCGTCAATTGAACGATCTCATTTTCTTCCTGATTGCTGGTGGGTTATCGGCGAGTTTTATCTTATTGATATTATTGCTGCTGGCTGCCGATCTATTGTTCACATCTCGAGCAGATTTTGTTGCGGCACTGCTAAAGCCGGAAATTCAAGCGGCCGTAAAGCTAACTTTGGCCAGCTGCACCGTGGCCGCGATTATGTCAGTCTGGGTGGCGACTCCGCTGGGGTATCTTTTATCTCGCTATTCCTTCCCTGGCCGGCGTTTGATTGACACCATTGTTGATATCCCATTCGTGCTGCCGCCGTTAGTTCTGGGCCTCAGCCTATTGATTCTCTTTCACCAGCCATTCCCCTTCAGCCAATGGTTCTATCCAGACTCGAATTGGCAGCTAGAAAAGTGGTTGCGAGATGCGGTTGGGTTTCCGGTCACCTATCGCTGGCCCGCGGTGGTCCTCGCTCAGTTCGCGGTCTCCTGCGCGTTTGCGGTGCGGACGATGCGAGTCACCTTTGATCAAATTGACCCTCGTGCCGAAGAAGTCGCTCGGACCCTGGGGTGCAATCGCGGCCAGGCGTTTATGTTGATTGCCATGCCGCAGGCTTGGCGGGGAGTGATTGCGGCGGGAACCATTGCTTGGGCTCGCGCTTTAGGAGAATTTGGCCCCATCTTAGTCTTTGCTGGTACCACTCGCTTTCGCACCGAAGTACTTTCCACCACCGTCTTTCTGGAACTGAGCGTGGGACAACTCGATTCGGCCGTGGCGGTCTCGCTGTTAATGGTGGCGATGGCAATCGTGGTGCTGGTTGTTTTGCGTTGGTTTGGCGGAGGACTTTCAAAGTGATCTCCATCAGTAACATCACGGTTGCCGCCGGTTCGTTCTCTCTCAGTCAATTATCGTTCCAAGTTGAACGAGGCGAATATGCGGTGCTGATGGGGAAGACGGGCGTGGGTAAAACAACCATTCTTGAATCTATCTGTGGTTTAAGAAAAGTTCGCGCCGGGCGGATCTCGATTGATAACGTCGAGATCACAAACTGGCCTCCGGCAGACCGCAACATTGGCTACGTGCCACAAGATCTTGCCCTCTTCCCCAACCTCTCGGTAAGGCAAAATCTAGAGTTTGCCATGAAACTGCGGAAGCAATCAAGCAAGTTAATTAATGAACGTGTGAAAGAGTTTGCCAAGTTGTTGGAGATTGAGCATTTATTAACAAGGAGCACCAAAGGCCTCAGCGGGGGCGAGTCACAACGTGTCGCCCTTGGTCGAGCGCTCGCGTTCGGTCCCGCCGTGCTGTTGCTTGACGAGCCACTCAGTTCGCTCGACGCAACGACCCGCCAATCGGCTCAAGCCATGCTGCGGGAACTCAGCCGCAGGACAGAGGTGACTGTGCTGCACGTGACCCACGATCCGGCCGAAGCTGAGGCGTTGGCCGATCGGCGGATTAGGCTAGCCGCCGAATCGGGAAAGGCGGTGCTAGAGATTACGATCGCGGGCAACTCGGGCCAACTTACCGGAAATCAAAATGACGACGGTGTTTAACGGTGCTTAAACGTCGGCCGCTGACTCCCATGCTGGCTCGCTTGGTCCAGCGGTGCGGCCCTGCTAGAATGTTGCCAGGAGGCGGTTGCCGTCGTGACAGTCACTCACGAAGATGGGAAACTCTTTGCTGCGGATCGTCAGGGTCGATTGGCTGGTGGCCAGTTTCGTTCCGCTGACAGCCGCTCCGCCGTCGCAGCTTTTTGCAGTCCCTTCGTTTTCTCACGCGTACATAATCACGATGACATCGTCAGGCACTCAGCCGGCTTCCAGCATGTCGAGTTCGGCTGGCAGTCGGTCTTCTTCGGCTGGAGCACAGGCCGATCTATCGCTGCAGGAAATGCTTCGCGTCATGGATGTCGCTCGCGAACTTCGCAAAGATCGCGTCACGGCCGAACAGGCTTTGGCGAGAGATACGGTGCGAGCCGAGCTCCGCGAAAAACTGCTGAGGACGGCTCAACTATCGGGAGATCGCGTCACTGCGGCGGAAATTGACGTGGCGATTGAGACTTATTTTTCCAATCGTCACCAGTACCAACCCCCCGCTTTTTCGCTTAGTCTATTGTTCGCTCACGGCTGGATTCGAAGGGCGAAAATCATCGCTTTCATCGTTGCTTGCCTACTCATCTCGGCTGTCGTTTGGGGTTTATGCTTTTCCGCATTCGCCCCCTTCCCGTGGTAATGTGTTATGCCGCTCTCCGGTCCCATCGTCTCACAACAGATCCAGCGTGCCTATCAAGCCGCGCAAGCCGCCCTGGCTGATGCGCGGACTACCGCCACCGCAGCTGGCGGCGCGTTGCAAACGATCACCTCGCAACAGCACGAATCGCTGAATGATTTAGCCGCCTATTATCTTCCGGAACTGACCCCCGCAGCAATCAGCTCGACCTCCAGCGAGGTGCGCCAAGGCATTGAGCGGATCATGCTTCGTCAAGGCGACCATGTTGCCAGATTGCAAACGCAAATTGAGCAATTGGAACAACGGCGAACAGCCGCCGACGAGCGGGCGGTGCAGTCGACGACTGCTCTCGACGAAGCCATGGATGCGCAGCAACAGTTAGCAGAGCAACTGGCGGAACAGTTGAGCCAAGACGCCGACTTTCGCAAGCTCACCGAACGTGCCGCCGAAGCCGAAGCGGCATTGGAACGGGCCGAGGGATCGCTGGAAGAGATCGAGCACGAAGCTTTACAGAAACTGCCCGCCTATGATGGCTGCAGGCTGTTCTTATATCTTTACGAGCGCGGACTGGGCACGCCCCAATACGGCTATCGGGGCCTGACGCGCCGCCTCGATCGCTGGGTCAGCCGGTTAATCGAATTCCCCTCGGCGAGGACCAGCTACGAATACCTGAAACAGACGCCCGAGCATGTTCGCAAACTAATTGCGCAAGACCAGCAGGCGTTTGACGCCGTGATGGGCGAGCTGGCCAAGCAACGCGATGAATTGGCAGCAAAGCTAGGCTTGCCGGAAAAAATCAATGCCGTGGAACGTGCGGATGCGACCCACCAAGCCGACTTGGAAGCGCTGGCCGCTGTGGAGACCGAACTCAGAACCTTGAACAGCGAATTAACCACCACCGCCGACCCGCAGGGGAGCTATTACAGCGAGGCGATTGAGTACCTGAGAAATTGGCTCGCTCGCAGCGACCGAGATGAATTGGCCGCCCGTGCCCAGCAGACGTTGGATCCACGGGATGATCAAATTATCGCTCGCCTTGATCACCTTGATCAACAATTTCGCAGTGCCAACACCGAAGCGGTAGCCCGGCAAGAGCGCATCGATTGGTTGGCCAATCATCTACATGCCTTGGGGCAACTGCAGCAACGATTTCGGACGGCCGGATATGATAGTTCACGCAGTCAATTCAATGACTCGCTCGATCTAACGCGTGATCTTGAACTGGCTCGCGATGGCCGTGATACGCTAGATTCGATTTGGGAACGCATGCGCCAGCAGCACCAATTTGCTCCGTCAAGTTTGGAAACTGCCGGTTCCGGTTTGGCCCGCGTGGCTCGACACCCGATGACGCATGTGCTCGTCCATGCGATGGCCTCAGCCGCGGCAAATGCCATTGCGAACAAAGCGATGACCGGCAAAGCGCGAAACGCTGGTAGACGATACGGGCGGAGACGATAGTCGCCTTTCACTGCTAAATCAATTTGCGGATCAATTCACCATGCACGTCGGTCAAACGATAAGGGCGGCCAGCGTGTGTGAACGTCAGTCGCTCGTGATCGATACCGAGCAAGTGTAAGATCGTGGCTTGAATATCGTGTACGTGAACGGCATCCTCGGTGGGGTGAAAACCTAAGTCATCGGTGGCGCCAATGGTTTGACCAGGCTTGACACCACCACCGGCCATCCACATCGTGAAAGCTTGCGGATGGTGATCGCGACCAGCCGAACGTCCCAGCGCCGCGCTGGCTTCGACCATGGGAGTGCGCCCAAACTCACCACCCCAGACTACAAGTGTATCGTCGAGCAGACCACGTTGGCGGAGGTCGGTAATCAGCGCGGCGCAGGCTTGATCGGTTTGACCGCAGGCACCACGCAGGCCGCCCGCCACGTTGGAATGATGGTCCCAGCCGGCGTGATAAACTTGGATAAACCGCACGCCCCGCTCGGCCATCCGCCTGGCCAGCAAGCAGTTGTTAGCGAAAGCTTTCCCGGCGTTACCCGGCTCGGCTCCGTACAGGGCAAAAGTGGCAGCCGATTCTTGAGAAAGGTCCATCAATTCGGGAGCCGCCGACTGCATCCGGTAGGCCATCTCGTAAGCTTGAATCCGAGCGGCAATTTCGGGGTCTCCGGTGGTCTCAAGACGTTGTTGGTTCAGAGCCGAGATCAAATCAAGACTCGCACGCTGTGCGCTGGCATCCACGCCGGGTGGATTGGAGACATGCAGAATAGGATCACCACTGGAGCGAAACGGCACCCCTTGATGCTGGCCGGGAACGAAGCCGTTGGACCACATAGCCGCGCCTCCGCTCAGGCTACCGTTGCTCTCCATCACCACGAACGCCGGCAA
>CAZHTX010000173.1:0-11161 GCA_964535475.1 uncultured Pirellulaceae bacterium
GCGATTGCTCCGCAGTCAGCAAATAAGTTCGCAGCTCGGCAAACTGCGACGCGTCCAAACCGGCCAAGATAAACTCCCAACCCAGCCCCGCCACCTCAGCCGCCGCCAGCTTCTGCTCGGCAACCGCGGGAGCCGGCTCAGCGACGGCCTGCCAACGCGGATCAAGCCGCCGCAGCGCGGCGATTGCGGTCCAGTAATACCCCCGCCGCAACGCCAAGTCGGCGGCTGCCAACAACGCGTCATCGCCGTGGCTGGTGGCGAGAAAACGATCGGATAAACCGCGTGCCAAGGTCAAATCATTCGCAGCCAAGGCCGCTTCAATTCGCCTCCTAGCCGTCGCGTCGACCCGCTGGCGATACTCTCGCAACACCGCCGGATGCGAAACTCCCCACCGCAACAACCGGTCGTTCAGAAACATCGCGAGCGGCACGTAACGCACCAGAGCGTTTGCGTTCTCCCCGTTGGGCGTGACGGCAATCATCCGCCCAGCAGCTTCGTCCAGCGTCTGAACTAACAGATCGACGACCGCCTTCGCCTCACCCTCTCCTTCCGCAATCAATTGGTCGATTTGCTGAAGCGCCAAACGTTGCGCCGTCGTGATCTCCTCGACGACCGTGGCCGGGCTCTCCGCACGCACCGCTTGATAATCATTCAGCCAACTTGGCACCAACCAACCTGGAACGAACCCTGCGATGCAGCACCAAACCAGCACTCCAATGATGACAGACCAGCCACGCATGACGATTCACTAAATGAGGAACTTGGCGGCTAACAACGAGCGACTCTACTGCAAGATACTGAGCCACACGGCGCAACTGCCCAACATCAACATCGGCATTAACACGAACAGCAAGAATAAACGATTTCGCTGGTCCGCAACCTGACTGCCACCATCGCACCACACTTTCGCCGCCAAAAATAAGGCGATCAAGTGAAACGGCGGGAATCCAAATACCGTGCCAAACGCGCCCCACAACCATG
Organism: uncultured Pirellulaceae bacterium; assembly: GCA_964535475.1. Taxonomy (GTDB): domain Bacteria; phylum Planctomycetota; class Planctomycetia; order Pirellulales; family Pirellulaceae; genus Laterigemmans. The sequence goes on from CAZHTX010000173.1 coordinate 982, forward strand.
CCCGCCGAATACGATCCTCACGAGCCACGGTCGATTCCATGTCGGCTACCCTGTCACTGAGCAGCCCGCCGGGCGCCACCCCGCTTGCCTGCTGAGTTGGCTGTTCCGCTTGCTGACCGCGCGGTAACGAACAGCTGTAACAGAAATCGAACGCCGCCTCATTCGGCTCACCGCAGCGTGGGCAAGTCCAGCCGACTTGCTGTTCCCGTTGGCGAGCATCGGTGGCTAGCAGATCTTGCGCTCTCTCCAACTCTTGCTCAGGAACTTGAACGATCACCCCCCCCAGCGCCACGCCAACGTAACTGAGGCTGCGTCCCGATTCGGCACCTTGCACAAAAGCACTAAATCCAGCCGACTCCAGGCGATCGCGAAGTATCTCCGCTTCCCAGACTTGCGAACATCTTCGCAACGTGACCAGATTGACCTGCTCGCTCATTCCACAAAGATTTGATAGAGCATCAAGTAGACAATCACGCCGGTGACTGAAACATAAAGCCAAATCGGATAAGCAAAGCGGACCAAGCGACGGTGGGCCGCGCGGCGATCACGCAGCCCCAGCACGGCTGCCCAAATCGCGAGCACCGGCACCGTGACGGCCAACGGCACGTGCGTGGCCAAGACTAAGAAATAGATATTTCGCGCCGTCGCCGAAGCGACAGCCGGATCACGGGGAAACACCTTGTTATAAGATCCGGTCGTCTCATACAGGGCCACTTTGTGCAATAGATACAGCCCTAAGAACAAGGTGCTGACAGCCAACGCGGTGAGCATCAGATTACGATGGGCGGCGATCTTACCTTGTTTAATTTTCCAAAGCGCGATCAGCAACAAAACCGTCGCCAAAGCATTCAGCGAAGCGGTCGCGTGGGGCAGATTATCGGCCAACCATTGCATCAGGCTGACTCCAAATCACGATCAAACAAAGCCCTGATATCAGCTTGCAGTTTTCTCAACTGGCCGGCATCATTCCAGCGATAAAAGTCGACCACCTTGCCATCGGGGCCTACCAAAATGAATTTCTCGGTGTGAAATTTCTTGCTCACCGCCACGCTGTACATCTCCGCGCCGACGCGTCGGATGTAGGTCAAGTCGCCGGTGAAAAACAACCACTGCTCGGGATCGGCACGGTAACGTTTGGCATACTCGGCCAAGACCTCGGGGGTGTCCGCTTCAGGATCAACGGAGATCGCCACAAACCGCACTGGTTGTCCTTTAAACTCAGTTTGCAACTGCTGCATTTTTTCATTCTGCAACTTGCAAACGCTGGGACAGGTGCTGAAGAAAAAGCTAGCCACGTAGGGTTGCCCACGCAGGTCGCGGCTGGAAATCTGCTCGCCACTCCGCTCGGTCAATTCAAATTCCGTCAACCAGCCAGTCTTCGCCAACTCATCATTACCGGCTCCCGGACTGGCTCCGGCCGGACCATCTTGATCGGCCATCCCACCATGCGTATCAATCTGATGTGAGTCGATTTGGTCGGCGGGCAGTTCGGCCAGCGCGTCGGGGGACAGTAAGCTGCCGCCATCGACCACGTCACGCGTTGTCTCATCGGTGCGAAGATATCGCAACGACAACCCAACTCCTAAAGCGACGACGAGAATAATGACAACGTTGATCGCGGTTCGCATCAGACCACCAAATCGGCTCGACGACTGCCACGCATCAAATACGCGGCCAACAAAAAGGTTCCCACTAAGAATGCTACGCTGATCGTCCAAGCAAGGATCGGTGCCGGCGCCCAACCACTCGACGCAAAATCGATAGTCGGGTAAAGCAATCGTCGCGATTCGGCCAATGAATAACTGAGCGGATTCAATCGCATTACCCAGTGCAATCCCATTTGCCCCACAGTCGCTTCGGCTCCCAACGCGGGAATCGGAAAGAACGCACCACTTAGCAACCACATCGGCATCAGCCCGAGCATCATCACGGCGTGAAAGCCCTGCGTGCTGTCCATCGGCCAAGCCACGATCATGCCCAGCGAACACATCGAGAGCGCCATGATGGCCAACAGCGCCAGCAACGGCACAATCGACCAACTGATCGGAATCGTGCCAAAAGCGTAAGCCAACGCCAGGAAGACGAGCGCCTGCACCCAAGCAATCGCGGCCCCACCGAGCACCTTACCGGCCAAGACGGGCAACCTGCCAACCGGGGCAACCAACACGGCCTGCATAAACCCCTCACGACGATCCTCAATTACCGAGATCGTGGCGAAGATAGCCGTGAAGAGAACAATCAAAGCGACAGTGCCGGGCAAAAAGTACTCGAGAAACCCTTGCTCACCAGCTCCCTCAAACGATCCTCGCAGGCCGGTGCCAAACAGCAACCAAAACAACAGTGGCTGCACAATCGCCGACACCACTCGGTTCCTCTGCCGAAAGAATCGCGTCCACTCGCGACGCGCCAACATCCAAGTCGCCGCCCAGCCGCTGGGCCGCACGGCAATCGAGCCGCCGTCGCCAGTGGCCGTCGCCATAACCTCCGCTCGCGAGTCCGATTTGGATTCCATTTCTGTATTTGTCGTAACACTCATCGGCTGGACTCCTCCGCTTCCCGTTCCGCAGCCCAAAACCGATGGCCCGTTTTGGCAATAAAAACATCTTCTAAACTAGGCCGGCCCACGGTGATCGTCGTTGCCGACGTCCCCAGCCGCTCGGCCAACCGGGGAACCAACGAGGCGGGCTGGTCGCTGCGAATTCGCACTTGCTGCTGCACCCGCTGTGCGTCCATCCCCAACTCGTCTCGCACAATGCGTTCCGTCTCGCCGGCGTTATCGCTGACCACCGTCACCAAGCCCTCTCCCAATTCTTCGCGTAACTGTTCGGGGCTGCCCGAAGTGATCACTTCGCCATCCGCCAAAATCGCAATCCGCTCGGCCTTCTCGGCTTCTTCCAGCAAATGCGTGGTCAACAAAATCGTCATGCCGCTGGCTGCCATCTCCGCTAGCGCGTCCCAAAGATCGAGCCGAGCGGCCGGGTCGAGTCCCGTGCTGGGCTCATCGAGCAACAAGACTTGAGGACGATGCAACATCCCCTTGGCTAATTCCACCCGCCGCTTCATGCCGCCCGAAAGGGTCTCGCAAAAATCGCCCCGACGATCGGTCAATCGCATCAATCGCAACACCTCGTCGCGACGTTGACGCAGCAGCGAACCGCTGATCCCGTACAGCGCTCCCTGGCAAGCAATGTTTTCGTCAACGGTCAGCTTTTTGTCCAAGCTGGGTGCCTGGAACTCGATGCCAATCCGCCCGCGAACCGCCGTCGGTTGGCTGCCGACATCCGCGCCGGCCACCGTGATTGTGCCACTCTGCAGCGGCATTAGCGTCGAGATCAAACGGAAAAGGGTTGTTTTCCCACTGCCGTTCGGCCCCAACAAACCAAAAATCCGCCCGGGCTCCACCTGTAAATCGACACCTCGCAGGGCGTCGCGGTCTCCGTACCGATGGCAGACCGCCGAAACGGAGATCGAAGAATCAGTCATTATGTGTTAGCTGTTTAAATCAACGCGGAAAGAACCAAGACCAACATGGCGGCTGGCAGCTGGACCAGCGACGCGCGCAACAACCGCCGCGCCGTCAGATCATCGGGCTGGCTGGCAAACCGCAGCGAAGCGAGCACAAACTTTGCCGTCACCAACACCGCGGCAACCGCAAACACGATTCCCCAAATACTGATCCCCAAACCTTCGCCAGTTGCCGTCAACGGACGGACCAACGCCACCAGCACCAACATCAACAGGATCGAACCTGCCACCGCTTGCCGCCCAGCACTCCGGCCGGACGGATCAACCACCGGGCTCATCTGTAAACCGGCTGCGCCGTAATCATAACGATACATCCAGGCAATCGCCATGAAGTGCGGGTACTGCCACAGTAATAAGACACCAAATAATAACCAGCCCTCAAGGTCAGCCAAGCTACCCCCCGCCGCCGTGTAACCCATCTGCATCGGCAACGCGCCGGCAATCGCCCCAACCGCCGTATTCCAGCTCGTCCGCGTCTTCATCGGCGTGTACACAAACACGTACAGCAGCCAAGTGACCAACCCCAACATCGCCGGCGTCACCCCGACCAACACCGTCAAATAAGCGGTCCCCACGCTGATCAGCATCAGCCCGAACAGAGTCGCACTCCACCGCGATACGCGTCCAGCAGGCAAAGGCCGCATCCGCGTCCGCGCCATCCGCCCGTCGACTTGATGCTCCCAAACCTGATTCAACACCCCCGCGCTGGCGGCCACCAAGGCGGTCCCCAACAAGAGATGCAGCAGCGGCAACCACTGCAAATCGCGTCCCGCCATAAAAACGGCCGACAATGCGGTCACGATCAGGATCATCGAGACGATCCGCGGCTTGGTCAGCTCCAAAAAATCAGCCGCCGTGCGCGATCGCTCCAGACCATCCAATCCAACGACCTCAACCGGCAAAGCTTTCGCGTCCGGGGCCAATTCCAACGGGCTCGCCACGGCCGGTCCGGTCGCTATACGTTCCGACGGTCTTCGCTCTGCCAATAAATTTCCGCTCATCGCTCGCGTTGCCTCTCTCCCACCCCGCAAGGGGGCGGTTCGGACAGGTATTAATGAATCTGCGTTTGAGCCGCCCTGCCGGTTCTCAACCACAACATAACAGAGCAAGCGATCAGCAAAGAACCGGTGGCCACATGGGCTGTGACAATTCCCGATTCAATGTATCCCTTCGATAAGATCACGTAACTCGACAGCGGCGGCCACACGCCCGCCGGCCATTGCTCGGTGCTGAACGGGACTCCATAGTTCACTATCCAGGTTGCCAACCCCAAGCCAATCTGCAGACCTATTAAGCCTACCAACCAACGGGCAGGTCGCGACAGCGCCAAATCGCCGCACCCCCACAATCGGATCGCTAAAAATCCGCCAATCGCCCAAACCAAGAGCGCCGTCCCCACGTGCGTCTCCACCAAATGCCGAAAAGCAACCGGAGAGGTCTCAGCCTGCAAGTGACGTAACTGGGCTCCCAGCAACAACTGCACGTAACACAACACGGCCAGGGCCACGGCTCCTCGCTGAGCCCAACGCCCCACCGTGACCGTCTTCCCGGCTTGGTCCAGCACGCCCGCCGAGGAAGTCCACCACCACTTCGATGTCACCACCGCCGTGGCCGTGCAAAGCGCAAAAAAGGCGGGGCCGAAACAGCCATGAATCATCGCCAACAACCGCGCATCCAAAACCACTCGCAGGCCGCCCAAAATCCCCTGCACGATGACACTTGCCAACACCCCACCGGCCAACCAGACGACCCAGCGCCGCGGCTCGGCCCACCAAGCTGTGACAAATAACACGATCGCCACAAAACCAACGACCGCTGCCAACAATCGGTGGCCATGCTCAATCAACAAGTCAAAGGGGCCATACAACCAAGTCTCCAGCGGATACAGGAACATGTTGTATCCGTAGGTGCCGGGCCAATCGGGCACCGCCATCCCAGCATCGTATGTGGTGACCAGCCCACCCAACCAAATCAATGGCCAAACCAAGCACACAATGGTCACGGCCAGCCAATGCACTCCCCTGCCCGGCACGTTCATAATCGCCCCCGCATCCGAGCTAACGTCTCGCCAAACATCCCGCCTAACACCGCGCCACCCGCTCCAAAAACAAAGCCCCAAACCAATCCGCCGCGCCCCAACCCGACCATCACCGCGATGCCCAAAATCATCCCCAACACGGCAAATAACGAACGATATGTTTGCTCACTCATTAATATGCCTCTGCCGCCTGGCTGGTTTTCGAACCCGGACTTGCGCTGGAAACTGTGCTGGAGACTGTGCTGGAGTTCGAGTTGCGAGTCTCCAGTGACCGCACATAAGCGATCAGTTGCCAAACTTGGTCAGCCGTCAGACCAGTCTCCGATGGCGAGTCGACCAAGTTCACCGCCGGCATCGGCGTGCCATCGATCCCATGCACAATCCGCAGATAAAGTTGCTCGGGAGAACTGCCGCCGCGATAAACCCCGTTCGTCAAATTTCTAGCCGGCAGCGGTCGCGGCCGAAACGCCCCAGCGTTCAGAAATCCAGCTAACTTCTCACGGCCCCCCGGGTCAATTCCCAGCTTCGTCGTCCACTCCTTCGTCCAATCATCGTAGTCAGCGGGCAACGACGTGATCCCGTTCCCGGCCGGCCCGTGACAGCTCGCACAGTTGGCTATCTGCCCGTGATAGAGCTTGTCTCCCGCCGCAATCATGACACTCGATTCCAAATCGAACTCAGCCGGCAACTCCACCTGCAAACGGCGAGACTCGGCAACAACCCATTGCTCCGCCACGGCACGAATCTCGGCGTCAATCCAGGCTTGCTGCTCAGCGGCCAACTCGGCTTCCGCATTGCGTTCCTGAGGCCGCAGCCACTGTGCGCCGTCGGCTAAATCATATTCCAATTCCTCAGCGGCGATCGCCAACAAACGCCGCTCGACTTCCCCTCGGATCGACAAATAAATCACGTAATCCACCAACGCCTCCCGCTCCTCCTCGATCAGCAACGCAAAGGACGGCATGGGGACTCCCGGCAACCCGCGGTGCAAGGTGCTGAGCAAATCGTCGCGGGTCGGCTTCACGTCGCGAGGCGTCGATTTGTATTTGAATATCCCAGCGCGAAAATCTCGCGGATACGGTCGCTGCCACATCGCTGCCGGGCCTCGCCCATTGCCAGCGACGCCGTGACATGCATTGCAGTGCTCGCGATACAAGCCGACGTGGTTGTCATCGCGGTCGCTGGCGTATGGCCCGGCTGCTTGCTGCAACCGCTGCATGCTGAGCAAACCGGCAAACTCCCCGTCGACTCCCAAAATGGCCGGCAAACGCGGCTCGTCGGGCGTGCCGAATAAGTCCACCAAGACCGCTTCCACATCGCCCACCGCTTCGTCCAACGACACCCCAGTTTCCGCCTTTAGCAACTCCGCGTGCACCGCGTTTCCGGTAAATTGCACCGGCCCGGGACGACAGCCAACGAAGGCCCCCAGCAATAACAAACTGCAGACCATCCCGCCGACTAGCGACAGCTTGGTACCAACGGGCGACAGCCTGGAGAAGCGTGCACCGGGCTCAGAAAATGTTGGGGAAAAATTCCGCGTCATCGGGATGCTAATGGTTTCCTCGGGGAACGGTTCAAACGAGCGGGCGTGTGCCGACAAACGAAACCGCGGGAACAGAACTCTATTAGAACCCCGCAGCCAGCACCCGCTTAACCCGGCACCGGCGCGACAGAATGCCGCACAGCAACAAAGCGCCTGCCGCGGAAATGCTTAAATCGTAATCCCAGCCCCCCCGCAGGGTAAAGCCCCTAAGGCAGACCGCCCGTCGTGGGAACAAAGGCCGCGGCCAGCGGTGAGCCACGCAAAGCAGCGGTCTGTAAACAAAAAAACAGCATCCGAAAACTCCGGATGCTGTCACGTTCTATCGCTGGCCACTTGGGCGATCGATCCATTTAGTGCCGGACTTTTAACCGCCCAATCTATTTAACGCCAGACTATTTACCGAAGGCTGCCGCGGGGATTTCAATCGTTCCCATGTCGTTCTCGCCGGGCTTTACGTCGACTTCAAAGCGATTGAGCCGCCATTTGGTCTTTTTGCCGTTGATCATTACTTCCTTAATCGGGCCATCAGCCGCCTCGGCGTAAACTCGGAAGACCAATTCATCGCCAGCCGGCAATCCCTTGATTTCTAAAACACCATTCTCGTCACTCTTGGCCACAAACGGATGCTCCAGCACAACCACGCGAGCTCGCATCCAAGGATGGATGTTGCAATCGACGGGAATCGGTGCCGGCTCAGCAGCGTCCAACTTCAGTGAAACTTCGCCACCGGGGGGGATCTGCAGATTTTTGGCTTCGTTGCGAATGAATTGCATATTGGCGTTGTGCCCCACTTCATCCGGATTAGTCACCTTTAAAGTGTCGCCAGTCTGCATGATCAAAATGTGCGGCTCGAAACGACATTCATCGTTTGCCAACTCGTACGTTTTGGAACTGGGCTCGTACTCGGGCAACTTGGAGCCCCCACGGCGAGATGTGTAAACGTAAACGATAACGTTTTTAATCCCCTTATTCTCGGGATTCACAATCAACGTTTCGTCAAACAATTTTGTCTTGCCGCAGAACTCAATATCTTTGTTGATGTTGACCGGCTCGGCAGCAGGTGCTTTCCCGCCGTAGACAAATTTCATTTTCAGCGTGCCTGTCTCGTCGGCGGCATGCGCCAAATTTGAACTGAGGGCACTGCTCGTAACGGCCGCGGTGACGGCCAAACCAATAAATGCTCGTCGCAACATGGGTAGTTTCATCCCCAGCGAATTGGAGTTGTTTGGATACACCAGTAAGAAAAGGCGGCAGCCGGATAAGGTGGAGAATCCGGCCACCGCCTCAATATCAAATTAGCTACTAATTAGCGGAGTGCCATCCCAAGGAGGGAAGTAAGGATTGGCAGACGCCTTCCGCTGGTGGGTAGTGCTCAATTATACCGAGTTCCCGGGAAAGATCCAGCCCTAGGGACGAATCTACGGGGGAATAGTTTCCCGCTGGCAACTCACGCCCCCCCGGCCACGTGATCGTCCACCGCCAATTTATCTGCCGAATTTTCTTTACCCCACCACGCATCGGCGTTCCCTCGCCGCCGCCGGGCGATTGGCTTATGATGACCGCTTGCCGTTTGTTTTCCCCGGCAATTGCCCCCCTGCTCCCTTTTTTCTTGCTGTGCGTTGCTATGAAAGTGCTCATTGTCGGTAATGGTGGTCGCGAACACGCGTTAGCTTGGAAAATCGCCGCCAGCCCCCGCGTAAAGCACGTCTACGTGGCTCCCGGCAACGCTGGCACGGCCCTCGACGCGGTCAACGTGCCGATCGCCGCCACCGACTCGCCGGCACTGGTCAAATTCGCCAAGGAAAACGAAATTGACTTGGTCGTCGTCGGCCCCGAAGCACCACTAGTGGCCGGACTGGTCGACGATCTGCAAGCGGCCGGGATCCGCGCTTTTGGACCCTCCAAAGCGGCGGCCGAATTGGAAGGAAGTAAAGTCTTCTGCAAGAACTTGCTGCACCAAGCCAACATCCCCACCGCCGACTACCAAACTTTCCGCAGCGCCGAGGATGCCGCCCGGTACATCAAAGATCGCTTTACCGAACCCGATGCCAACTGTCCGGTGGTGATCAAAGCGGATGGCCTGGCAGCCGGCAAAGGTGTCATCGTTTGCTCGAAACGCAACGAAGCCTTAGCGGCCATCCAGCGAATCGGCGAAGATCGTGAATTCGGCGCGGCGGGCGACAAATTAATTATCGAGGAACGACTGATCGGTGTCGAAGCCAGCGTGTTGGCGATCACCGACGGCACCACCATCCTCACGCTCCCAGCCGCTCAAGACCACAAGCCGGCTTACGACGGAGACCAAGGCCCCAACACCGGCGGCATGGGAGCTTACTGCCCCACGCCGGTGGTCGACGAAGAAATGATGGCCAAAATCGAAGCGACGATCCTAGTACCCGTCGTGCATGCTATGAAGCGTTCCCGCCGCCCCTTCCGCGGTGTGCTCTACGCCGGCTTAATGCTGACCGCCGCCGGCCCCAAAGTGCTAGAGTTCAACGTCCGCTTTGGTGACCCCGAATGCCAACCCTTGCTGATGCGTCTGCAAGGAGATCTAGTCGAAATTTTGGAAGCTGCCGTCGATGGCAAACTCGAGAGCATCGAACCGCCCCAGTGGGACCCACGCCCCAGCATCTGCGTGGTGATGGCCAGCGAAGGTTATCCAGGCGACTACGTCCAGGGACTGAAGATCAGCGGGCTCGAACAAGCGGCAACGGTGGACGATGTAAAAGTCTTTCACGCTGGCACGAAGGAAGGCGCGAACGGCCAAGTGCTCACTGCTGGAGGACGCGTGCTAGGGGTTACAGCCATTGGCAATTCGATCAGCGCGGCCAAACTGCAAGCCTACCGAGCCGTTCGTGAAATCCGCTGGACCGGCGCTTGGTGCCGAAAAGACATCAGCGACAAAGCACTCGCAGAAGCCTGAAGTTAGCTGTTAGCTGTTAGCTGTTAGCTGTTAGCTGTTAGCTGTTAGCTGTTAGCGAGGCGAATCAAAGGTTTGGCAGGAAACTACGTCCCTGGAATTTTCCTGCCCCCATTTTCCTGCCCACTTTCTCTTGAGGTTTGTGCGCGACACC
>CAZHTX010000174.1:0-8599 GCA_964535475.1 uncultured Pirellulaceae bacterium
AAGATGCAGGTCGCGACCACTGGCCGAAGGTATTTAGCGTGATGATGGCCGGTGGTGGCATCAAGGGTGGCATGATCTACGGTGCGTCGGATGCGACGGCGACCGAGCCCGAATTCGATCCGGTCGGCCCCGAAGACTTGGCGACAACGGTCTACAACCTGCTGGGAATCGTTGCCGACAAAGAGCTGATGGCTCCCGGCGATCGCCCCATCGAGATCGTTGATGGCGGGAAAGTCATCCAAGACTTGATCGTTTAAGCAACACCTCGCAGTCGAGCGAGCCCCGGCGCGTCACCACAATCGAGAGCAACTTTCATGCGTTTGAATCGTCATTTCTGCCTGCAGCAAGCCAGCAACCACTTGTTAGCTGGCGAGTATTGTTCTTCCTGGGCACAAGCGATGCGGTTCTGCTTGGCGTGGTTGGTTGGTTGGGCAATTGTGGGAACGTCCGTCGCCGGCGCCGCACAGCCTGTGGTTAACGGCATTTCGCCGACCGGCGTGGTTCGCGGCGAAACGACGACAATCACGCTGACAGGGGCCCGACTGCAAGACGCCACGCAAATCTTGCTCGATCGGCCGGGGATCGAAGTCAGCGAGGTCAAACCGATTGATAATGCGAAAGTCGAAGTCACGTTAACCGCGCAAGCCGATCTGGCTCCCGGCTTGTATCCATTTCGGCTCGTAACGGAGACGGGCATTTCCAACTTGCGCCTGCTCAGCGTCGGGGCATTACCGGTCGTTGCGGAAGTGGAACCCAACAGTGATTTCGATTCGCCTCAGAAAATCGACCTGAATGTTACGGTCACCGGAATCGTCCAACGTGAAGACGAAGACTACTTTGCCATCGATCTGAAACAAGGGCAAAGTATCAGTTGTGAGATCGAAGGGGTGAGGTTGGCGTATTATCCCAGGAATAACTCCAACTTCTTCGATCCTTACATCGCCATTCTGGATGCAAACCGGTTCGAACAAGTCACCAGCGATGATGAACCGCTGCTGCAACAGGATTCGCTGTGTGCTTTTCAGGCACCAGCCGACGGTACGTATGTGATCGTCGTCCGGGACAGCTCATTTGGTGGCGACGGAAACGCACATTATCGCTTGCACGTTGGTGATTTTCCCCGCCCGGTCGCCGTGGTTCCAGCCGGTGGCGTGCCGGGTCAAACCGTTGATGCCAGCTTTGTCGGGGCCGACGGGTCAACCTGGAAATCGCCCATCACGCTTCCCGACCTGGCCAGTTTTGAACATCCAGTTTCCGTGAAAACCGATTCTGGCGTGGCGCCCTCTCCCAACATGGTCCGCGTGCTGCCCATGCCGGTGACGGTCGAACAAGAGCCGAATGACAATATCCGCGAACCCAATGCGGCCGCCGAGCCATTACCCGCTGCGTTCTGTGGCACGATTGAGAAACCGGGTGATAATGATTCGTTTGCCTTCGATGCAAAGAAGGGGCAAAAGATCGTCACACGTCTCTTCGCACGCACCATTCTGCGGTCGCCACTCGATGCGGTCACCGATATCTATGGTCCCGACTTCAAACGCATTGCCGGTAACGATGATTCGGGAGGGCCCGATAGCTTGGCAGAGTTTACGGCACCCGCCGATGGCGTTTATGTCATCCGGGTTCGAGATCATTTGCAAAACGGTGGTCTCGCGTACGCGTATCGAATTGAAGTGGAGGAAGTGCATCCCGAGTTGAACCTTACGTTGCCCGAGGTGACTCGCGATCAGGCGACTACGCTGAGTATCCCGCGCGGAAATCAAGTCGCCGTGATGGTGAATGCGGAGCGACGTAGTTTTGGTGGTGATCTTGATTTCATGCTGGAAAATTTGCCACCCGGAATCACCGCAACCACGTTTACGATGCCCGCCAATCGGCCCACGATCCCACTGCTGCTTTCGGCTGCTGCTGATGCGCCGCTCGCAGCCACGCTGGTCGACCTGCAGGCGAAACCGAGCAACGGGCAGCCCGACTTGATCGGGCGTTTGTCGCAAAGACACAAATTAGTCGCCGGTCAAAACCGCGTCGACGTCTGGGGTTTCCAGGCCGATCGGGCCGCCGTCTCCGTGGCCGCCGAGGCGCCGGTTACGATTGAACTGGTCCAGCCCACCACGCCCGTCGTTCGCTTGGGCTCGTCCGAGCTAAAAGTGATTGCCCATCGCAAAGAAGGATTCGACGAAGCCATTCCTGTTCGCCTGCTGTATGTGTCGCCCGGACTCAGCACGAACAACAGTCGTAAAATTGAAAAAGGACAAACCGAAGTCACCATTCCGATCACGGCAAACAGGAACGCCGCAATTGGTGAGTGGCCAATGCTGGTGGTCGCTTTCGCAAATATCGGCAATGGTTCGATGATGCTTTCGTCGCAACCCGTAAAGCTTAATGTGGAAGATGTCTTTTTTAAGTTCGGCTTTAACAAGGCGTCAGTCGAACAAGGCACCTCGGCACAAGTGCTCGTCAACGTGGAAGTCAGCCGACCCTTTGAAGGGACTGCCGAAGTCACGCTGGTTGGTCTCCCGGCCGGAGTCAGTTCTCCCGCTGCCACGCAACCCATCACTGCCGAAACCACCGAAGTCACTTTCCCCATCGACATCGCAGCCGACGCGCGAGCCGGAAATCATAAAACGCTCGTTTGCCAAGCTGTGGTCCACTCGCCAAGCGGGGATATTGCCCAAGCACAAGGTACCGGCGAACTGCAAATCAACGTGCCCTTACCGGCACCCAAGGAGCCCGCTCCGGCCGCGGCCGCTCCGGCACCTGCTGAGAAACCCAAAGCGGAAGCTCCCCCCAAACCGCTCAGCCGCATCGAACAACTGCGTCTGCAAAAAGAAAAAGACAAATCATAGCCAGTCCGCTCGGAGCGGGTGACTGCCACACGATTTACGAATTTGAACCATTGACCTCCCCTCAGAAGGTTTGCGATGAACTGCTGCCTCAATCATCTGATCAATAGTGCCTCCCGCCGATGCGCTCGCTCTTTGGGATTCGCGGCACTGTTGTCAGGCATTGCATTTGGACCAGCAATTCGTGGTGCAGAACCCGATCCTGATCCCGATCCCTCCAGCAGCAAGCAAAAGCTGCAAGGGCCGGAGGTGCAAGTGTACCCGCCCACCATCTCGCTCAACTCCGATCGTGACTATCAAGGGTTCATCGCCGTGCTGCGCCGCGAAGATGGCGTCACTGTCGACATCACCGAACAAGCCGACTGGGCCGTGATGGACGCATCACTGGTCAAGATCGAAAACGGAAACCTATACCCCATCGCTGATGGAGCCACCGAGCTGGCATGCACTTATGGTGGCAGTCGCGTCACCATCCCCGTGGAAGTTAAAGGGGCGACCGTCCACCCGCCAATCAGCTTTACCAAAGATGTGATGCCCGTGCTGACGCGGTCAGGTTGCAACACTGGCTCTTGTCACGGTGCGGCACGCGGAAAAGATGGTTTTAATCTTAGCCTCTTCGGTTTTGATCCGGTCGGCGACTATCAACGCATTACGCGGGAGATCGGCTTCCGACGCATCAACTTGGCGCGTCCCGACCAAAGTCTCTTCTTGCTCAAAGCGATCGGCGCCGTCCCCCACACCGGCGGAAAGTTGTTTGAGGTCGACTCGCCTTACTACGCAACCATCCTGGAATGGCTCCAGAACGAAGCTCCCGCTGATCCGACCGATAACATGCCGCCCGCCGTGGAATCCGTTGCAATCTATCCACCGCAGGCCGTCATCGAAGGCGAGGGGAGCGGCCAGCGTTTCTTGGCAGTCGCCACCTACGCCGATGGGACGACGCGAGACGTTACCACCTTGGCCGCATTTAGCTCGAACAACACAAGTTGCGCCGAGATCGATCAGGCTGGTCGAGTGATCGCCGGCTCGCGTGGCGAAGCCTTTGTGATGGCTCGGTTTGACACCCACACCGTGGGCAGCCAAGTGCTGACACTCCCCACCGGACTCGAATACACCCCACCGGCGATCACCGGGAATTACGTCGATCAATTGGTCGGCAAGAAGTTGCAACAATTGCGAATTCTGCCGAGCGGTCTGTGCAGCGATGAGGAATTCCTCCGCCGCGTCACGATCGATATCACCGGCATGCTGCCCACCGAAGAAGAATATCGCCAATTCGTCAATGACTCCGAGCCCAACAAACGGACCGAGTTGGTCGATCGGCTGCTGGAACGCAAAGAATTTAGCGAAATTTGGGCGATGAAGTTTGCCCAACTTTTGATGATCAAGAGCAGCAATCAAGTCAGTTACAAATCGGCCTTCCTCTACAATCAATGGCTGACGGATCAATTCGCCCGCTCGGTACCGATCGATCAAATGGTCCGCGAATTATTGGGCAGCAGTGGTGGTACGTTTAACACGCCACAGACTAACTTTTATCAGATCGAGCGAGATACCTTAAAGACCGCCGAGAATGTGGCGCAAGTCTTTATGGGGATCCGCACGCAATGTGCTCAGTGTCATAACCACCCGTTCGATCGTTGGACGATGGACGACTACTACGGTTTTGCCGCCTTCTTCAGCCAGATTGGTCGCAAGCAAGGCGAAGATTATCGCGAGACGATCGTCTTCAACCGCTTCGGCGGTGAGGTGAACCATCCGCTTGGCGGCCGCAAAATGGCCCCCAAGTTCCTTGGTGATGACGCGCCAGAAACGGCCGGTAAAGACCGTCGCGAAGTTTTGGCTGACTGGCTCACGCAACCTGATAACCCGTACTTCGCCACGTCGATCGCCAACCGCGTGTGGGCCCACTTTATGGGCTCCGGCTTGGTCGACCCGGTCGATGATATCCGCATCAGTAATCCTGCCAGCAATCCAGAATTGTTCCAAGAATTAGGCAACCGCCTAGCCGGATATAAGTTCGACTTCAAGCGTTTGGTGCGTGACATTTGTAACAGCCAAGCCTATCAACGCAGTTCGCTCTCCAACGAATCAAATCAGAGCGATACGCGTAACTATGCGTTTGCCACGATTCGCCGTATCCCGGCGGAGAGTTTGCTCGATTGTTTGTCTCAAGTCACGCAGACCAAGGACAAATTTCGCGGCTTGCCGCTGGGGGCGCGGGCTGTGCAAATTGCGGATGGCTCCACGAGCACCTATTTCTTAAACACTTTCGGTAGGGCTCCACGCAACACCGTCTGCGATTGCGAGGCTACGACCGACCCGAGCCTTTCCCAAGCTCTGCACTTGCTCAATGGTGAATCGGTGCACCAAAAAGTCCAACAAGGACAATTGGTCAAGCAATTACTGGAAGAGAAAAAGACCCCCGAGCAGGTCATCGAATTACTCTATATACGCGCCCTCTGTCGGCAACCGACCCCTGAGGAAACCAAGCTGTTGACGGACCAAGTTGCGGAAGCAGCAAATGTTCAACAAGGGCTTGAAGATGTCTTTTGGGCAATCTTGAACAGTCGCGAATATGTGTTCAATCACTAAGCAGGTCATTATGCGAGTTCAGCACACGTTTTTAACGATGGCGTTGCCGTTGATTCTTAGCGGTATTGTTTCTGTCAACCTATGCGCCGAAGATGCTGCCGAAGTGCGGGTCACATATGAAGAGGACGTGCGGCCGATTCTGCGTCAACACTGCTTTACCTGCCATAACCAAAATGAGCAGAAGGGTGGACTCGCGCTCGATAGTTATATTTCCGTCATCGAAGGTGGTGCTGGCGGTGAGGTGGTCTTTGACGGAGATGGCGAGTCGAGCCGGCTTTGGCAATTGATGGCCCACGAAGATACGCCCGTCATGCCCCCCGGGCAAGACAAATTGGCCGACCCGTTGATCGATACGGTAAAGCGTTGGATCGATAACGGCCTGCTGGAGAATGCCGGATCCAAAGCCAAGAAGAAAAAGGCGAGCAAGCTTTCTTTCTCCATGTCAGCTGACGGTAGACCAGAGGGTGAACCGGCGATGCCCGAGTCGCTTTGGAAACAGCCCACCATGGTGACGCCACGGCCGGCCGCCGTTACCGCGCTGGCCACTAGCCCATGGGCGCCGCTGATCGCCATTGGCGGACAAGAGCAAGTGGTCTTATACAATTCCGACACCAAGGAATTGGCCGGGATTCTTCCTTTTCCCGAGGGCGAACCTCAGTCATTAACGTTTTCCCGAGATGGCACCTATCTGCTCGTCGGCGGTGGCCAGCACAGCAGCATGGGGCTGGCCGTGCTGTACGACATTCGCAGCGGTGATCGGGTGGCGCGATGTGGTGATGAACTGGATATTGTTTTTGGCAGCGACGCTAACGACACCTTAACTCGCATCGCTTTGGGAGGGCCCAAACGCATGGTCCGCATTCATGATGCGGCCAGCGGCGAAATGGTCTTCGAGCTCAAGAAACATACCGATTGGGTTTATGATGTTCGCTACAGCCCCGACGGAATCTTGGTCGCCTCGGGTGATCGCGCCGGCGGACTCGTGCTGTGGGAGGCCGATACCGGCCGACTCTATCTAGACTTGGTCGGGCACAAGGACGCTGTACGCGGGATCGCCTGGCGAGCTGATTCCAACTTGGTCGCTTCCGCATCGCTCGATGGCACTGTCAAGCTGTGGGAAATCTTTAATGGGAACCAAGTAAAAAGTATCAACGCGCACGGCGGAGGCGTGACCGGGATTGCCATGGCACGCGATGGGCGAATTGTCACCTGCGGCAAGGATCGCTTGGTTAAATTGTGGGACGCCAACGGCAACGCGATTCGTTCATTTCCAGCCATGCCCGAAGCAGTACTCAAAGTCTGCTTTACGCATGACGGCTCGCACGTGGTGGCTGGTGATTGGACCGGTCAGGTGCGGATGTGGAATGCGGAAGACCCCAATCAAGTGACCGATCTAACGCCTAACCCGGCGACTTTGGAGACGCGTCTGGCCACCGCCCAGCAAGCAGCCAACGAAGCAACCAAAGAGTATGATCAACATGCGACAACTTTGGCCAGCCTGATGCAAAAACTGGCAACCGCAACCGCTCAGCTGGACACCTACAACCAACAATTGGCTACCGCGAAACCAGCGGCCGCTCAGGCCGAGGCGGAACAAGTGGCTGCCAAGTCGGCCGCCGACCAAGCCATTGCTGCGCTGCAACAAACTCAACAGGCGCTTCCCGCCACGGAAACTGATGTGCAACAAAAGTCAGCCGCGATCCGAGCGTTGGTTGAACAACGCACGGCCAGCCTGGCTGCGGTGACGCAACACGAAGCGGCTTTGGCAACATCTTCGCAAGCCCGCAACGCGGCGGCGGAAAGCTTGAAAAACTTGGACGCCAAAATTGCCGAACTGGAAAACTCCGGTAGCGCCACTAGCGAACAATTGACTCCGCTTCATGAACAGCGCGCCGCGGCTCTCGCCGAGCACACCAAGCAGGTGCAAGCCCTCGCTGCCAGCGAAGTAAATCGCCTGGCGGCGGCAGAGCAATTGCAAAAGCTGGTCACGGAAATCAACGCCACCCAACCAGCTTTGGCGACAGCCGAAGTTTCGCTCAGCCAACTGCAAGCGAAATTAGCCGAGACGCGTGCCAACAGTCAACAAGCAGGCATGACTCTCAAAGCGGCGATAGCGAAAGCAGAAGCTGCCAAGGCGACCGTTGTGGCTTTGGAAAAGAATATCGCTGACACGCAGAAAGTGGTGGCGGAACTCACTCCCCAGGTTGAGCAGACCAAAACGCTGGTCGCCGAAGCCACAACAACCCGAGACAACGCCGTTGCCAAGGCCCAACAATTGGCCGCCGACCTGGAAACGTTTAAGACGGCTGAGCAAAAGCTAGCAGCAGCCGAGGCCGAAGCGGCGACAAAGCTCGCCTCACTCACCGCAGCGGTCGAGTCGTCGCAGACCGCTGCCACAGCGGTTGCTGAAAAATTGAACAGCGAAGGTACCGAGTTGGATCAACTCAAGCAGCAGCTCGAAGCGCTCCAGGCTCAAGTCAATCAGCTTCGCGACGAGAAACGCAAACTGGAAACCGCGCAAGCGGAAGCCTTGGCCGAAGCGGAACGCGTCTCCGACGAACAGCAAAAGCTGGCCGATCGCCGCTCGCTCTACGAATCTGCGTACGGTGGCCAGTAGGGTGTTGATGTGACCGAAAAGTGGCAACGCGGAAAGCCAGCGAGGCGCTCTTTTCCGGCTGAGGGCTTTTGTTTAGCATCACGGCCTCGAGACCTGTCTGCCCCTTTTTTGCGAAGCCCCCGGTAACCATCAATGGCTCCTGAACGTAGCCGCCATCAAGAGCGGATTATCAAGAATTACTACAAAAATCTAGACTCCATCGCCCTGCAAAAAGCGATGGAGCAAGTGACCGAACTCTACCTCACCGAAGGCAAAAAGCGGGAAACGGTCTGGAAGCGATTGGTTTCGAATCTCGAAAAAATGGGCCTACCCCAACAGCAGATCGATCATCTCCGCGAGCAGGATAATCCCGAGTTGGTCGCCCAGACTCTGCAGAAATTCGCCTAAACGGCTAACCAACGGTTAGCGGTTTTGGCGCTAGCCACCGTTTTGTTGGGCGCGGGGCGTTTGGTTCAAGGCGACAACCGCGGCTAGCGCCATTGCGGTGAACGGTTAGCGGTTTTGGCGCTAGCCACCGTTTTGTTGGGCGCGGGGCGTTCGGTTC
>CAZHTX010000174.1:8699-11062 GCA_964535475.1 uncultured Pirellulaceae bacterium
TGTTGGGCGCGGGGCGTTCGGTTCAATACGAAAACCGCGGCTAGCGCCATTGCGGTGAACGGTTAGCGGTTTTGACGCTAGCCACCGTTTTGTTGCACGCGAATCGTTTGGTTCAATACGAGAACCGTGGCTAGCGCCATTGCGGTGAACGGTTAGCGGTTTTGGCGCTAGCCACCGTTTGGTTGGGCGCGGGGCGTTTGGTTCAAGGCGAGAACCGCGGCTAGCGCCATTGCGGCTAACGAGAACCGCGGCTAGCGCCATTGCGGCTAACGAAAACCGCGGCTAGCGCCATTGCGGCTAACGGGGACCGTGGCTAACCACTAAGCTATTAGATCAACGAATTGAAATCATCGATCACCAAGCACTTTCTGTGAGAGAATTTTATCGATATGTCTGCTGCTCCCCGTTTCATCATGATCGGCGGCTTCCTCGGTGCCGGGAAAACAACCATGGTTGCCAGGTTAGCGAATCAATTTCGCCAAGCTGGCAAGAATGTGGTCATCGTGACCAACGACCAAGCTGCTGATCTCGTCGATACCCTCATGCTGCGTTCGCAGGGCTTCCAAGTTGGCGAAGTAGCCGGTTCCTGTTTTTGTTGCAACTTCAACGAGTTAACTGGCACGGTTGAAAAACTTGCCGCCGACTCGCGACCCGATGTAATATTGGCCGAACCGGTGGGAAGTTGCACCGATTTGGTGGCCACCGTAATCCGCCCCCTCGAGCAACTGTATGAACAACCCTTTGAGATCGCCCCCTTTGGCGTGATCATCAAACCGAGTCATGGATTTCGCATTTTGGGACGCAACGATCGTCGCGGTTTCTCTCCCCAAGCGGAATACATTTTTCGCAAACAGTTGGAGGAAGCCGATTTCATTATGATCAATCGGATCGATGAACTGCCCGCCGAGGAAGCTGCCGAGATCGCTCGACTGTTGGAAACAGAGTTTCCAGACACTCCCGTGCTGCAAGTCTCAGCAAAAACGGGAGCCGGTTTTCCCGCCGTCTGTGATTTCCTGCAGCGACAAGATGTTACCGGCAAACGGCTGATGGAAGTTGATTACGACGTCTACGCCGAAGGTGAAGCGGAACTCGGTTGGTTGAATTGCCAAGTTAAATTATCCGCCGACGCGTCTTTCTCGCTCGATGACTATTTACTGCAGTTGCTCGGAGAGATCAAAACCAACGCGGTGGCCGATGATGCCGAAGTGGCTCACCTGAAAGTAATCGGCATGGCAGATGGCAAAACGGCGGTGGCTAATCTAGTCAGCAACGCCAACGATCCGGTCCTTTCGCTAGCGGCAAACTGGCAAGGCACAGCGGCAGAACTGGTGATCAACGCGCGGATCGCAATGGACCCAGAGATATTGTCACAGATTGTCCAAAAGGCTGTGGAGCACGTCGCCAAGACGAATGCCGTTACGGCCAAGGTTGACGCTCTGCAAAGCTTCCGACCCGGCAGACCAGTACCTACGCATCGCTTGAACGGTTAAAAGCAATTAGCAATTAGCAATTAGCAATTAGCAATTAGCTATTAGCTATTAGCAACTACTACCGTCCCGCATTTTCGCCGGCTGGATCGGCGGTAGCCGACCACCAAGCGTTTGGCCGCTGCCAAACTTCAGGGGGTGCAGCGTCTGTGTCGCTGGAATCTTCCAACCACTCGCTGCCCACGCCTCGTTGATACCAAACCCAGTCCAGTTCCTCTCGATCCTCCTCCTCAGGAAGTTCTTCCTCGAGGACTTCTTCCTCGACGAGTTCCTCCTCCACAAACTCTTCGGCGGGCGGCTCGATGCGAAGACGAGGTTCTGGAACAGGTGGTGGCGGAGGGACCGGTGCGGGTTCGACTGCCACGACCGGCTGGGGAATTTCAACCACCGGCAAAGGCACCACCGCTGGCCGTTCAACCACTGGCAAGGCAATTGGAGTGACTCGCCTGCGCACCGGCTCAGGTTCCGGCTCAGGCTCCGGTTCCGGTTCAGGTTCGGGCTCGATCAACTCAGGCTCTTCTTCCTCGACGGTCGCTTCCTCTTCGTAAGCTTCTTCTTCATAAGCTTCCTCGTAGGGCTCCTCCTCATACACTTCCTCGACCGGTTCGGGTGGAGGCATGATTTCGGCGATGCCAGGCTGCCCTTGCGCCGGCAACAGTCGAACTTGTACATCGATATCATGGAAGATACTGGCGATGTGATCATGACAGGTAAACATCATGACTTGATGACCAAGCTCAGCAAAAGTTTTCAAGGTCAGCGCGGCATCAATCGCCCGTTTACGGTCAAAATTGACCAACACATCATCGAGCACCAAGGGCAACATAACACCACGTCTGGCGTATGCCGCAGCCAGTGCCAGACGCAGCGCGATAA
>CAZHTX010000175.1:0-1413 GCA_964535475.1 uncultured Pirellulaceae bacterium
GGAGTAACCAATGAGTCGGCTAAGATCAACATTCAGACGCTCAGTTTATGGGATCGGCAAACACCGGGTCATGCTCGCCGAGCCCTGCTGAGCTTGCCCGGTGCGGAGGCGACGGTGGTCGAGCGGTTTTTGGAGGTTTACAAGATTGGTCGCGGGGGTGGAGGGCAGACGCTCGACCGCATCGCTCAGATCAAGCAAGACTTGCAGCAGGCGGGTGGCAGTCAGGGGCTGGATGCTGACGACTTGGCGCGACGATGGGCTTTGCGATGGACCGGTGGTGACTGGAATCATGACTATCGTTTGGACTCGCTGGAGGGAGCGATCTTGGCGCGGGCCAGTTCCGCCGGTAGTGGTTCGCCCGCTGGCAATAGTTCGCCCGCCCGCAGTGGTGATTTGACCGGGAACAACGGCGGTCTGGGACCAGCAGTCATGGCCGGGCCGGTAGCGTGGCGTGACTATTTGACCTTTTACAGCGGCCAGCGAAATCAGACTCGCGACGGCCGACCGCGGATTTTTCTTAACGACCCCGATTTGGCCCGTTTGCAGCGACGGTTGTTGGAGATTTGGCCCAGCGACTGGGCAAACTTTGTGATTGCCGCGCGGCAGTATGGGGTGGCCGCAGGTGGCTCCAGCAGCGGAGGGGCCAGCACGTCGCCGGGGACCGTTTGGACCCCCGATTTGACACAGCCAGCGACGTATCTGATTCAAAGCCCGCTGCAATTAATTGATGGTCGCGTTTCCGTGCCCGCGGCGGGGAGCCAGGGAGCGAATGGCAAGAAAACTTCGCTTCGCAGTCCGTTATCTTCTGACGTGGAAGCGATGCGTGATTATCTTGGTGATTTAGTTGACCAAGTCACGATCGATCCGAACGATGTGGTCGCTGGTCAGATTGATGTGATGACGGCGCCCCATGCCGTTTTAATGGCTGTGCCCGGGATGAGTTCGCAGGT
The DNA here is from genome assembly GCA_964535475.1 of uncultured Pirellulaceae bacterium. GTDB lineage: Bacteria > Planctomycetota > Planctomycetia > Pirellulales > Pirellulaceae > Laterigemmans. The sequence goes on from CAZHTX010000175.1 coordinate 951, forward strand.
GGCTGATGGGATCATCAGACAGCGGCGATCGGCGGGAGCGGTCGGTAGTGATCGCAGCACTGTCGCTTGGTTGGTGCTGGAACAAGTCATTAATTTGCCCACCTTTACCAAGCTGCTCCCCTGGATCACCGTGGGAGGCGATTGTTACAGCGGACAAGTGATTGGCTTTCGGGATCAGGTCAGTCCATTATATCGTTGCACGGTTATATTAGATGGTCGCGTGCAACCAGCCGTGGTAAGAAATTATCAGCCTTGGCACGCCTGGGGACGCGGGTTTCCGGTGGAGTCGCTGTTGAGCACCTTGGAAATGTAGTTGCGAGTTTGTTTGTGAGAACCTATCCGAAAACCCTTAGCCGCGGTTCCGTTGGTTAGCCGCAATAACGCTAGCCGCGGTTCTGTTGGTTAGCTGCTTTGGCGCTAGCCGCGGTTTCGTTGGTTAGCCGCTTTGGCGCTAGCCGCGGTT
>CAZHTX010000175.1:1513-11009 GCA_964535475.1 uncultured Pirellulaceae bacterium
GCTTTGGCGCTAGCCGCGGTTTCGTTGGTTAGCCGCTTTGGCGCTAGCCGCGGTTTCGTTGGTTAGCCGCTTTGGCGCTAGCCGCGGTTCTGTTTGGCTTTCGGATAAATTCTTATAGCTTAGCCTTATATTTATACTGTTTTGGGAGTCGAGACGCTGAACCTCAGTAAGTCGATATCGTTGTCGAACGTGGCATCCCGATTGTCGCTGCGCGGTGGCCGCGGCAAGACGACCGGTCGTGGGGGTGGCAGCCGGAAGTCGTTTCTCGTGGCGACTTGGGACCAGTCGAATCTGTATTATTTGTTGGTCACCCATCGTCGCCAACAGTTGACCGCCGTTGACTGGGGCGAGTTGACCAGCGGCGACGCGCAACCGCCGATCAAACAGGTGGTTGAGCATGTGCAAGCCGCCGGCCATGCGGTAAGCCAACTCGCCTTGCTGATGCCGCGTACTCAACTGGAGATGATCACTGTTGCCGTGCCGGCTGCTGACGATGATGAATTGACCGCTTTGGTGCAAGCCGAGGTGGAGGGACAAGTTGGCGATGGTGAGCAGACATTGGTGACCGATTATTGTCGCTTGGGCAACCTCCCCGCCACGGCCTCGTTGGACTCCGCGGAGCAGGCGGTTTCGGCGGTCGCATTTACCACCGATGCGACCAACGTCGAAGCCTGGCGCAAGCTGGTCGCGGCGAGTCAGTGCCAGCTGATCGGGATCACCTCGCGACAATTGGCTCCGCTGGAAAGTCTACGGCGTCGCCGCGTCTTTCGCGGCCGCGCTTCGATTTTGATCGTGGTCTATGCGGGTGAGGTCGAGCTCTCTTTTTTCCGCGGTGAGCAGCTGACCTTTCTCCGCACGTTTCGCACCAGCAGCGGTTCCACCCACTCGCTGGCCGAACAGATTCAACTGGAAGTCCAACGCAGTCTCTCGACCATGGACTTTGCTCAGGATGGTGAATCGCCCGAGCTATTGTTATTGAGTCGCGAAGGGCATTCGCAAGTCTCAAATGGCGGCGCGATGGCGGACGCGGATGATGATCCGCACGTGTTGGATGATGATGATTGGCGGGACTTGTATCAAGCGCTCGATGCGCGTCGCGTGCGGTTGGAGATTCCGCTGGAGCCCGGCATCGAAATGGCGGGCAAGGCGGCTGGTGGACCCGATCCGGCGCTGGTCGGTGCTGCGTTGGATCTGACCGAACATCAATTGACGGTCGATCTGCTAAATCCCAAACAACCCGCCAAGCCGCCCAACGTGGTGTTGCGCTGGAGTCTCATCGGTGGGCTTGCGGTGGCCGCTTTGATCGTCGTGGCTTTCTTGATGTGGTCTGACGTCCGCGCTTTGCAAACGCAATTGGCTGAGGGTCAGGAGGAGTTAAAGTCGGCGAAGGAGGTGGCCAACAAGTTGCAAGAGAAAGCGGATGAAACTCGCCTTGTGCAAAACTGGTTGGGAGATCAAGTCGATTGGTTGGCCAAACTCAAGCGGCTCTCCGATCAATTCCCCAGCGGACAAGGGGCGAACGTGCGAAGGTTGACCGCCGCGGCCACTGGGGAAGCGGGAGTGTTTGATATTTCGCTGCAAGTTAGCGATCCCAGCCGCGTGGCTGAGTTGGAAAATCGGCTCCGCGAAGCGGGCTTTTCAGTCACCAGTCAACAGATCAGCGAGCAAGGTGGCAACGCCGAGTATCCGTGGCAATTGGAGGCGCGGATCGGATTTCCTTTAACCCCGCTCGATGAGCGCGAGGAGGCTTTCGTTGCTGCGGTGCCGGCAGACATCGCCGAGGATGACGGAAATCCTTCACCTGCTGACGGAAATCTTCCGCCTGCTGATGGAAATCTCCCATTAGATAAAGGGGATCTACCAGCGGGTGATGAGCCTGAGGGAGTATTGGAAGTGGAGAGTGCGCCGGTGGGTAATGCTGGCAAGCTGGAGGGTCGATCATGAATCAACGAACTATATTGCTGGCCGCGGGTGCTGGTGCGGTCTTCTTTTTGTTTTTGTTAGACAAAGGGTACCGCGATTACATTGAGGTGCCGACGCAGCGAATTGAAGGGCAATTGGATGCGTTGGCCGGCGAGTTGGATGAAGCGAAGCGGGCTCAATTGATGGGGCGGCGGTTGGCCAAGCAGTTGGACGAATACGCGACGCGGGCGTTGCCTTACGAACCGGCGCTGGCTCGTTCGCGGTATCGGGAATGGTTGTTGCAGTTGATGGAGAAGCATCAAATGACTTCGGCGGCGATTGATGCGGAGACGCCACGCGTGATTGAGGTGCGGGGGCGCGTCAACCGTCGTCAGCGCCGCAAGGTCGGTCACAGCATCACTTACACCTTACGAGCTCGCACGACGTTAGCTCGACTGACCGATTTTCTGCATGATTTTAACCATTCGGCTCAACTGCATAAGATTCGTCGGTTTGGTTTGACTCCCTTGGTCGACGGCACTCAGCTCGATTTAAACTTGGTTGTTGAAACGATGACTTTGGAGGCAACGGAACGGAGTGAAGATTTGTCGGCGATGGTACGTGATGATACGACTTATGTGGTTCGTGCGGAATATGATGATTTTGTCGAACGCAACTTATTTGCTCGTGGGTTTTCCAAGTCATTGGGGCAGATCCGTTTGAATGCGATCACGACGAATCGTGAGGGATTGCCGGAGGCGTGGTTTACTGTCGGTTCGCCGCCACAGACTCAGCGAATCAGCGCCGGTGATTCATTGCAGTTGCCTTTACACAAAGTGACATTAGTATCGTTTGCGGAGCGGCGAGTGGAGTTAACCGTGAACGGATTGGAATGTTCCGTTGAGTTGGGCCAGACATTGGCCGATGTATTCGATCAGGGGGATGCTGTGAGCGGAGAAGCGTCAGAGGAAGCGGAGCAATCGCCCAGCGATCGGCCTTCCGTGGAGACTGAAGCAGCCCCTGCGGGCCCCGCGGTCGCCGCCACTGGATCAGGAGTTGAGTAATGCGAGAACAGACTTTTTGTCGAGCGATCAAGACATTCGTGTTGGTTTGTGGCGTGTGCGGCTGTGCGTCGGAGGCGAGTGCTCAGCTGTTTGGTGAACGCAACTTAGGAGGTCCGATTCAGGGGCGTCGCAATGCCAGGGCGGCGACAGCTCCACCAGCCGAAGCGGGCACTTTGCAAGGCAACGAGCGGTTTTTGCGCGACAATCGTTCCCGCAACGCTTTCGTGGGTTCCGATCGGCGTTCTTTGCAAGGTTTTGTTGGCAGCGGTCAAGCGATTGGTGTGGGGCGCGTGCCGGCGGCAACTGAGACATTAACACCGCCCCCCGATCCCAGCCGGCGTTTGAATCGGCCTTATCCGAAGCTGGCTGCCGACCAGATGTACTTTCCTCGTTTGGTATTCGATGCGGGGGAAACATCCGCGGCTAATCGCTCCGGAGTAATGTTTGCGCAACAGGCGAATCAGATTAGTCAGCGGCTGACAAAGATTTCCGGTCAGCCCGTGGCGGTGCAATTTGCCGATGGAAGGGCCATCTTAAGAGGTCGCGTGGCGAGTGAGGCGATGGCGGAGAAGTTGGCGATCATCGCTTCGTTTGAACCGTCCGTTGACGCGATTGAAAATCAATTGATCGTTGCTCCAAACTAGGCACCCGGCTGTCAAAGGCACGCAAGGGGGCGGGTGGAGAAGCAGCGTGGGGTGGGCGGGCTAGCGTTAAAGATGATTCAACCAATGAGTAAGCTGCTCTTTGGACCGGCATTTGCTGCACATTACTCACCCCGGTAATTCACCGCAGCCACTCGATGCAAACGCGGAAATCTCCAATCATCTTCTTTTCGATATGCGATTGATAAAATCGACGTTCCAGGCCTTCATTAACGACGACTGCTTGACGATGGCAGCCGCCTTGGCGTACTACACTGTATTCGCGCTCCCGCCGCTGCTGTTCTTGCTACTGACGATTGTCACTTGGGGCATGTCGTTGGCTTACGATACCGATCAAGCGCAAACCAAGGCCAAAGACCTTATCGAAGAACAAGCGGCCGAGATGGTTGGCAATCAAACGGCTGCGGAACAAATCAGCAGCATGCTGGAGCAAAATCGTCAGCAATCCGGGTTGTGGTGGAAATCGCTGATCAGCTTCGTAGCGATTGCCGTGGGGGCCACTGGTGCTATGGCCGCTTTGCAGAATTCGCTCAATCGAGCTTGGCACGTCCAGCCCGACCCGGCATCCAACGCAATCAAAACCTTCTTTCAAAAGCGAATGCTCTCGCTTGGTTTGATCTTGGGACTCGGCGTCTTGTTGCTGGTCTCGCTAGTGATTTCGACACTGCTCACCACGGTGGGCAGTGAGGTGGGTAGTTGGGTGGGCATGCAAGAATCTGCGTTGAGCGTGATCAATTACGCGATTAGCATGACCGTTACGCTGTTCATCTTCGCCGCTTTGCTCAAATTTATGCCCGACGCCACGATTGGCTGGCAGGAAGCGACCGTGGGGGCCGGTATCACCACCGTGCTGTTCTTTATCGGTCGTTATTTGCTCAGCCTCTATTTGACCTACAGCGAACCGGCCGCCCAGCTGGGCAGCGCCGCCGCTTCGTTGGCTGTGCTTTTGATCTGGATTTATTATTCGGCCGTCGTGTTTCTTCTCGGAGCCGAATTTACGCAAAGCTGGGCCAAGATTTACGGACGCAGAATCGTGCCGGAAAAGGGTGCCGTGCGAGTGCAACAGAAAATTGTTCGCCATTCAGCCTCCGCCGGCTAACCGCTGAAACAAAGTTGCACCCCCAGCTCGGCGAACTATAGTGGGCTAAAGTTGCCGCGTGACAAACCTAGTTCTCCTGGGGTTGCGTTGCGCGCACTCGGCGCGGGTCTCTCAAGGGCGGCCGATTTGATTTTTAATCAGCAAATCGGCTTCAGCCCAAGCTCCACTGGTGGAGGACCAAACGCATCCGGGTTGGGGCTTACGCGACTTAACTCAACAAGTGCCACACCATGTTCGTCAGTGCTCATCATGTTCCTAACTTGCTAGATGCATCGGTCTACGTCAGTGAATCCCAGTTGGCCGAGGAGCAAGCTCGTTTGTTCATGCCCGCTTGGCACTGCGTGGGTCACACGGATGAATTTCCCCACGAGGGCTCCTACCGCACGTTAAATCTGTTTTCGCATCCGTTGTTGGTATGCCGCTTCGGAGATCAACTACACTGTTACCTAAATATTTGCTCCCACCGCTTCTGCACGTTGACCGACAAACCGTGCGGTCAATTCGACAAGCGATTAAAGTGCCAGTATCACGGCTGGGAATTTGACGAAACCGGGAACACTCGTAAAATCCCCGACGCGGGCAATTTCAAACCGTTGAAGCCGGGCGTGCTCGGTTTAACCAAGTTCCGCTGCGAAACTGCTGGAAGCCTCGTTTGGATCACCTTCGACGATGACGCCCCGTCTTTGGCTGCATATTTGGGGCCTTTATATAGCCGCTGTGAAGACTGGTTTGGCCCGCAGTCACGTTTGGTGATCACCGAAGACGATTTTGGCTCGCATGCCGAGCACCGCTGCAACTGGAAGGTGATCATCGAGAATGTGTTAGAAAGTTACCATGTTGAAATGGTGCACCCTAAAACGTTTAAGACAGCCAGCCCCGAATCTCAATCCTCGCACAGCTTTTATGAGAACTGGGATCACCTCGAAGTTGATTATTCAGAAGATGGCAATTTCTTGCAAGGCTTAGTCAGTCGCATGATCGGCGTGAAACCCGATTATACCTGGCATCATCTCTGTCGCTATCCGAACGTTGTGTTTGGGCAACTGGCTTGGTTTCATTTTGTGCAAGCTGCCGTGCCGCTGACCCCAACCACCACGCGATTCTTTACCCGCGTGGTGGTCGACCCAGGGAAGGTCGGCAGCCTTCGCGCGCGGCTGATGCTGATCGGCTTGCGACGCTGGGCAAAGAAATGGTTTCCCACGGTCAACCGCGAGGATGCTCAAGTCTTTCCCGGAGTGCAAATCGGGCTCGCCTCGCCACGGCGTCCGCGGGGAGGTTTGGTTTCACGCCGTGAGGAACGAATCTTCGCATTTCAAAAATACATCCAAGCACAAACCAACTGCGAGGTGCCAACTGAACCCGCACTGTTCGCAGACCGGGACGCAGGCTAGCTCGATGCCCACTGCCGACCCTCAGCATTCCACTCACTTACCAAGCGTTCCGCATGAGACTTGCTTGTCATCAATTTTAAATCTTGGCGATGTCGAAGAGACGTTGCTGATTCCGCTGTACATGCGAGCTTTGGAAACTGCGCGTCCCGACTCGATTATTCATGATCCCAAGTCTGTCGAAATTGTCGGCCAATTGGACTATGATTTTGAAAAGTTTGCGGGAGCCTGGATGCAACAGATTGAAGTTGCCGTGCGGACTGAAATCATTGACGAACAAGTTGGCAAATTCTTACGCGCCCAACCTGACGCTACCGTGGTTAATTTGGGCGCGGGCTTGGACAGTCGTTATCTGCGATTAGATAACCGGCAAGTGCGTTGGTATGAACTGGACACGCCGCCGGTAATCGATTTGCGCCGCCGCTTTTATCAAGAAACCGATCGCAATCGTTTTATTGGTAAGTCGATGTTTGATGATGCCTGGTATGAGGAGATAGGCGTTACCACTGGTCGTGACGTGATGCTGATTGCGGAAGGGCTGCTGCCCTACTTTTCGCCTCACCAAGTCCGCGAGTTACTGAAGACGATTGCCGATCGGCTACCGCAGGCAAAGTTGCTTTTTCAGTCCATTTCGCCTTTCTATGTGAACAGCCAGCAACGTGTGGCCGGTCTGAATCAGACTCGCGGAGTCCTACGTTGGGGAATCCGGCGAGCGAGTGATCTGCGGAAATGGGATCCTCGGATCAAGCCGCTGGATGAATGGTGGATGATTGATCGCCACCAGGCTCGTTGGCGATGGCTGGGAAAACTCGCTTATTTTCCCCCGATTCGACGGCATGTCGGGCAAACACAAAAACTTTCGCTGGTAGAGTTCCAAGCTTCAGCGGTTTGAAGGAACGATCAACCGCTAACACACGCCTCCGGTCCCAATTAGACTAGGTCCGAGCGAGCGAAATAACTTGCCTGGAAAACCCAACAGCGTACGCCAGGAACGTCAATCATATCTTTATCGTGTGCGCCGCTGTCCGCATTCCATTCATTCCCCATAGAAAGCCAATTGTGTCCACTTCGACGCCGCCAGCCCCTAACATGAAACAACTGCAGACGTTTCCGATTGCCGAGCAATTATCGGTGTTGCACGGCAATCGAGTCGAGACGGAAATCATTGTTCGCGAGATTTTCTCCGAAGCAGTCTATTTGCAACATGGCATCAGCTTACCGCCAGCTGCCGTGGTGATTGACGCGGGTGCGAACATTGGCGTCTTTGCGCTGTTCGTCGCGGCGAGGTGTGAATCGCCGACGGTGTATTCCTTCGAGCCGATTCCTGATACGTTTGCAATCTTGCAAGCAAACCTCGGCCGTTCGCCGAATCAGCAAGCAACCCTCTTGGCATTCAACCAAGGAGTTTCCTCAGCCCGGGGGACGGCGACCTTCGACTTCCGCCCCGGCTTCGCATCGTGTTCGACGATGCATCCTGACGAGAGTGCTGAAAAGCTGGCGTTAGCCGAAGCGTTTACGCTGGATTGCATGCGCCAATCGAAAAACCCACTGATCAGCGGGTTTACCAAGTTGGCACCGAAGTTTCTCAGCCAGTTGGTCGCCAAACAAGCGAACCAATACTTCGGCAGAAGCCAACCCGTGGAATGTTCGCTGCTGGCGATCGACGACATTATGGCGGAACAGCAACTGGACAGCGTCGATCTGTTGAAAATCGATGTCGAAGGAGCTGAGTTCCATGTCTTGGAAGGCATCAGCGACCAGAATTGGTCGCGGATTCAGCAGATTGTGATCGAGGTCGAGCCGGAGGGCGTGGCCGATATGAGCAACATTGAACGGGCGCGTGAAATCTTGTCAAAGCGTGGCTTTCAGACGGCCAACCAGGAAAACGCCTCGCCGGCGGCGGGCGTGATGGTTTACGCGTGGCGCTGAGTTGAGCATGCTAAGTCGAGCATGCTGAACTTACAACTGGGTGCTATCGATCGTCTCACCATCATCGATCACGCAGAGGTGCATCCAAGTGAGTGGATCGACCGTGAAGGGATGAAAGTGAACCGAGCCATCAGCACGCACGACGTTCAGTCCGGTGGGATGTGAGCTGCCGAACATGCGTCGCCAGACCGTTCCGCCGGTCGTGCCGCCAGTTCGCGGTTGTGCGGTAAAGTCGCTTTCGGGCGGGAAATGGTGGCGGATCGAATCGGTGTCCCAGCCGCTGTTGTTCCAACGTTCGTTGTCACCACCGTCGCGGCCAAACTCCGTCCGTGGCAAACATTTTTCGCCAAACGCGATGCTGTTCGATAACCCATCATGGAATTGCGACAAGATGCGATATTCACCAAAACCGGGCCACAGGATAGCGCCTCGCATGCCCGGAGTGTTTCCAGTGTTCGGTGCAAGACCGATCCTGCGAGCCGGGCCCAGGCCAAGTGGCGGCGGAGGAATCACGTTTGTACCGCTGTGGGGAGCGCCTTGAAAAAAGCCTGCGGAGCCAGCGTAGTCATGGCGAGCAAACAAATTATTATTATACAGGCTGGGGGGACGGCGACTGGGGCAGTGGTAAACGGCCAACGCCACACCAGCCACATCATCTTCACCTGCGTTGTTCGGTTGATAGGGCCAATAAGGAGGCGCGTCGCTGCCCATATTGTAAAGCGCTTCTTGCTCAAGGTAAGGCAAGATGTGGTAGAAATGGTTCCAGCCCCGGCGAGTGGCTGCTCGGCAGCAAGCTCCTTGAGGATACCCACCTGGGTTGGGAGCACCGCTCGTCGTGATCGCTTCGGGGTCACCATCCATCGGACCGGTGGGATAACGTTGGCGAGCCGATTCGAAGTTGAGCGCCGCCAAACCCATTTGTTTGAGGTTGTTTTGGCATTGCATCCGGCGAGCTGCTTCACGGGCAGCTTGCACCGCTGGCAATAGCAAGCCGACCAAGATTCCAATAATTGCAATTACCACCAACAGCTCGACCAGCGTGAAGCCGAATCGATGACCTTGCTTGCCTGACATCCAAATCATTCCCAGAGAAACACTAAACTCGCGACCGCTCGAGTCCTATTATTCAGTTCGACTGGCAGTTTTAGTAGCATCAGCTAGCGAAGGCAACGGCCGCCGAAAAACCACATCAGGATTTAACAAATCCTTAGCATTCAATGTGGAATAGGCTTCTGGCCTATTCCACTATTTACCCGGTAATTCCCAGATGGAATCGACTTGGGAGTTGGGATCGGTCAGCGACTTGGCCGCGCGGCCCAGCAGGAATGCGCTGGGGCGATCGCTGGGGAACTCTTGCAACAGGCGTCCCAAGCGATGCACCGATTCGCCTGGTTGGCCCGCTTCGAAATCTAACAACGCGGCCTCATATTCTTCACATAGTTTTTTCCAACC
>CAZHTX010000176.1:0-10920 GCA_964535475.1 uncultured Pirellulaceae bacterium
GTTTGCACTGGGCAGTGAAACCTTAGGCTCGATCGTTTCCCCTTCGCGTCGTTGTGGGACAACTGGTCTGCGGCCCACCTTTGGACGCGTTTCACGAGCTGGTTGCATGCCGCTGGCTTGGTCTTTTGACAAGATCGGTCCGCTTTGTCGCAACGTTGAGGATGCGGCTTACGTATTCGCCGCCATCCATGGAGCGGACGGCCGCGACCCAACCGCCACAACCCATCCCTTCGCCTGGCCCCATCAAGGAGAACTCAGCGAGCTGCGCGTCGGCTACACCGGCGACGAAGACGACCGTGAGGAATTGAGCCTGCTGCGCGAACTGGGCGTCCAGCTAGTACCGATCTCGTTGCCGGAGGAATTGCCGGTCAACGCGCTGACGATGATGCTCGAAGTCGAATCGGCGAGCATGTTCTACGAAGCTTGGAAAGATGGCGACGAAGAAGGCCTGTTTCGCTGGCCGCGTACTTGGCAAACGGCAGCCTTTGTGTCTGGCATTGATTACGTTCGCGCATCACGAGTCCGCACAATGGTGATGCAAGAAATGGAAACGACGATGCGGCAAGTTGACATGTACGTTGGTGGCAATGATTTGGTGCTCACCAATTTGACAGGACACCCAACGGTTGTCATGCCATATCGTCGCAGCGTGGATGAACAGGCTGCCGACAAAGTTGCGCCCGCCGAGCCCAGCCAACCGCGCTCGATCACCTTTAGCGGACGCCTGCATGATGAAACCAGGTTGCTGGCCCTGACAGCGGCTTTTCAGAACAAGAAAGGCGATCACCTGCCGCGACCACCTCAATTTTCATAAGTCAGGCACAACCGGGAACATTTCCCATCGCGGGCCGCTTTGCCGCTGGCGTCTGTCCCATAAGTGGTCATCAAGCCTTGGATGCTCGGTTTAGCTTTGCCTCAGCACCCTGCTTGAGTCGTTTTTTGTCGTGCGACGATTTACGCCACGCTAACGCGCCACCGGCAACGGACAGCAACAGCCAGCTGCCCGGTTCGGGGACCGCTTGCAGTGTGCCGTGCCACGCTAGCCCAAAATCGGTAACACCATCTCCGCTGATCTGCAGCGTGTAAACACCGGCGGCTAAATCGCGCAAGTAGAGGTATTCCACGTTGTCCACGGGACTCAAGCTGGCATCGACCAACGTCCCCAAAAACGAATCGCTGGAGTCAAAAAACTGCATGTCCAGATTCGCCAAGCTAGTTGCCGGATCAAAAATAGCGATGTCTGGATTTAAATCATTAACTTGCAGATTCCAGTTCAGCGATATCGACAACTCGTCCAACACAAACCCCGAGTCGACTTCGAATTCAAAAAACAGGGTATCGGCTGCCGTAATTTCTTCGACGTAACTCCAGCCACTTAAGCCGACAGCAAATGTCGGATCTGTGATTTGTGGCGCCGCGGGACCACCTTGCAGGATCTGATAACTGTTGTAGATGTTCAACTCTCCGGCGCCAAAAACTTCGTCGAGTGGTCGCGTTGTTGTGCGATCCCAGTCGGGGAATTCGGCTTTCGTGGCGCCCGCCATCAGGATTGCCCGCATCGTCTCGCTGCGAGTTGCTGCGGTTCCTTGCCCGGCCTCATAGAGAATTGCGGCTGCGGAAGCCACCGTGGGAGTCGCCAGGCTAGAACTGTTTGTGGGGGCCACGATGTCGGGCTTGACGCGTCCCGCACCGTTAATCGTGGTCAGCCCCGAGCCATGGTTGCCGCCGGTGCGACCGACAATCATGGCGTTGTATCCGTTTCCCATCACGTCGGGCACGCCATTGTCGTTGTTTGAGGTTCCCCCCAGCATCAACACATCGGATTTGTCGACCACGTAATCGATCCGATTTAAGATGTCTATTGCTTCGCTGTTCTCATAGTTATTTCCAATCCAACTGTTATTTTGAATCTGATACGTTGGCAATTGAGGATCCGCGCCGGAGGTAAATCCGAGTACCCGGTCGATCCAATCGTTGGCCTGGTAAAGAGTGACTTGCGTGACCCCCGCCGAGATGCTCGAAGTGTTGCCGACGAAACGACGCGTCACGTTGTTCGCGTGGCCCGAAGTACCCTGGGGGCCGTTGCTGGCGTCGACGAGTGACTTGCCGGAGAACTCAGGGTCGTCAAAATTTGGAAGGTAGCGATTTTGAACAAACGCCTCGGCGATGGCGACCTCCACTCCGCTGCCAGCTTCCAATGCCTCCCCCCGCTCAGCAAGCAACGCGTCGTAACCGATTTCTGCGCGGTACTGAGCGGTTGCTAGCTGGCAGAAAAAAACACTGCAAAGCATAACTGTCACCGCTGTCGCCATCATCCCGCGGCAGCTTCGCCAACCAGTCAGAAAAGCCCAACCAGTCAAACAGACCCGAGATATCCGGGAAATTCTGACGGTCGCCTTCAATGGGACGATGTTGGCGGGGACAGGTGATAACAAGCTCTACTCCTGATCGGCTTCCGCCTCGCTGGCGTAAATCAGTTGCGGAGTCTCCGCTGGGTTTTCCGCAATCTCTTCCGCCAGGACCTCCACGGCTTTTGCTAGCTGGCGATCTTCACCGGCGGGCAGCTCACCCGGCAGTGGCCAGACGCTGTAATCGGGCAGTGCGCCGTTGAGCTCCATGTCGAGCCCCGTGTCGGCCACAAACCAGCCACGGAATGGCATCCGCATGGTTCCCACATCGGTGATGCGAACACTACCGGTGCTGATCACACCACCGGCAGTTTGCACGCCGACCAGTTTACCACGGCCGAGCTGCTTGATGGCGTGGGAAAAAATCTCGGCATTGCTGTAGCTGTTTTGATTACAAAGGACCACAATCGGTTTTTGCCAGACGGCGTAAACCATGCGGCTTTGTGGATAACCGGGACCACCGCCACGGGGAACAGTAATGGCGTGGCGGGGCTGAGTGAGGGCGGTCAGCAACAGGTCAGTAGTCGATCCACCGCCGTTATCACGAACGTCAATCACCAATGCCTCACGTCCGTAGCCGACGCGATAAAGCTGGCGCTCGAACTCATAAAAACTAGGCATATTCATGCCTCGGATGTGCAAATAGCCAAATCGATCATCGCTTAGTTCGGCGACCATTTGACGATTGTGCTCCAACCAGTGCTCATACAGCAACCCGCGAGCGGCACGGAAAGAAATCGGCCGAATCGTAACTTGCATTTCCTCAACATCATCTACTTCTTCCTGCTTTCGCTGAACATCGAGTTGAATGTCACGATCGAGGCGACCGTTGAGCACCAGCGTCAGGTCCATGGCGGGATCGACGGCGACACCGTCAATGCGAGTGATCACATCGCCCGCTTGCAACGTGCTATCGACCCGATCGGCCGGACCATTCATCAAGACATCGCGGACCAGCAGGCCGGGGCCAGCGAAATCATCATCCAACCGGACTCCCAAATGGGCCGTGGTATCGGTCCATTCCAGCCGCGAGGATGAGCCCGAACGTCGAGGCGAAAAGCCATTATGCGAACCATTGAGCTCGCCCAGCATCAACTGCACAACCTCAGCAAATGTCGATTCATCTCCGGCTGCCGCTGACATGTCGATAAACTTGCGTCGCACTTCGGCCCAATTCCGGTTGGCGTGACGCGGGTCATACCAGCGATCTCGCATCACCATCCAAGCGACTTCGAAACCATCGCGGAAACGCTCGCTGCGGGACAAGACTTGTGGAGCGGAAAAACCATAGCGGCTGACCTTACCGTTGGGATCAATATGCGCGGGTGAGTTGGAAACGATTCCCAGGATGCCCTTGGCGGCTTTGGTCCAACGGGGATTGGAAATTCGCTCCGACGTCAAGCGTTTCGGAGTTAGCTCGGCGGGGAAGGTCACGGTGTACGTCCCGCGTTCCCCATCGATTTCGGTGAAGAAAGCCAATTTGTCTCCCTCGGGAGACCAAAATAATCCACCTTCAAATGCGTTGCGGATGGAAATCCGCTCGATCCGTTCGGTAATGTTTTCGAAGTCGATTTGGGTCGCTTCGGGTTGTTGTTCCGCATCCGCTTGTTCGGCGTCGACCGTATCAGCTTGGTCTGCTGCGTCGTCGCCTTTCGCGGGTTCATCGCCCGTTGGGTCGCCTGCGGCAGGTTCGTCCTTGCCAGGTTTCTCTTCTTCCGGGGGCGTCTCCGCGGTCGCCTGCGGCTCGTCTTTACCGGCTTTTTCCTTGCGGTTTTTTTGCATTTTCTGCAAGGCTTCCTCCAGCTTGCGCTGCCGACGCGTGCGTTGCGACTCTTCGTCTTGCAGCCATACGTAATGGATGTCGACTTCGGTATCGATGCGACGGGCTGTGAAGGCCAATAATTTACCGTCTGGCGAGAATCGCGGGCTGCGATCATCATCGGGGTGTTGAGAAATATTGTGTGGGTCTCTGGACCCGTCCGATCGGCGAATCCAGATTTCGCTGTTGAAATCATCATCAGTTTCCGCGTAGGCGACCCATTGGCCACACGGAGAGATGTCATAGTCGGGCGACGAGAAGGCGTTGGTCAATTGGATCGGCGCTTCGTCGCTGTTGATCGTGCGACGATGCAAGCTGCCCAAATCGCGGACGTAGTAAAGGTGATTTCCTTGCGGCGAAATCCGTAGATCGGACTCGACGTTGGGGTCGTCTGTGATTTGAGTCCAGCGGTAATCACCGGGTTGCCACCAATAAGCGGCTTCGTCCATTTTCTCGATTTTCCAGATATCGACTTGGCCATCCCGTTTGGCAACTGTGTACACGGCTTGATGGTCAGGCCCAAATACTGGAGAGGATTCGAAAGAGCCGGTTTCGGTGAGTCGGACTGGTTCTCGCAGTTCGGTATCCATGGCCCAGAGATCACCGCCAGCGGCGACGATGATTTCCAAACCGTCGTCGGTAAACGCGACTTCCTCAGCATCGTCGAGCGTACGACGCAATTCGTCGGGATCGACATTGGGATCGCCCGCGTAGGTGAATTCAATTTTCTTGGGAGTTTCGTCTTTCCCGGGCTGGAAGCGATAGAGATCAAAGAGGTGTCTAAAGACGATTAGATTTTTGTTTCGCGCGATCGTGGGGAAGACGATTGAATCATCCTCAAAGCCGGTGATTCGTTTCTGGACACCTTTTTCATCGGGCGAACCGGGGAGCCGATAGCGCCACAGATCGAACCCGTGGCTGTCTCCCTTGGTGAAGAAAAAGGACTTACCGTTGCGGTTCCATAGCGGCCAGCGGCAACCAATCCCTTCGTGCAATAACTCGGTGAACTCGGCCGATTCGAGGTCGAGCATCCAGATTTGGGCGGCGCGTTCGCCTTTGTAACCTTTTCGCCACCAGCGTTCTCCTTCGCGAACCAAGAGCACGCGTTTACCTTCGCGATCGATTGATGCTCCGGCGACCGTGGCATCCGCCAACACGATATCGGCCCGTCGCTGCTGGACGTTGACCTTCAGCAACCGTTCGGCACCGCGCCAAAAATGGTCCCGCGATCCGCTGGCCAATATGTATTTGCCATCGGGGAACCAGTCATGGATTGAGTAGCCTTCGCTGTGGAAGGTGACTTGGCTAGGCGTCCCGCCAGTTGCGGGCACTAGGTAGATTTGGTTCGAGCCGGTGCGATTGCTAACGAAAGCGATCGTCTCACCATCGGGTGAAAAATGAGGTTGTTGATCGTTTCCCGGGTCGGTCGTCAGCCTGCGAGCGGTTCCGCCAGAGGAGTCCGCAACCCACACATCACTCCGCCAAGTGAAGGCAATTTGCGAACCATCTGGAGAAAGGTTGGGATCGCTGACCATCCGCATCGGTTCATCAGCGAAAACCCAAGACGCATTGAGTAGCAGTAAACAAAATAGCGTGGCGGAGCGGTGCATTATGACTCTAGGCTGGTGGAACGGGTGCTTTGGCGAATACTCAGTG
Source organism: uncultured Pirellulaceae bacterium (assembly GCA_964535475.1). GTDB lineage: Bacteria > Planctomycetota > Planctomycetia > Pirellulales > Pirellulaceae > Laterigemmans. Next base: position 5,884 of record CAZHTX010000176.1, read on the forward strand.
AGCAATGAACCGGTCCGCAATGAGCCGGTGAGCAATGCATCAGTGAACAGCGCTCACTGATCTTCGTTCGAAGTGCGGCGAAAGGCAACCATTTACCAGCAAAATGACTAGACGATCATGTAGCCTTCTTCGCCGTGATCGGAGACATCCAAGCCGCGTCGTTCGTCTTCTCCAGTGACTCGTAAGCCAACCAGGATGCGAACGAGGACCAGCAGCAGGTAAGTGCCCACCACGGAGATCACGATGGTCACGCCGACGGCGGCCAATTGGCCCCACATCAAGCTCCAATTGCCATCGATTCCGCCCACGGGGTTACCCTCGGCCACATCATTCACCGCTCGCGTGGCGAACACACCGGTCAAAATTGCCCCGACGGCACCGCCAATCCCGTGTACCCCAAAGGCATCGAGGGCGTCGTCGTAACGGCAAATCCACTTCAGCCAAGCACAGGCCCAGTAGCAAGCGATTCCGGCGATGGAGCCGATAATCAGTGCCGACATCGGACCAACAAATCCGGCAGCCGGCGTGATGCAGACCAACCCGGCGACGGCACCGCTGCAGGCACCCAGGACGGTCGGTTTGCCATTCAAAACGCGCTCGAACAACGCCCAAGTGACTGCCCCGGCGGCTGCCGAGAAGTGAGTCGCACAGAAGGCGCTGGTGGCTAACCCATCAGCGGCCAGCGCGCTGCCGGCGTTAAAGCCAAACCAGCCAAACCACAGCATGGCTGCGCCGACGACGGTGTAAGTCAAATTGTGCGGCGGCAGCGGTTCACGTCCAAAGCCCATGCGGGGACCCACTAAATAGGCCGCCACCAACGCCGAAAAACCGCTGCTGATGTGGACCACGGTTCCACCGGCGAAATCGAGCGCTCCGCCGTACAAGCTGCCTTCCGCTCCGTAGCACAAAAATCCGTTGTCGTTCCAGACCATGTGGGCCAACGGGCAATAAATGAAAGTGCCCCAGAGGATCGAAAACAGCACGATTGCCGAAAACTTCATCCGCTCGGCAAAAGCTCCGCAGATCAGGGCGGGGGTGATGATGAAGAACATTCCTTGGAACAACATGAATGTCATCGCCGGAATGCCGCCCCGCATCGGCGTCACCGACTGTCCCAGCACGGCGTTCCACTCCCGCGGAATTCCCCGCAAAAACAAATGCTCAATCGTGCCGAAGAAGGGATTCCCTTGGCCAAAGGCCAACGAATACCCGTAAATCGCCCACAAGATTGTCATCAGGCCCATCAAGAAGAAGCACTGCATGAGCACGCTGAGCACGTTTTTGCGGCGCACCAAACCGCCGTAAAATAATGCCAAGCCGGGAGCTGTCATGAACAACACCATCGCCGTGGCCACCATCATCCAGCTGTTGTTGGCCGCCATCTCACCGTAATCGGCAGTCTCCGCGTAAGCGGCGGGTTGTTCCTCCGGTACGTAATTTAGCTCTTCCTCCGTCATGGGTTTGAACATCATGCCCTGCCACGCATAACACGGGGCGCCGCTGAACATGAATAGCAGCATGCCACAAAGTAGCAAGACCGGTCGGATCATCTGCAAATCCCAATCGCAAGAGTAAGTGAAAGCCTAACAATAAAATCAAACGGTACCGCCGTCCCGCATAGAATAGCCGATCTCGAACCGGAAAAAACGCTCTTCGTAATTTCCCAGCGCGTATACTGAAATGCGGTCCCGTCAAAACCTCAAAGTGTGGAGCTGACAAGTGCGGACCGCCGCAGCGCCCCTGAGCTTACTTTCCATCGCCCGTTTCTCAAGAGGCCTCGGAATGTCTTCCGTGCATAAAATTACGGTTTCGCGAATCGCCGGCAGCATCGTTTTGCTAGCTGCCGTGGCTGGGTGGCAAATCTCCACCGCCGCGGCCAAGGACTACTTTTTGACGATCGGTGGCGGTTACGCTCCGCGGGGAAACCAAGCCTCGATGGAAGCTAATGTGCTGTTTTTCCACTCACTGGTCGTGTCTCGGGAGGGGGAAAAGCCGTTCGAACATCGGATTTTTTTTGCTGATGGGACCGATCCTAAAGCCGACGTCCAAGCAGCTTCGCACCCCGGCGGTGAAACGGTCGTGCGAGCATTACTCAGCTCGCAATTCGACTGGAAGTTTGACCAAGTCGAATATCGTGATCACGAAATTCCCAATATTGCCGGCAGCAATCAGCCCGACGAAATACGGCTCGGATTTGAAGAGGTCGTCAAGTCGCTGACCAGTGACGATCGCTTTTTTGTCTACGTCACGGCGCACGGCGGTCCGGCGAAGAAGAAAAATGATTTTGACACCAAAATTCATTGTTGGAACCGGCGTTCCATTCGCGCCTCGGAATTCGCCGACTGGCTCGACGAAGTGCCCCAGGATGTGCCGGTGATCATGGTGATGGCCCAGTGCTACTGCGGTGGCTACGCCCACACGATTTTCTCCGGCGGAAAGGAAGAGCGTGGGCTGGCGGACGGACTGCGGTGCGGCTTCTTCGCTCAACAACACAATCTGCCCGCCGCCGGATGTCGCCCCGATATTTCCAACGATCGCGAGTACAGCAGCTATTTCTGGGGTGCGATTTGCGGCCAATCACGCAACGGCCAACCAATTACCGATGCTGATCGTGATGGCGACGGCCAAGTCTCCTTCGCCGAAGCTCACATCTATGCCGTGTTGGCGGGAGAAACGATCGATATCCCGCTGCGCTGCAGCGATGCCCTGCTGAGATCGTTCAGTCGTACCAAACTCGACAAAGCCGACTCGCGTCAAGCTGCTGGGAAAGACGCCGCTGGGAAAGACGCTGCTGGGAAAGACGCTGAGGTCGCAGATGTAAAGACTGACGAGATTGTTGCCGCTGCTCCCACAGCGGCCGAGATTGTTACTGCCAGCGGGTCGCTGGCCGATTTGGTCGCCATTGCCGATTTTGTGAATGGTGAAATCGTCCGCGGCTTGACCACTCAACTCGGTCTGTCGCTGGAGACACCGGTCGCTGAAATTGAACAGCAATTGAGGAAATCGCAACGCGAGCGTCGGCTCAATCGTCGCCGTGGCGGAGCCGATCGACGGCGTTTCCGGGAACTCGAAGGAGAACTGCGGGACGCCATCGTCGAGCACTGGCCCGAAATTGAGAAAGTGGAAAAATTGGAAGAGTTGGCTGGGGTGGGGCTAAGTTTGGACGATGTGGAGCAAGAAATCCCCAAGTGGGAACTGTTTAAGGACTTTGCCGAACGATTTGCGGACCAAACGGAGCGGAAAGCCGAATCGAATCGCTCGGAGCTGGAACAAGTTCAGCTCAAACGCTTGCTACAATCTGTCGAGTCCATTGTGCTGGCCAATAATTTGCCCGTTTTTGCCGATCCCGCGGTGGTGGAGCGTTATCAGCAGATGTTAGCTTTGGAACGCACGAACTTGTAACTGCTTTCCCGAAAGGTCGCCCCCTTGTCCGCTTCGCCGCTCTCCCCGCAAGTCATCAATCAGATTAAACGGCTTGATTTGCGTGCGAAGATGGTGGTGCGGGGCTTTCTCCAGGGGTTGCATGCCAGCCCCTATCATGGGTTTTCGGTCCAGTTCAGCGAGCACAGGCGGTATCATCAAGGTGACGATCCCAAGACGATCGACTGGCTGGCCTACGCGAAAACCGACAAGTACTACGTCAAACGCTATGAGGCCGAAACGAACCTCACCGGTTACCTGGTGATGGACCTCTCGGAGTCGATGGGGTACACCCACCAGCAAGAATTGACGAAGTTCGAGTACTCCGTCTGTTTGGCCGCTTCGCTCTGCTATTTAATGACACTCCAGCAAGACCCGGTCGGACTGTTGACCTTTGGCGAAAAAGTCCGCGCTCAATTGCCAGCCAGGTCACGCCGCGGGCATTCGGCTGACTGTTTGGCTCAACTCGCCCGACTGCAACCGAGTGGCCAGACCGATTTAGCCGGCTGTTTGACGGCCGTCGCCGCGATGCTAAAACAACGCGCCCTGGTAATGCTTTTTTCGGATCTGCTAGGGGATCCCGAGCCGACGTACGCGGCGCTAGCTCGGCTGCGCCACTCCGGGCACGACGTGATTCTCTTTCACGTGCTCGACGAGGCGGAAGTCAATTTTCCCTTTGACGGCCCGGTCGAGTTTGAGGATCCCGAAAGTGGTCAGCGGGTACCGGTCGACGCCAGCGGTTTTCGCGCTGAATATCTGCGAGAGCTGGCTGCCTTTCGTGAAGCTTATCAGCAACGCTGCAATCAAATGCGAATCGATTATGTACCACTCGATACCAGCATGCCCTTTGATCGCGCGCTGACGGAATACTTGATCAACCGCCAATCTCGTTTTTAACCACCGCTTTGCTGAGCATGAGCTTTGCCCATTATGACCCCCACGAGGTTGCCTCGTGCGGTGCAGGAGTTTATTGGCTAGCATTTCGGGGCTCTTGGTGGGCAACTGGGCACTTGGTAGGCTACGGACCGCGAATTCTGATTTTCCGAACCCACCAGGCAGCCCACCGATCTCATCGTGCGCGTCATTATTGAATCTGATCCCGCCAGTGCCACAAAATTGGCAGCCCAGTTCATCGCTGAGCGAATTCGAGCGAACCCGCAAATTGTGTTGGGACTGGCCACCGGGGGAACACCGATTGGTTGTTATCAGCAATTGATTGAATGGCACCGCAGCGGGGAACTCGATTTCGCCGCCGTCACTACGTTTAACTTGGACGAGTACGTGGGACTGGCTGCTGATCACCCGGAGAGTTATCACCGCTTTATGCGTGAACAGTTGTTCGATCAAGTTAATTTATCGCCGCAGCGGTGTCATTTGCCCGATGGTATGGCGGCTGACCTCGCGGCTGGTTGTGCCGCTTACGAAGCGGCGATTGAGGCGGCTGGCGGCATTGATTTGCAGTTACTTGGGATCGGCCGTGACGGTCATATTGCTTTCAACGAGCCAGGTTCTTCGTTGGCTGGCGGGACGCGAGTTAAACATTTGACGGCTGAGACCATTGCCGACAATGCTCGTTTTTTTGGCGACCCTGCAGCCGTACCTCGACTTGCCGTGACG
>CAZHTX010000177.1:0-10899 GCA_964535475.1 uncultured Pirellulaceae bacterium
CTCCGCGGCTGGATCGAGTTGGTCACGCATACGCTCGGCCAAACCGCAAACCAGCGGTCGGGTGTTCAAGTAGGAAACCGCTCCAACGCGTAACATGATTTTTCGCTTTCTCGTTCGCTTTTCGTTCGCCCACACGCCCTGACGTCTACCACAGTGGTTAAACCGCCCAAAAAAAAATGTGGTAACTGGCTGTGCCAACGCTCAGTATGCCCAATAACGCGTCAGCTAGCTACGCCAGACGACCGATGGGCTGGCGCCAGGCGGCTAACCGGCCTCAGATTCACCGCTCAAGGATAGTTGCTCGACATTCGAGAACCAGTATGTTGGCAGTGGCGCAGTGACCGTGGTCCGGACACCCGTTTTGGGATGATGGAAGGTCAAACGTCGAGCGTGGAGGGCAATCAGGCGTTCCCGATCGGAGGTGACTTCCGCTCCGAAGCCGTGCAGCGGCGGTGATTGATAAAGTGCGTCGCCCAGCAGGGGAAAACCGCGAGCCGCACACTGCAAGCGAATCTGATGCATGCGGCCCGTTTGCAGTTCGATCTCCAGCACGCTGGCCGGATGGCCGCTGGGCAAGCAGAGCGATTGAATGACTTGGTAGTTAAGGATGGCTTGGCGGGCGCCGGGCGCATCGGGAGCGACTATTTCAGCTTGCGCCTGGCCGGGAATTTTACGCATCCAGTCGATCCATTCGCCGGTCCATGGTTTTACTTGGCCAGCGACAATGGCGAGATATGTTTTACCAATTTTACGTGACTGAAATTGTTCTCCAAAACGTCTCGCGGCACGGACGTTCCGCGCGATTAAAACAGCTCCGCTGACTGGACGATCAATGCGATGAGCGAAAGCCAGGTAAGTCCCCAAGTTGGGCAACGCCCGTAGCCGAGACTCCAGCGATTCAATCTCCGCGGGTGCTTGCGTTAATAACCCAGCCGGTTTGTTAACCACCAACGCCAGGTTATCTTGCCAAAGAATTTCGAGTTCCGCAGTATCCATCGAGTTCGCCATCCGTTCATTACGTTCGCAACCCAGTAAAATTCGTCATCCAGCCAGAGTCGTTATCCAGCAGGATTCGTCATCCCGGGGGGCGCAAAAAAAAACGAGAGACCCCGGCCACGAGGTGCGAGAAAAGCTAGACCAGTTTTTCCGCAGCACCTACACGAGTCTCTCGTTCTGCCTGTTTTATTCTGCATTGCGCATTGGTCAAGAGCGACGACTAGAAATCATTGCTCTAAATTTGTTAACTCGGTTTCCTCGCGAGCGCAAGTTCGTTCAAAATGAAGCCTTCGATTTGCTTGCCCACGCATGACCGCACCTCGCTTTAAGTGCTTCACCTCGACGATGTCAGACTCTGCAAAGAAACGCCGTCATCTCCATTTTATTACGGGCCGTCTGGCGGAGCACAGTCTCCGTTGCACTGTTGAAGAAGTGGCAAAAACTCAAGGTTTTTCCTATTCAATCGGCGTTGCGCCGATCACGGTTGCGGCTTTAATGACACCGCGTTGGCTGCTGCGACATTTTGAAATTCCAGCCTCCGCGACTGAAGTTATTTTGCCCGGCTTCATCGGTGACGCGATCGATTCGCTGCGCACGGCGACAACCGCCGAGGTGCGAATTGGGCCCAAAGATCTGCGCGACTTGCCGGAGTTTTTAGGAGCAAAAAAAAGTTTACCAATTGACCTTTCCAATTACGAAATTGAGATCATCGCTGAGATCAATCACGCGCCACGACTGTCGCTTGAGGAACTGGTAACGATCGCGCAGGAGTTGCGCGACGAAGGAGCCGATGTCATCGACTTGGGTTGCCAACCCGGTCAACAGTGGGAGCAAGTTGGCGACGCGGTAGGGGAACTTGTCTCGCTGGGTCTACGGGTTTCGATTGATTCCTTTGATCCTCAAGAAGTTGCCGCGGCTTGTCGACGGGGAGCTGAGCTGGTGCTATCGGTAAACAGTCAAAACGCGGCCTTAGCGAAAGCGTGGGAAACCGAGGTTGTGGCGATTCCCGACACGCCTCAAGACATCTCTTCGCTGTTACGCACGATCGAGATTTTAACCCGCGATAACGTACCCTTTCGCATCGACCCCATCTTAGAGCCGATCGGTTGCGGGTGTGCGGAGAGCTTGGTCCGCTATCACACCTTGCGGCAGCAATTTCCCGAAGTGGAAATGATGATGGGAATTGGCAATTTGACCGAGTTGACCGACGTCGACTCGGCCGGCATCAACGTGTTGCTGTTAGGAATTTGCGCCGAACTGCGAGTGCACAGCGTGCTCACCACGCAAGTCATTAATTGGGCTAGAACGTCGGTCCGCGAGTGCGATCGCGCACGTCGTTTGGTGCACTACGCGGCCCAGCGGGGCACTCCACCCAAACGACTCGATGACGCCCTGGTGATGCTCCGCGATCCACGTTTAAAACCGCACCCACCCGGCACCTTCGACCAATTGGCAACCACCATTCGCGACAATAATTATCGGTTGTTTGCCGAGCAGGGCGCGCTGCACTTGGTTTCCGCCGGTTTGCATTTACAAGGTCCAGACCCGTTCGCCCTGTTCGATGAATTGCTGGCCCGAGAACAATCGGCCAATGTCGATGTGTCGCACGCTTTTTACTTGGGGTTTGAGATGGCCAAAGCCTTAACCGCTCTGCAACTGGGTAAACAGTACAACCAAGACCAAGCCTTGCAGTGGGGACACTTGACGCAGCCGGAGAACATGCATCGCCTCCGCCGCGGCCGAAAACAAACCGGGTAACCTCGCAGCAATCGAATTTGACGCGCTTTCGTTAACGGCTTGCGTGGTATAATTGGGGCAACTGCCTCCTTGCCGCGGCAGGCATCACGCTGCAGAGACATCATTCCGGGAGCACGCAATGAGTAGGGCATTCAGTAACGCGAAATCACATTTCAAGATGTCGATGGCTGAATACGCGCAGTGGGAGCCGATGCAACCCGAGAAGCACGAGTACTGGGATGGGCACGTTTACTCGCAGGCGGGAGGATCGCGAAAGCACAGTCTCGTGGCCGCAAACCTCGTTCGTGTGGTGGGAAACTTGTTAGTGGGGCAACCCTGCGAAGCTCATGGCAGCGACATGCGGATTCACGTTCGTCCGACCGGTTATCACGCTTATCCCGATCTTTCTGTCGCATGCCCGCCGCTCGAGGGCGATTCAGACCAGGTGATCAGTAACCCGGTTTTGATTGCGGAGGTGTTATCCCCGAGCACTGAAGATTTTGATCGGGGAACGAAGTTCGGGCATTATCGCACGATCGAATCGCTGCGAGAGTACTTGGTGCTGTGGCAGGATATGGCAAAGCTCGAACTGCACACCAAGACCCCCGAGGGTTATTGGTTGCTGCGTGAATTCAGTGGCATTGATCAATCGATCAATTTGGCGAGTCTTGGCGGTGCCACCATCTCGCTGGCTGACATCTACGACAAAGTCGAGTTGTAGCAATTGACTCCCGCGCAATTGACCCCACGCGATTGACTCCACGCGATTGACTCCACGCGATTGACCCCATGGCTGGTCGCCGCCAATCTCCCCCCACCGCCTCCCCCGCGGGCGGAAACAAACTGGAGAATCGCGCTAGCTGTAGCGGCCGTTAGGATCGATGCCTCATATCCAATCGGACGATTTCAGTTCTCGATCAGTAATCCTCTTGGTGATTGCCGATGGTTTCTTTCGCGGCGACAGCATGGTTGTTGTTTGCCGTGACCGTCGTACCGTGGCGAGCATCGTTGGGGGGTTCCGAAATGCAAATGACCCGAAACCGTTATTTCCTGCTGGGCGTTTTGTTAGTCCTGTTGGGAGTTCAGTTCCGCATGGTTGAATCGTTCGTGTTGAACGAGCCGACCACTCGAGTGCTCGCCAAAATGACGCAGGGGACTCCGGTCGCCAGCAACGATCGGATGTCGGCTTTTATGTTGGAAGTGCATCCCAACCCAACCAAGCGAGTCTCTCCGCCCCGCTGGTTAGGCTTGGCAATGATTGCCGCTGGAACGGTGGTTGCCTTGCATGCGATTGCCATCCCCAAGAACCAAGGCTAGCGCGTCGCAGAACGAGTCTACGGAGATAAGCGAAGCAGCAAACTTCGTGCTTGACCAATGCTAAGGAACGCTCCAGGGACGGAGCGGTGGCAAATTACCAATGGAGTGGCGACTCACCGAATTGGAATTTGCGGTTATGATCCTGTTGCCTTTGATGATATTTTGGCTGAAGCGGCCAATGAGCTTTGCCGCCGGTGCACGTTGGGCGTGCGGCATTAGTCTCGCCGTCGGACTAACCATTGCCTTGCCGTCGCGGTCACAAGTTTCCGCCGCACACCCGGCCGGTTTGGCAACCGCAAATCTGGCGCTCGAAGGCAAACAACGGGAGGGAACTCGAGTCAACGGTTTGGTCGGCAGCCTTACGCACGCCGCCCGACGCTGGACCTTCACCAGTGAAGCGGGTGATATCACGTACCGAATTTTGGAAAACCAAACACTGGAACGTGTTGTCAAAGCAATCCAAGAAGATCCAGAGGATATTCAGTGGAAAGTTAGCGGGCAGCTGACTGAATTCCTGGACGAAAACTTCCTGTTGATTGAACACACCGAACGCTCCGCCAGAGCCAGGGAGTAATCGTTGATTTAGAAACGAGTGTGATATCAACACGGTTTTGATTAGATGTGATTATTGCAGGATGTCGTCGCAATGCTGGGGCAGGCAGCTGACGACTTGAATTGATTCCCATGTTCCTACGCTAGAATGATTTAATGCCCATTAATTTATTTATCATCGATCGCCTTGAACTTGCCCGAGCGGGAATTCGCTCCGCCGTTGATGAAACTTCCGATCTCGCAGTGACCGGAGAGTTCTCCGACTTTGAGTCAGCTAGATCGGCACTCAAAGCGTCCGCTCCCGATATCCTGCTGATCGACTTTGCTAAGGAAACAGATCATTCGCCCAACCAGGTTGCCGAATTAGTCAGTGAGTATCCAGGACTTAAGGTGCTGGTTTACTCGGCTCAAGATAGTCGCGACGAAGCCTGGGCCGTGCTGCGCGGAGGCGCCTGTGGGTTTATTTCCAAGAATGCCCGCTTAGCGGAAGTCATCGTGGCAATCCGCAGCGTTTACGACGGACGTATTTTCGTTTGCCATGCTCCCCAGTCGCCGCTGAACGCTGGCAGTGGGCCCCATTTGCCCGCCACTCTCGGCAATGCCAGCCCCACCGTGGCCGGATTGAGCCAGCGCGAATGCCAAGTCCTAGGGCTGGTGGCTGAGGGATTCACAAACAAACAGATCGCCCAACAACTGTTCCTATCGGTGAAAACGGTGGAGACCTATCGCTCACGGGTGATGCGGAAAGCCGGACTGGCCGATCGCGCGGCGGCGATTCGCTTTGCTCGCCAAGCCGGACTCTGCAACACGGCCGGCTGACTTCCCTCGATAAGAGAGATTTAGCACGTGGCAAGCAAAACTCGGCCATCTCGGTGCGGGTTTTGTAGGTCGACAGACCCTACCCGCCGAGGGTTTTAGCCGCGATGCTGTCAGGCATAAGCTGACTTCCGCGAATTCTTGTTTGCCCCTGCGGGGCGGTGAAATACGGTTCTTTTAACAGCCGATCTGGCTGCCGCTGGATTCCCAGCAAGTTTCAGTTGACCTGATGTGGAAAACCCTATACCCTCCCTCGCCTCGGCAGCAGTCGGGAATTTTGGGGGTGGGGGGTGGCCGCTTAGCAATCTCGCAAAGAGACCAGCGGCTAATTTCACCAGGAAAGCTCGAAGCACCTTTTTCTACTTCTCTTTCCATTCGTTATGGAGTCTAAATCCGATGCAAATCAAGCACATTGTTTACTCGGCACTGTTTGTTATCGTCGCTAACGGCAGCCTCTTTGCTCAAACCACTGACACGCAGAAATTTCGCGTTGTTGTCCCAGCAAATATTTCCATCTCGCCCCCGGTCGAGGTCGAGATTACTCACGACGAGTCCGAGAATGACCAGCCTTTTCCGCAGCAACAGTGGTTGGTTAAGGGCAATGTCTTGAGCGGTCTCTCGGTAAGCTTTGCCACCGCAACCCCCTTCACACACACTACCGCACCTGATTTCAAGAGGGATGCGCGTCTTAATTTGGCCGTAGCTAGTTCACTCGGACCGGCAGCTTGGACAGTCGATCAGGCGACCGACCAAACCGATTACCAGGCGAACGATCCGCAGGCCGTCGTGTTGGCGTCGTCCGACGGAGTCGGGAGAGCCACGTTTGATCTGGGTGTCGAGTTTATCACTGACGGTTTTGGAACCTTTGCCGCCGGCACTTACGAGACCACCATCGTGGGCACGGTTACGGCAAATTAATTGACTGGCCACACGCGATGAAAAAACCTGTCTCTACCGTAATCATGGTCGGTTGCCTGCAACTGGCCTGCTTTGCCGCCTGCGGTACCGCACAGGCTGACTATGCCATTCGATTTGTCGAAAAGGGTCAGCCCCCTGGTGAGTTGACCCACCATTCAAAATGGGATGCCAAATTGGCGAACACTCAGCTGATCTTGGCGTGGAGTTGTACAAAATTTCAAGACTACGACGGCAAGCTGCCTCCCGCTGATGCAATCATGACTATGCGAGTGATAAACACTACGAAAGCATTGAAGGCGCATCCTAAAAGTGCTCAGGATCATACCAATATCAACCGTGGTGATGATTACGCGACGACCATTCTCAACCTCGCAGGCAGTGGGCTGGCGACTGTCGAGTTGGTACTTGCCCTGGAGGCCAATTTTCCGATGGCGGGAGAATACATTAGCGAAGTTGAGCTTAATGTCACGGCTCCCTAGCGGCTAATCAAAGAATGTTAGTCGCTTTGGCAGAAGCAGCGGTTCTATTGGCTTTCGAATAAGTTTCTCAGCACTACGCGAACAACAAAAGCACGGAAGTTGCAAATTCATTCTTTTCATTCTTGGACAAGGTTCTTTGGTCTGCTGCTAGCGGCGCTAACGTTTGGTGGCTGTCTGCAGCAGAAGCAAGTCGTTCGTCCCTCGATTGACCAACTTGCCCAAGAAACTTTTGCTGGGGCGAATGATCTGCGGTTGAACGCGGAATTACAAGCCGCCGCAAATTCATCTGCCGAAGAAATCGTTTATGCGGTCCCGGATCGCCCTGATGCTCCCAGCACCAAAACGCTGGTCCCACTACCAACGCTCAATTATGCACCTGATTATGCGCCCGTGCTCAGCCAGCCGGTTTCAGCCCAGTTTGAGCAGGTGGAGGGCGACTACGTCGAAACACCACTCCGTGAAGTGCTGAATGAACTCACCGAACTGGCGGGCGCCGAACTGGTGATGGACGAGGCCGTAAACGGGGTTGTGAATTTGCGGTTTGAACGCACCTCAATCGACGAAGCGATCCAGCGGGTGTTGTTGGCTCATCCGTTTTACCACGTGCGGACTGGCAAGCAATTTATCGTTGCTCCGGCCGACACGGAGTCACCGCTGTTTTCGCACATTGCGGTTCGTCACGAGTACCGGCCCCATAACTTGGAGCCGGCGGCTTTATTGGCCACCGTGCCCACCGGTGCAACTCGCTTTGTGACCACTATCGAAGGTGCCAACACGCTATTGGTCGAAGCGCCCGACCGCATCGCCAGACCCATTTTAGAGCGTTTTGCTGCGATTGATCGCCCCATCCCGCAAGTTGCCCTGGAGGCGATCATCTGCGTGATTGCCCCCGACTCGGGACATCGTTTTGGCTTGGACTGGAAACACGCGGTCGAATTGAACAACCAAAATGCGTTCCGCTTGGGCGTCACCGGCTTGGGCCTGGGGCTGGATGTCACACAGAGTGGAGTGGGTGAAGTCTTTGGTGACTTTGCGAAAACCACCGCCTTTGTTCAAGCGCTCAGTGAACATGGCTACTTGACCATTCGCGCCGCGCCGCACGTCATGGCCCAGGATGGCGAGCAGGCGACGATTTCGATCCAGCGAGAGACGTTCTTCAGTATCCAACCTCCTGCCGCAGCGGGAGGTGAAAGCAGCGCATTCTTCTTTCAACAAGATATGCAAAATGTGGAATCTGGAATCACGCTGGATATTGTTCCCAGGATTCATCGCGACCAAGTGACGATCAAGATTGAAAAAGCGGAAGTCAGCGAGGATATTCGCACCGCCAGCGCGGAAGCGGCACTCAATCCATTTCCAATCATTAATCGACGTTCCGTCTCCACTACGGTCACCGTCCGCGATGGTAAGACGATTGTGATTGGTGGGTTGGTACAACGAGAGACTGTTGATCGTGAAAGCTTGATCCCTGGCCTTGGCCGCATCCCAGTGATTGGCAATTTGTTTAAAACCACCCAGCAACAAACTCGCAACGCGGAGATCGTGATCTTTCTATCTCCGAAAATCGTCAAACCTAGTTTAGAAGACGATTTTTTGGACACGCTCGATTGAGCAACGACTTAATGATTGTGCCACTGACGGGCGAGTAGCATTTTTAAGCTATGGTTAGTTACGAGCTGTAAGTGATCCAGGTCGCCTAACCATCCGCCAGTGAAAGGTCTATCTTATGGGGATTCTTCCCTCTCATGTCTATTGGCAAGTATTAACATTTCTGCTTGTGATGCAAACGACAGTTTGGTCACAATCACAGTCTGCTGGCAGCCCCCCCGAAGGAACCTCGCAGCCAAGTGTGGTGACGCTGGTCGAGTCGGTGACTCCCTCATATAACATTGAACCAGTCGTGCAACGTTTTCAGGGACGACGTGGTGAAGTGATACCATTTCGCTTTGTCATCACTTCGACCGGCAAATCGATGAACGTGGCGGTCAAGTTAGTAGGTTTGAGACAGGAGTTGTCGGGTATCATTCTGCCAGCCACCGAGGCGATTGTCCCAGTCGATGTGGAGTTAACAACGCCGGCAACCTTCAGCTTATCTCCCGGCGAGAGCCGTGAGATTACTGGAACGCTGCGAGTCCCTTTGGCGAAAACCAATTTTTTGTCTTACGGACTGCTCGTCCGCGATGCGGGCGCCGTGTCGGAACCGGGCGAATTGGCTACGGGAGAAGCCGCCAACACCACCGCCAGCATTCGGTTTGTCACTCAATATGTGCTTCGTCTCGACATCCAAACCGGGATGATCACCAGCGAGGGTCTCGATGCGTTGAACTTGCATGATGGAACGATCCGCAGCGTGGCCGGGATGCCAGTGGTGGAAGCCATCTTGGACAACCCGACCGATCTGGCTTTGGAGTGCCAAGTTTCGGCCGAATTAGTCTCCCCACTTAACGACCGGCCACAACCATTTTTGCTGAGCCTACCATCGCGAGCCAAGTTGACGGGCGGGGAGCAGTATTTGGTGCGGGTGATGCCCCGCAGTCGAGTTCGCGTGGCAGCGGCCGTGGACGAAATGTTGTTTCCCGGCCCCCAAACGCTGCGAATCAAGATTAAGTACGGACGTCGTGATTTGGTGGTGGAAAACTTTCCCATCGAAATCCAAGAGGGCGAATTTCCCGCGGTGGAAGCCCAGATCGCCCATTTACCGAATCGAATGGCCGTCGAACCGGCACAGATCACGGTGGGACAGCTGGCCGGCATGCGTCGCACTGCGGTGCTCCGTTTTTTCAACAATTCGGCTGAGGAACAAAGCATCGACTTGCAAGCGGTTGACTTGCGGGGCCAAGCACTCGATTGCTTGCGACTTTCTCACGAATCTTTCTCAATCCGATCGGGTAAAGCAAAGAATGTTCGCGTCGCCCTGTTTGGCTCGTCGTCAGAGGCGGGACCGGTCGCGGCGGGACGTATTCGCGTTGCGGTCTCCAGCGACGGGTCGAACCAACAATCCAGTCACCTGCCGATCGCCATCTTGACTCGCCAGTTGCCGCCAACCCAATTGGAAGTTGCCCCTCTGCAGTTCTTGCGAATGGACGACCAAAGCGCTTTTCGCGTCTCCGTTACCAACCCGGGTGACCGCTACCAGCCGGTGCACATCGAACTTAACGTCGCCCAACAAAACAGTGCTACCATGCGGTTGACCGAGGGGTTTGGCAAATGGCTGGCACCCGCTGAAACGCGTGAATTCGATTTAATCGCGGAACACTCACTCCCCCAGGGCACCTACCAATTGGGTCTGACCGTTCACAGTAGCGAACAGTTGCCAGCGATCACCGAGACGTTGCAAGTCGAGTTGCCGCCGCAGCTTGATGCGGAGGAAATCGTCGCCGCGGCAGAGTGAAGGTGGGCTAGGCTTGCTGGCAGTCGCTTGTCAATCTGGTAGCCTATGCAGAGGTGGCAGCTTGTCGGGCACGCGGGCTGACAACAGGTTTCCCGATCCAGAACTCGCTCCATTGACAATTTGCCAGCATCGACGCCATGAATGCGATATCAGCAGCGGAAGATCAACCTGAAGATTGGTTACAAGTCGATCCTCGCAGCGTCTTGGCGGGGCGGCTGGTCGGGGCGCTGACCAGTTTGGTTCTGCTGGCCGGCGTCGCGGTCGTGCTGGGAATCATTCAATTTTCCCGCCAACGCATCGATTTATCAAGTGGCATCGCAGTTGGCATTTTTTTGGCGTTCGCAATATTCCTGCTGAGCTGTAATTATTTCCTGCCGGCACTTCATTACCGCCATTTGCGGTACCGCCTGGGACCGCTGGGGTTTGAAATCCGCAGCGGCATCCTCTGGCGAAAACGAATTACGGTGCCGCTCTCTCGCGTGCAGCATACCGATGTCGCCCAAGGACCGCTGGAGCGACGTTTTTCCCTCAGCAAACTGGTCGTCTACACAGCCGGCACGGAACATGCCTCCATTCAATTGGCAGGCTTGGAATTTACCATAGCGAACCGCATGCGAGATAGCCTCGTTTCGTCGCGGGAGCCGACCGATGGAGTCTGAAGCAGGTGCTGACGATGAAATACCGATCGAAGCG
>CAZHTX010000178.1:0-10755 GCA_964535475.1 uncultured Pirellulaceae bacterium
TTGCGAGATGCACACTAACACCCGACGATTTAGTTCGCCGCAAAAGAACTCAATCCCTGCGGAGCCATTCACGGGGGAACGCTTGGCAAATCATTGCCTCGACGTGTCTATCATGGCTATCCTCTTCCTCGCGCCGCTCGTGCTAGGAGGACGACATCCTGTTGGCGAATTGGCATTTATCGTTGCCATGCTGCCTGGCTCGATTGGCTTGTGCTGGAAGTCGTTGCAGAAGAAAAATCTCCCCTTGAACCGCTTACAGTGGTGCTTGCTGATTTGTTGCCTGTTAATTCCCAGCCTGCAGATCATGCCCTTGCCAGCTTCGCTGCTACACGCCGTCGCTCCCGGCATCGACTACTTATTCCCCAGCGACCTCTCAATATTCAGCGGCAGCCACGCTCCCAGCACGACCACCTTATCCGTTTGGGAAACACAACGCTCACTGCCGATTGGTATCGCATTATTGACTGCTTTTCTATGCTTCCTTTCACGTCTGGAATCCCGCCACGACGTAGATCGACTAGTAGTATTGGTCGTCGCCTCGGGACTTATGCTCGCCACCGTTGCCATCTTACAAGCCAAATTTGGGAACGGTAAATTCCTCTGGATTTATGATCACCCCAGCCGCGAAACTGGAAACGTTCCACGCGGTCCATTTCAGAATGAAAACCACCTCTGCAGCTTACTTGCCAGCTTGCTGCCATGCACACTCTATCTCATCTTTCGCAACATCCACATCGACAAGCGGTCCACGCGAACTCAACATGGATTCTTCCAATCATTTCATTCGCGAGCTTCCCTCAATTCTACGAAGCATCGCTCAGGTCGACGAAGCCGTACGCCTAAACTGCAAACGAACGCGGCCCAATGGTTGGCTATCGCGGCTTGTATTCTGATTGTCAGCACTGTATTCGCCACACCCTCACGAGGCGGGATTGCAGTGATTGTTTTCGCCGGTACGGCTTGGCTTTCATTTGTGGGCTGGAGTTGGATTGGCGACAAATTTGTTTCAAGACTAAACTACCGCCAATGGATGCATCTCGGTCTAGCCCTGGGGACGGCTTTAACGACTGGCATTATCGCCGCAATGTTCCTCACGGTAGGCCGATTTTCGACCTGGCGAGGCACGCTTTGGTCCGCCGATCTAAAAATGTGGCAGAACTTTCCGTTGCTGGGTGTCGGCTTGGGAAATCACCGCCATGCTTACCGGGCTTTCGTCTACAAATTTAGCCCACAAACATTTTCTACTGCGGAAAGCAGCTGGCTTCAATTCCTCACCGAAACTGGTGCGTTTGGCTTTCTAACGGCCGCGGCGATCGCCTTAATGGTACTATCGGCTGCCGCTAATTACGCCATCCAGGCCCGCAAGGGCACGCCATTCCTGTTAGCATCCGCTATCTTCGCCGGACTCGCCGCCTCATGCGTGCACGCCTGCGGAGATTTTCCCTGGCACATCCCAGCGTGTTGTGTCATCGTATTGGCGCTAGCAGCTATTGCAATTCGTCTCCTGCCGATCGACCGAGCCGCCTCCTCCCCAGCAATGGGGCGCGCTTCAGGGCTTCAGTTACTTGCCTCAAATTGCCTGGTCGCATGTTTGCTTTTGGGAAATTTCTGGGCAGTGCAAATGGCGATACCTCCGGCGCGGGCCGCATCTTCTTGGGACGCATTCCGACGTCTTGCCCGGGAATCGCAGTCGAGTCCTAATAGTCCCGCCACCGCGAAAAATTCCCAACGAATGCTGCACCTGTTAAAAACAACTCTGCAAGAAAATCCACGCGACCTACTCGCCCGCACGACCCTGAATCGCCACTTGACTAGCTACCTGGAACTAAATCGACTGGAAATGGAAGACCCGATGCCGCTGGCAACTCAAATTCTTCAACAAGCAAACCTCCTTGCCAACGTCTGTCCGGCCGAATCAAGAAGCTATCTCTGCGCTGCCGTAGCCCTCTCAACAAAAGAAAACACCCTCGAGCAACAAGAAGCACTACTGGCACAAGCTCAGCTACTCCGCCCCATCGACGGAAATGTCGCCCTAAAACGAGCAATTAATTTACTAATGAAAAGCAACGCCGAGGAAGCGAATCGGCAATTCGCAATCGCACTAAATCTCGATCCGACTTCTCAGGAAGCGGCGGCTCAGGTGGTTAGCCTAATCTATCCTTTTGAAGAAATCATCGAAATCTGGCAACCTGTACGCCAAACCTCGGCAGCCATCTTTGCCCTGGCTCGCCAGCAAGCAAGCCCTTCACAACTCTCGATCGTCGGTCGGCATTATTGCCGAACCCTATTAGAGGAAGCATCCCAAATGCAAAATGCGAGCGGCGATCTGTTACTGCAGGAAGCTTTCAAAGTTTCACGGCAAATCCAAGATCATACTTTGAGTCTAAAAATTGTCTCCCAACGACTTGAATCGAAACCGCGTAATATTTCATTATTACTTGAGCGGGCGAAGGTTCACTACCAGCTCGGTGATTACGCTGCCACGCGTGCTGATCTAGTCGCCTGTAAGCACATCAACCCACAGGACGAGCGTGTCCGCCGATTTGCCTTACGCGTTGATCGAGAAGCGGGCCTGCGAGTCCGTTAACCGATGCCCCACTTGAGCAACCTAAGATGCGATCGTCTCCAAATATTTCATCATCCGGCCATAGACTTGAGTCGCCGAGTATTGCTGGCGAAACAAACGCTGCGAGTTTGCGGCATACTTGGCAAGTCGCGTCGGATGCGCTAGTAACTCACGCAAGCAGGTCACCAACTGCTGTGGTTGTCCTGCTTCATAACTAAGTCCACATTGGTTGCCCGCCAAAACCTCGGCCAGCACGCCTCGTGGCGGGCTGGAAATCACAGGCAGCCCTGCGCTCCAATACTCAATTGCCTTGTTGTTAATTGTTGCTAAAAAATCGAAGCGATCTGGAAGTGGATCAAGACCTACTTGGCTCCTCCGCATCAGCGTGTAAATTTTCGCAGCATCCACCCACCCCGGCATCTTCACGTTCGGCAACAACTCTGCCCGAGCACAGAGTTCAGCAAAACGATCCCCCGTACCACAGATCACGAATTGAATCGGTAAATGCTCGACCGCACACTGAGCGGCAGCACCGATTAACGTATCAATATCCAGTTGGTGCCCCAGAGTCCCGAAAAAACAGGCAATGAGCCCATCCGAATTTGCCACCACACCATGTTGATCCCAAAACGTTTCCGCTTCTCGTAACGCATCTGGCTTCGGAGGACATGCTGAATATCCCATTGGAAACGCTTGATCAAGCGGACCTCGCTGTCTGCCGCCACGACGAATCCCCCAATCCACAAAGGCATCGGTGATCCCAGTAATCGCCGTCGCGCGACCGAGCACGCGGGCAGCTTTCCTGCGTTGCCAGCACAGCAACCGATTACCCCAGCCCCAGAGCGCCCGCGGCAGCGCGGTGACAAAAACATCAGGCCACATATCGCGCATGTCCAATACAACCGGAATGCCGCGATCTTCCGCGAAATCCTCGCATGCCTGACAAAGCTCAACAGTAGGCAACGAGCAAACAATCACGTCAGGCAATACTGAGACAGCCCTCGAGCGACGGCGAAAATCATTCGCCAATTGACGATGATTTACTACTCGCTGCCAGGAGACATTGCGCTGATAACCGCGACCATGTAACAACTCAATGTTTAATCCTGAACTCAGCACTTTCCTGCTAACACCGGCACCAATGTGTTGCTTTCGCCAATGATCAAACGATGAAGTCCACCATGTCACGTGGTGACCATGCTCATTCAGAAATTTGGCGAAATACCCAGTTCTTAACAGCCGATCGCTCGCTTCATCGTCAACCGGAACAGGCTCTCCAATTGTGATTAGCCAGACCCTCATGCCGCCTCTCGTGAAGCAGATGATTGCACCGTGAACTCGCCGTAGGCAGCCAACATTCGGGTGGCCTCATCTTCCCAGCAAAAAGCTTTACCCGCACGGAGAGCGGTGGCTTTCCTGCTGCTTACTTGCTTATGGTCAATCTGCGTCAGAACCCCGTGGATTCCAGTCGCCGATACAGCTGTCCGCCAACCACACTGAAATCGCTCGACGACACTGCTCATCTCAGGAAAGTCGCTGACAACGACGGGTAAGCCACATGTAAGATATTCGAACAGCTTATTCGGCAAACAGTAATAATAGCTAAGACAAATATTCCCAATTAATGCCAAGCCTACATCCGCCCCGACAGTATACGTTGGCAGCACGCTCTGGGGCACTGCTTGATGGTAGTGAATATTAGAAAAGCGTTTCGAAAACTCAAGAATAGAGGATTCCAATCCGCCATATCCCATTAACACCAAATGCTTACTTTTGTCACACCGGGTGAAGGCGTCTAGCATCAACTTCACGCCTCGACCTTCGTCCAGCAAACCTTGATATAGAAACACCAAATCGTCGTTGGCGATCCCCAGATTGGTCCGTAAAGGGCTGGACGATTTCGCTAGCCTGCCGAGCGCCCGCAGCTTTTCCAGTTCGGCTCGATGGGGTACGTTCCGGGCGACATGAACGATCGGTAGCGAATACTTGGCCTGGTACCACTTGGCGATCTCCGGCCCCACAACGATCGTCTCGTCCACGAAGGGAATGCATAGCCGCTCCAGCAACTTAAGTAGTCGGCGGCGAAAACCCACGCATTTACCGGTCTCGGTCTCCAATTCATGCGTGTCATAGACCAACTTGCATCCGCTAAGCCCCTTAGCGAACACCCCAATCGGCAGCACCAGCAGGCTGTGACAATTGACGCAGTTGGGCCGACATTTAAAGGTGGCCAAAGTGGTCCGGACGAGCCATTCCACGACCCAAATGAACTTGCCAAACTTTCCGCTTTCACGACCTCCGAAAGTCGTTCGAATTCGGTGTACACTCCGCTGTTCGTCAATCGCTTGAAATTCGTCAAGCCCCTCTTCCCAAGCCGCCAAAATGGCTATTCTTGAAAAAACCCCAGCCTCAACTAAAGACTGGGTAATCTTAAGCATTCGCGACTCGTGGCGAAAACTCGATTGATAAATATGAATATTCACCTGATTTACACACTCGTGGCAATTCTTTTGAAAAGACCCTTTAATCGTCGCAACTCATGGAAGTAGAGTCGGTTCGAAGGAAATTCGCCATGGTCACGGGGCTCATCCGCCATGATCTTGTCAAATTCAGCTTCGCTGAAATTCAATTTCTTGATAACGTATTCCCGGTCTTCTGCCTGCAGGGCAGGATCATAAGCTGGTTTTCGCATCTCACCTAAGGCCTGCTCACGACTAATCTCCCCGCCGCAGACAAGTGTCGAGAGGTGTGCCCGTCGCTTATCGTACCCAAACTTTCTCGGCAAGATATAGCCTTGAAAGAAACGCGTGAAGATCGATTCGAAGTGCTTGCCACCGTAATCTCGCCAGCCAAACTGCTGCGTAATCAGCTCCTTCGCCTTCTGTTTATTATAATCTAGACAATTAAGGATCGGAATATAGCGAAGCCGCTTGACGGTCATCGCCCAGACAAAGCGATGTAGCGAGATCTGTGGCAGCGTTTTCAGTGGAGTATTCGCAAACTGAGCATGCACACCTCTCAAATGCTTAAGATCCTGGTTGTAGTAACCCCAAGCTATCGGCATGATTCCTTCGGTCGCCAAATTCCCCCCGTGCAGTACGTAACGAATTCCTTTCCGCAGCGCTGTCTTGATCAGCAGAGCATTGATGGCATGATCAGTGGGAATTTCACAATTTGGCACGGACGCTTGGAGAAATGAACGCTGTAGTTCGCGGAACTCGCGCCAATCGATCACGTGTGTAATCAAATCAATCTGCAGCTTCTCCAACATGTTGCGAATGTTGTCGACAGCCAATTCAGAATTCCAACCGTTATCTAAGTGCAAAGCCAGTGGGCGTAAGCCAAGCCGTTTGACGTGATATGCAACCATCGTGCTGTCAACGCCACCGGAAACCCCAATGATACAATCATATTCGCGACCGCGCCCCGCCCGCCGCACGTTCGCGACCAGACGATCTAATCGCTGCTGAGCAGCATCCCCCGTGAACCACTCGTTAGCCATACGTTCATCATATCGCCGACAGTGGTTGCAACGGCCTTGCTGGTCAAATTGGATTTCGGGATCCGAAGAATCCATAATGCATTTAACGCAAATTCGATATCCCCCTGTATCATGCTGGCTGTGAGCTTGAACCAGCACTTTCGATGCAACGGGAGGGGTCGCTACGCTCATCGATTAATCATCCGTATTCACGTGAGAGTGAATTTCCAAAGGGTCACGTCATTGCGTGGCAACGTTAGTTTATCGAGCTTTCTAAGTCTAGTTCATTTACCGACTTTTCACGCGCGGTGCCGTCGCTAGCAAGTGCGTACCGGTCCACAGTTCCCCCCGTGGTTGAAAGTGGGGCGGAGCCACGTTTTTTGGCTCGCTATCGGTCGCTCGCATGCCATACACCATACTGCAAGACTCACTATCGAGAATGCTTTGCCGATCGAACGACGTTTTCTCATTTGCGTTTCGGGAGGAAACCGCCACCAAGGCCACCAGCATACCGGCGAAGGTGAACATATGCCGATTGTCCGTCACATCCCCGCTGAACTGAGCACAACCTGCTAGGTGTAGCCACAAGCCACCGAGGATCAGCAACAGCGGATCCTTACTAACAAGCTTCCGTTTAACCATCAAATGGAGGGGCATCCACCACATCGCACAGGCAATGATCAACCCCACCACGCCTAGCTCGCAAACCATCTCCACGAACATATTATGAGGTTGGCGAGATTCAGGGAATGAACTGACTTCGCTAAATGATCCGAACCCGGCACCAAACAAGGGATACTCTCTCCAAACATCAATCCCAGCCGTCCACAGCATCGGACGGTAGGACGCCTCCAGAACCTCCATTCCGTCGTCGCTAAAAATGGCAAACATTCGATTGGCACCCCAGCTCGTATCAACCTGTGGCAAAACGGCAAACCATACCACTAAGCCGGCCAGGGCAAACAATATTCCCCCAGCCAACCAGCGGGCTAAGTAGCGGGCCACAATTTCAGCACGGGCTAAGGAATAAGCAACGTAAGCAAAGCAGACAATCATCCCCGCGAGTGCTTGCCGAGCCCCCGAAAGCATCATTGCAATCATCAGTACGGCCGCCATAAAACCGTATATGTAACGAACATGCAACCGCTTTTCAAACAACAGCGCGATCACAGCGATCTCCACTCCCATCGCGGTCGTAATACCTAGCGCCTGATAACCGTCAGTTCCAAATGACCCTACAAAACGCGAAAAACCACCAATCTGCGTCCGCAGGACTGACTCAAACCCCATTGCCACAGCGGCCGTGAGGAACAGTCGTGTTAGCCGCTCAATACGCACACGAGTGTTGATTAAAGCGAGGGGGAACATCAAGGAAAACGTGTTAAAAAACCAGAGTTTTTGAATTTTAAGATTCGCATTCTCACTATAGATACCGCCCACGTAATAGCTCGCAGTGGCTGCGAGTAAATAGGCAATGAACAAAAGCATAAACGAGAAGTTCTGCCTCGGTATTGCGACCCCTTCCTTCATGAATAAATACACTGCCGAAACCAAACAAAGTACGGCGGTAAAAGCTGTCAGATCGTACGCTTCGTTAAAAGAAGATAACAGCTCGTAGCTTTTATAAGTCCCAGCAAATAGGTACAGCAAGAAACAGGCTTCCAGACTGAATAAGTCCGCCAACCGGGGCATCAATTGCGTTGGGACGACTTCACGTTCGTTCACTGCACATCTTCCTTGAGCCGTGTGCGCCACCATTGATCCATCTGCTGTAGTGAGCAGCCCCATGCGTTGCGTCTCGCGGCCTCTGCCAGAACGCGCTCGTAGACTCGAAACTCCACCGAATTACGACAATGCTGGTTGTGCCACAGCAGCGTCAAAACGCCGCCGACCGCAGCTACCCGATCCATTAGCTCCAGGCAACGCCCGAACATCAGTTCCTCGTCACCGGCCATCGTTTCGGCCAGCGGACAGTCTTGAATCACGAGCGGTACCTGCAGTAGCGGCAACGCTTGATCTTTTTGCAAGTCGTACATTAGAAATGGCAAGCAGGTCCCACAGCGGAACTCGGTATTGGTATTGGAACCCAATGTGGAGTCCGTTTGCAAACCTGCCTCGACATGCACATGCGGCGTTTGCCGGATGTCGTAGAGCAAATGGTGCTGCCGCGTGCTGGTCACCGGCTGACCAATCAAGGTTTCCAATCTGGCTTTTTCGGTTGCTAAAATATTTGCGTCGCGATGTGAGCGGCAACTCCCGTGAAGCCCTACATCCCAGCCCTCCTGGGCAACAGTCCGAATCAGATCAGCAATTGAAATCCGCTTTCCTCGGAAATCAACGCGATCCCCATGCCGATAAAAGGCATCCTCCCAGGAAGGGCTAGAGAGCGGTGCTCCAAAAAACATAAAGCTGGACCGAAACCCATGTCGGTCTTCGGCCTCCATCCACTGCTCCAATGGCGGTGTCGCTTGCTTACCTCTTGAAACTATATACCTCACCGTCTCCTTAGCGGCACTGAGCAAAGTGAACAGCTTTTCGCGGCCGGGTGCGTCCCGGTGATAACGCAGGCTACGCCACCGCTCAATCCACATATAGGTTTGCAGTTGATCCACATCATGAGTCAAACAAACTGCAAACGGCTTGCCTTGTGGCCACAGCGAGCCGGCGGTCGCTCGACGCACGAACCCGTGAGAGCGGGCGGTCAATAACAGCTGCTCGATCACTGGCATCATCGCTTGATCACGCCGTGCCAGCGGCGCGAACCCCAGCTCCCAGTTGTGCTGATTGTGGCGAACCTCGGTTTGATATTCCTCCCGTCGTGCCAGGAGGTCGAATATCACTCGCCGCCACTGATTTGGCAAAGACACGTCCTCCCAACCAACGGACCGAAGTACTGGGCCAGATAGGTCGTTTGACGGCCAGATAATGGTTTATCACTGTGGGTGCTGGCAGAGTGCCAGGTATCAGCAGTCCACCCTGGAGGTATCGCCACTTGCTCCGCAATCATGCTGCTCGATCTCATTCCTGAACCCCCACTCCCTCAATCCATTGACCGTCCCCGCGCGCTCTCCGCTGTCGCCAAAACCAGGACCTAATTCCTGCTTAGGCTACGGCCCGAGCGTGACCACTTGGGGAACTAGGAACACAATGCGCAGAAACAAGTTTCACGTCAACCTCAGCGTTCCAGCGTAAACACTCGGAAATCGCTTCCAATAATGGTCCGCTACCCCAACGAATGGAGCGCACGCAGTAGGTTTTCCCAAAACGCCTGTTGCAACCAACATCGCCTGTGGATGGGTTATAAAATAAAGCTATGGCGCATGCCAAAATCCGAGGTACTCGCTCTAAAATTCGCCCCCGAAGGCGGCTATCCAAGGCCGGCAGGCGGGCGACCGCCAACAACATTTTGCTACCTTCACAATATCCCGTGATTTCAGCACAACGTTTTTGCCCCAATTCACCATAGCAATAGCCGTCTTGGCGGGTAAAATGCTGCAGGTAGAATTCCACACCACGCTCGATGGCAACCAGCATCTTATTATGGTGGCCCGCGTCGATGTGGTCACTTGAGAAGAGTTCTGCCAACGCAGTCAAGTTCATTGCCGTGTGATGGTTGTCAGGTTCTCCGCTACGCCCCAACCGAGATTCATGCTCCCTGCCAGCATACCGCCACTGGCCCTCGTCTCCCTGCTCATCCAACATGAATTTCAGCAGTCCAGAGAGCCTGTCATGCTCACGTTGACCTAACCATTGCGACGGTAGGTGCGCAAGCAGTGAGGCCACTTCCGCTGCCGTATTGATGGTCCCGTCATCCGTGTCTGGATAGTAGCTGATACTGCAACCTCCAGCTTGGTGCAAATGCCAATTATGGTACTCTAAAAGGGCGTTAACAGCAGAACGCCCCTGAGCTAGCAATGCTTCATCTTCAAACCGATTCCCCGCCTCAAGAAACAATCGCCCCAAACGAGTGGTATGGTGACAGCAGGAATCCGGGATTCCCGGCCTCAGCAGATGCTGGCGCACCCAGTCACCTTTATGCATTCCGTGGGGATGCGCCCAGGCGGCATACTCGCCAACCAAACGAGTTTCCCAGGCGATCTTGCACAATCGCCTAACATCTTGGGTCCATTCCCCTCGTCGTTCGGGATCGCTGTTCGACATGTTTAAGTAGGCGATTCCCAAGTGATATAACGTTGATGGCGTTAGCGTCGGCTGCACGCCCAATGTGCGGCGACTAAGGATCGGCAGGAAGTATTCAATTAACCGCAAAGCGTAATATCCGTTTATTCGGCGACGGCCCATCTGCAACCGCAAGAAGAAGGGGTGGCTTAAGGCGTCGGTGGAGTCGTAGCGTTCCAAGCCTAATTCCCAGACTCGGCGGTGCATCGTCTCGAAGCACTGGCGCAAGCTATCGCCGTTAATGTCCAAACGAGGCGCATTATGCATGGCAAACTGCGTTGGTTGAATCGTCACTTGAAGCGGCTTCCTATCTATTAAATTCCGTAGTCGTAACGTGCAGCAAGCGGACACAACGCTTGCAATTGTTTTTTTTGTTCGACCTGCCATTTTGTAAAAGATGGAAATACATCTGGTTTCGTTTGGGCATTGACCGGCCGGGCAACCAATCGTTGAATGGTCTCATAAGTGGGTGCTGAGAGCTGGCAGAAATTGAGAATCTCCGCGGTTTTACTTGGGTCCTTGAACAACG
>CAZHTX010000179.1:0-10736 GCA_964535475.1 uncultured Pirellulaceae bacterium
CACTGTGTTTTTGACCGCTCAATTTGCCATCGACCAAGTCGCGCGAATGCGGAGGGGCGAATCGATCTTGATACACGCTGCCGCGGGTGGCGTGGGGCAGGCCGCAATTCAAGTCGCACAGGCGATGGGATTGGAGATCTTTGCCACCGCAGGGTCACCTGCCAAGCGTGAGTTGTTGCGTGACCTCGGTGTTCAACACGTGATGGATTCGCGAACGTTTGAATTTGCAGATGAAGTGATGGAAAGCACCGACAATTACGGTGTGGATGTGGTGCTTAATTCCTTGGCTGGTGAGTTTTTAACCAAGAGTCTATCCGTGATTGCACCGTTTGGGCGTTTCTTGGAGATTGGCAAAGCGGATGTTTATGGTGATCGAGCCTTAAGATTAGCCGCCCTGAAGAACAACGTTTCGTATCACGTGATCGATTTAGCACAGTGGATTGTGGAACGCCCCGCATCAGTTGCCGGTCTGCTAGATCAATTGCGAACATCGTTTGAACAGGGGATTTATCGTCCGTTAACTCATCGGATTTACCCAGCTTCGCAAGTTACTTCCGCGTTCCGGGCGATGGCCAAAGGAGAGCATGTAGGCAAGAACGTGTTAGACTTTGCCGCGATTCCCAGGGACGAACCGATCATCGGGCCCAGCACAGAGTTAGCGACTCGGTTCCCCGCTGAAGGCACTTTTCTGGTGACTGGAGGATGTCGGGGTTTTGGCTGGGAAGTGGCGAAATGGTTGACCACACGCGGAGTCCGTTCGTTGGTGTTGATGAGTCGCAGCGGGCCTGATGAACTCGTTTCGAGGGAGATCGCACAGCTACGCGAGGCGGGGATTGCGATTACCGAGACGCGAGGCGATGTGACCATTCGCGAGGATGTCGATGCTGTTATTCAGGCAATAAATGCTGGCGACTATCCATTGATCGGAGTCGTTCACGCGGCAATGGTGATTGACGATGATTTCGTCACGCATCTGGACACAGAGCGGTTTGATCGCGTCCTACATCCCAAGGCGTTGGGTGCGTGGCACCTTCATGATGCGACCCGGGGAATGGCGATCGAGCACTTTATTATGTTTTCGTCCATCTCGAGTGTGCTGGGAGCGCCCCGGCAGGCTCATTATAACGCGGGAAACGAGTTTTTGTCCGCGTTGGCTCGGCATCGTCGTGCGATCGGATTGAATGCGCTGTCAATCAATTGGAGTGCCATCGAGGGTGCCGGGTTTGTTCATCGCAATACTGCCACGGCGGAATACTTAAAAGGCACGGGGTTGGCGATGTTGCCGCTATCCCAGGCGATGGCGGTGTTAGATGAATTGACGTTATTGGAAACTGATGTGCTGGCGGTGGCACCAATTGATTGGGAACGTGTCGCTCAGATGGGATTGTATAAATTGCAAAGTCCGTTTTACGAGGGAATTCGCAATTTACAACCGTCACAAAGCAGTGGTTCTTTACGAAAACTGCTGAAATCGGCCCCGCGGCAGCAGCATCCCATGCTGTTGCGTCAATTCTTAATCGAGCAGGTGGCGGGAGTGTTCGGGATTGGCACCGCTGAAATCGATCCCGACCTATCATTGACGCGGTTGGGTTTGGATTCGTTGATGGCGGTTGAGTTGGTCAACCGCATCGAGAGCGAATTGGTTACGAACTTACCGATGAGCCGGCTTCTGACGGGGCCGAGCATTAACTCGCTGGTGGAGTTATTGCTGCCATCCATGGTACCAGAGGGAGAAGCCGGGGGCGATGCAGCGAGCAATGTCCAGGGGGCTACGTTTTTAGCGGACGCATGCTGGGATGACCAAATTACATTGGCACCGCAGCGGGCGATCGTGGATGAGAAGTCAAATCGCTTTTTGACCGGTGTGACCGGCTTTTTGGGAGCTCATTTGTTGGGCGATTTATTGAAGGCTGCCGAGGGGCGGGTTACATGCTTGGTGAGGGCATCAGACATCCAGTCAGCTCGGCAGAGGATCGCATCAAATCTCGAGCGCTATGGAATCGATCACTCAGAGCTATTGGATCGCGTCGATGTGTTGTTGGGAGATCTCGCGCTGCCAAGGTTTGGGCTGTCCGAACAGGCGTTTGACGATCTTGCCGCTAGCGTTGATGTGATTTTTCACAATGGGGCCGACGTGAATTTAGCAAAATCATATGATTCGTTACGGGCTGTCAACGTTGGCGGGACGCGGGAGATTTTACGTCTCGCATGTCGCGAGAAATTAAAGCCGATTCAGTACGTCTCGACCTATACCGTCCATGCCACATCGGAGGGCCGCGGCAAAATCGTTGCTGAAGATGCTAGCTTACCGCCTTGTGAGCAGCTGTTGTACGGCTACTCGCAAACCAAGTGGGTTGGCGAGATGTTAATGCGTGAGGCTCGGCAACGAGGCTTAAACGTAAAGATTTATCGCCCGGGGCACATCACCGGTGACAGTACAACGGGTATTGGAAACGAAGATGACTTATTGCACACACTGATTTTGACATGCATTAAAGTTGGATCGGTTCCCCTGAGCGAACTGGAACTGGATGCCACGCCGGTTGATTACGTGAGTCGCGGCATCGTGCACCTGTCCTCGCAAGTGTCCGACGACGGCGAGGCAATTTATCATCTAACAAACCCGGTGCCCTTGAGGGGTGAGGTTTTAAGGGAATGGCTTGAAAATTCCGATGTTGGCATTGAAGTCGTCTCGCCGAGACGTTGGCACGAACAGTTGCTTGCCTATGGAAAGTCATCAACATCCAATGAGCATTTAATTCAGCTGATGGCCGACATGTTGAGGCTGCGGGAGTCGTTGGAAGAGGATGTTGACATCGCTTTTATGCCTCGCTTGTCTTGCCAATCGACGGCACAAACATTGCAATCTGCAGGGATTGTTTGTCCGCCGGTAGACGGCAGTTTATTAGAGATTGGTGCCGGTTACCTGCAACGTATTGGTTTGCTAGCTTCGCTTGGAGCGGGACCGTTATCTTGCTCGTAACCGCTAGCTTTTTCGCGCTCGCGCTGTTGGCGGTGTGGCAACTAGTTTTGGCTTTGATCGCCGTGCGAGCCATTTTTAGTAACGTGATCTTTGCTAGCCAGGCGACTAGGAAAGGCGAACCTGCTGAGTCTTGGGGACGCGCTTTGGTGGTCTTGTGTCTGCGAGGTAATGATCCGTTGTTAGTCGATGCGTTGCGAGGTTTGATGAGGCAAGACTACGGCGATTTTTGCTTACGGATTGTCGTCGATAGTGAAGAGGATCCAGCTTGGCAAGCCATTCAAGCTTCGGGTGTCCAGCAAGACAAACGCGTGCGGCTGGAAGTACTTCGTGATCCGCCGTCAACGTGTGGTCTGAAGAACGCGGCGCTCATGCAAGTACTCGACGATCTGGAGCCGGACTATAAATTTCTTGCACTGACTGATGCCGATGTGATCACGCACCCAAGTTGGTTGCGTGAATTGATCTCGCCGCTCCGTGATTCGGCAGTGGGACTGACCACGGGAATTCGATGGTATCATCCGCAGTGTTGCTCGCTTGCCGCGCTGACTCGATTGGTTTGGAATGCGGCGGCGACAACGCAGATGATTGGTTTTCAAATTCCCTGGGGCGGGTCTTTGGCCATCTCGCTCAGTTTGGTGGCTCCCGCGAGTTTGCAGAGGCTTTGGCAACGAGGGCTCTGCGAAGATACGATGATGACCAGTCATTTAGAGTCGATTGGTTACCGGCAGGTATTCGCTCCCTCCTTGATCATGATTAATCGGGAGGATTGCCGAATGGGTGACTTGCTGCGATGGATAAAACGCCAGCTAATCGTGGCTCGACTGTATCACCCGAGTTGGAAATGGACGGTCTGTCACGGGTTTGCCAGCGGCTTGATTCCATTTGCCGTGCTGACAATCAGCATTTGGCAAACTGCGTGCGGGCATCATGCTATCGCTGGACAACTCGTCGTGGGATTTCTGGTGTATCTGGCTCTCATGGTAGTGGCATTAATTTTCGGCTTAATGCTGATGCAGCTAAGGCTGAAATTACTTGGGCGTGACGCTAATTGGTTATCGACCGCGGCTTTGCTGCGACTGCCGCTGGCAGTCGCACTGCTGCAGTTTCTGTACCCCGTACTGCTGCTGCAAGCCATGTTAGCCAAGACGGTTGACTGGAGGGCGATTACTTATCGAATTCAGGCCGACAACTCGGTGATTCATGATGGGCATCATCCGTACCGGCCGGAGTCCAAGCTAAGTCCGCTGCATTCGCTTTGAGCGGCGATTATTCGTGAAAGCTGGATGGGAAACCAGGGCGTCGCATCTGGGGGGCGGCAATTGCGAGGATTGAGCGGGTTTGGCTGGTGCGCTGGATCGCAATGATCCGATTGACAAGGAAAGTCATTCGATTTTTGGGCCGTCTTCACGATGAAAAGATTCACGTTTTTGTCACGATTAAAGCTGCGACGACCAGCTTCTAAGCGGAGCCGTGTTTGGTTTGTGGTGCGCGCCGGTTGGGTGGCCGTAATGCCACCCCTGTGCGGCGGCTGTCACCTGATGGGCCCTGCTGCGGACGCGGCGAACCAAGTCGTTCGTGAAACATTGCCAGCCCCCACTATACAAGCGGACGCAAGGCCTGCGGCGGCAATTCGGCAGCCTGCGCCAGCGACTCAGCAGCCTACCGCGGGGGGCGATGCTGGATCCTCTTACTTGGCAGCAGAGCGAGATGCCGCTTTCCCTCCCCCTCGCATCGAGGATTATGCTCATTTGCCGCGAGTCGAGATGTCACTTGACGAAGCTGTTCGTTTAGCACTGCAAAACAACTCGGTAATTGGCGACTTGGGAGGGCAAGTTTTGAGCATGCCCGACTCGTTACGAAGCACGTTCGATGCGAGCCTGATTGGTAGTCATCCTTCGATCGGACCTCAGGCTGCTTTGGCTGCTTTTGACACGCAATTTGAGAGCGGAGTAACTTACAATGGCGGCGGCCGCGGCGTCGGTTCCGCATTTTCTTCCGGCCAATTTGGTGTTTTTGCTCAGCCGCAGACCCTGACGAAACTCGGCTTTGCCAAAGTTTTGCCGAGTGGCACTGCGGTTAGTGTAGGGGGCGTTGCTGGTTACGATGAGGAGTTGGCCGGTGGAGCCTATGCTGCATTGGGAGGCGAACTACGGCATCCGCTCATGCGTGGGGCGGGTCGCCAAATTCAGCAAATCACTGGCCCCTTTCAGCGGCCCGGTTTTTATGGCGGTATCCTGATTGCCCGGTCGAAGCAGCAGCAAGCCAGCCTGGCCCTTGAACAAGCTGTAAATAAACTTGTGATGGATGTGGCGGCGGCCTACTGGGAGTTGCATTTTGCTTACCAAAATACCCACACCAAGCAGGTGGCTTTGGAATACGCAGCCCAGACTTGGCAGCGTGAACAACAGCGTGTCGCAGCGGCGACTTCGCCGGCAGATCGAGCGGCTCAAGCACATCATCGGTATTGCGTGGCCAAAGCCGAATTGTCTAACGCAATTGCTGGTACCGGATCAATTGGGAGCGGAGTTTATTCAATGGAGTTGCGTTTGCGAACGTTACTCGGCCTGCCGTCGGTCGACGGCCGGCTGATCGTTCCTGACGCGGCGCCGATGAGCGCGGAAATTCGATTTGATTGGCAGGAATCCGTGGCAATGGCACATGCGAACCGCGTGGAACTACGTCGGCAAGAAGAAATTCTTCGCGTGGCAAAGATGGAGTCGATTGCCGCGCATAACCTGCAGTTACCTCAAGTAGACCTGTTGGGAGCTTACCGAAAGTTAGGGGATGACCCGATTCAGGATTCGCCCATTTTCAATCAGCCGCTTGACGGTTGGCAAGTTGGCATTGAAATTCGCAGAGCAGTCAGTAACCGACTTGAAAACGCAGCTGTTCGGCATGCCCGCTTGCGACTTAGCCGAGAGTTGGCTGTGTTGCAATCACAACGACAATTCATCAACGCGGAACTTCAGGCCGCATTGACTCAGCTTGATCGAGCCTACCAAGTTGTGCAAGTGATGACGGACGCTGAACAGGCAGCGGCGATTCGTTTGGCTGCTGAAGCCGAGAGGCACGAGGCGGGAGATCATTTAATCGAACAGGTGCTTGATGCTCAATTACGATTGACTGAGTCGAGTACGATGCGTCAGCGAGCGATCGTCGATTACAATTTAGCGTTTGTGAGTTTTCATCATGCCAGGGGGACCCTATTGCACACGATTGGTGTTGTGATCGCAGATTCCACTGGGGATGAAACACGATTTGCTCAGTTGTCCCCGTCGTCGTATCTTCAAGCCAAGTGACGAGCGGGGCTGAAAGGGGTTGGTAAGTTGCCAGCGGGTGCGATGGAGACCTCGCGTGGGTGCCATCAAAGCGACGCGTCCGCGATCGTGCAGGTTGGACCCGCGACGCTGTCCTTGACGAGGCGTACATCCCAGGGTCCACGGATTTCATAGGTGACGCCACGCCAAACAATCCGACGGGCGAATGTGGCAATAAAGGCCGCGATTAATCCGAACGATGCCGCCAAAGCGATTGCTAAGGGGACGTAAAATGATCGCAGTTCAAACGATGTCTCGACGGTCTCACCTTGCTTGCGGATTACTCTGCAAGCCTCGCTATCGATGATCAGCGTCTGTCCATAAGCAATCATCCAGGAAGCGAAATTGGCAAGAATTGCCCATGTCGCGGTATCATAACGCTGCGTGCATACACCGACGACGGCAAGCAGGATACCAAGGGAAGCTAAACATAACGATAGCAGGTGATACCCGACCATCAATGGCCAAAGCGACGAGACATAGGTGCGTGTCCATGTCAATTGTCGGCGTAAGAATTGGTACGCGAACGGCAGGTCGCATACTTCATGGTTCGCCATAATTAGAGTTGGCACGAAAGCAAGTTTCAGTCCCAGTTCTTTGGCTGCTTCACGAATTGGACCATCATCAACGATTGACTTGCTCCATTTTTCACGCACATTTCCCTTTTCGATCAGGTCGCGTCGCATCGCCATTGAGCCCGCCCAGGGAATCTTGAAGGCAGCCATCACAATTAACCCCGGTGCGTTCCACGTTTGTCGCACCAGTGATCCCAAGTTCTTGCGTTTGGGCAAGAACCAACGATTACCAAACGTCGCTCCCACTTTAGAATCCTCCAGCGGTGCCACCAATTGACGCAACCAGGTCGCGTGAGGCTGAACATCGGCATCGGCCAACACAACGATCTCGTGGCTTTCATCGAGTTGATCAAGCAGTTGCACTAATGAGCTGTTCTTTAATCCGCAGGTCAAGCGACGCTCGGCCAGAGACCATGCGCGGAGACGATGCGACCCAAATTCTTGGATAGCTTCTTTGACGATAGACCACGCGGGGTCTTCCGGTGAATCGACCACCACCATCACTTCGTAATGCGGATGGTCTTGCGACATCAAGCGACGTAAACAAGTGGTCAAGTGAGGATCCGCACCACGCAGACATAGAAATACGGCAGTCTTCCTCGATGGTGACACGGTTCCTCGGGGGGGCGGTGGAGTGCTACGACGAAGTATCACGACCAAGTAGACTATCCAGCCCGTATTGAAAAGACCTAATAGCAGCAGGGTCCAAAACAAGATTTTCGCGATCAGCAGCAACATGTCAAATCACTCATAACGTAGCGCATCAATTGGATTTAGCTGGGAAGCTTTGCGAGCTGGGTAGTACCCAAATAAGATGCCGACACACGCGGCGACAGTGACGGCAACGAAGGGTGCCGACAGTGACCAAACGACTGGCCAGCCAATCACCTTGGCAACCACAACCGACCACCCGTGCCCGGCAAAGATTCCAACGATACCGCCGATCATGCAGAGCACGGTGGCCTCGATTAGGAACTGGCGAAGGATTGCCGCACGATCGGCACCCACAGCCATGCGGAGGCCAATTTCGCGGGTCCTTTCCGTAACCGAGACCAGCATAATATTCATGATGCCCACCCCACCGACCATCAAGGAAACGCCAGCGATCACCAGGCCGAGTGCCGACAAGCCCGCGACGACTTGATTGACCACTCTCGAAACCTCAGTGATATCATTCATGCGGTAGGCACCTTTGGGATCGACGTTGTGGCGACGCGACAGAACTGCCGTGATTTGTTCCCGTGCACGCTCGACGTCTGCCGGTGACTTGGCCTGCACATAGATTTGATGAACTTCCTCGCGGTGAACATTCGTGCCGAGCGAAGCCAATTGCATTGGCGGCATCAGGTCGGAGAATGCAGTTACCCGCTGGGAACCGCTAAATTGTTCGTTCACTCGGAACTTCAGCGTCGTCCAGGGGGCAATTAAGATATCATCTTGATCATTACCGATTACATCCCCGCCTTTGGCAGTCAGCACACCGACAACCTGCAACGGTACTCCGTTAACGCGAATTTCCTCGCCGATGGGGTACGAATCGTCAAATAAAGCCTTGATTACGGTCTGCCCTAACAAACAAACTTTGGCGGAGTCGAACACCTGTGAGTCTGTAAATGCACGCCCCATCTCCAGTTGGTCCCAATTGCGTGCCTTAAGATAGCCTGGCGTTGTGCCAAGACATAGTGTGGGACGCCAGCGTCGGTTGCCTCGAACAATTTGCACGTGGGAATAGATTAGCGGAGCAGCAACGCGAACTGCATCGCACTGTTGGGCAACTGCGAGAACGTCATCGGGAACGATCTGAATAGGGCGTTGGCGGGTTCCATCGGATGCTCCTTTGCTGGGGCTGACCGTTAACATGCTCGCCCCCATGCTGGCAATCGTGTCTTCGATTGCCGCGGACGCGCCCGAACTCAGCTCCATCGTCGAAATGACTGAGGCTACGCCAATGATCACGCCGAGCATTGTCAGCGTAGTTCGCAAGAGGTTGCGCCGCAGCGCCGCCGTGGCAATGGAAACGGCATTCACAGTTGCCGCAATGGTCCAACCGCGGGTGCACAACTCGGCTGGTTCGCTTGCCCCTTCCGTTGCTTTGCGAGCCGGCTTCCCGAATTGATGTTTGTGAAATTGCCCGCCGACTTCGCTATCCTCGACGACCAGACCGTCGCGCATGTGAATCACGCGATTCGCCTGTGCGGCCACCTCACTGTCATGGGTAACGACCACGAGAGTGATCCCATGGTTTTCGTTGAGTTCGCGAAAAACGGTGAGAATTTCTTGCTCTGTACGAGAGTCCAAGTTTCCTGTCGGCTCGTCAGCCAATAACAACTGCGGCCGATTCACGAGTGCTCTGGCAATCGCCACTCGCTGTCGCTCACCACCGGAGAGCTGGTTGGGCATGTGGTCAAAACGTCCTGACAGCCCCACTGAGTCGAGTAGCATGCGAGCATAGGCAAGGCGTTCGCTGCTCGTGCGGCCATCCTTCGCATAGATAGTCGGCAGCAGCACGTTGTCGATCGCTGTGGTGCGGGGCAGCAGATTGAAGTTTTGAAAAACAAAGCCGATCTTCTGACTGCGAAACGCTGCGACCTCCGCAGCATCGAGCGTTGATAAGTCTACTCCAGCGAGCTTGTAAGTACCTTGGGAGAGCGTATCCAAACTGCCCATTAGATTCATCAGTGTCGTTTTTCCCGACCCTGAAGAACCCATTAAAGCAACGTAGTCACCAGCATCGATGTCCAGCGTGATGCCTTTAAGAACCGCGAGGTCCAAATCACCAACGCGGTAGTCTTTTGTTAGTCCCTTCAGTTCGATCATAGTCATGATAGCAATAGGGCTCTCGTTATCGCAGCGTCTTGACACTGGGAATGATTCGGGCGAGTGTCGTTTCGCGGATCGTGCCCACCACGACCGGCAGCGCTTCTTGGAGTCCTTCCGCAGTGACCGCCGTTTTTGTTCCGTCATCGACGCCGACATCCACCGGGATTGCCCGGATTTGACCATTCTCCGTGGCAACGTAGATGCGCGCCGACCGCTTCGAGTCATGTTCCGCGTCGAGTTGGAGGGCTTTTCCGTCGATACGGGACGAGGCTGCTTGTCGTGCAGAGTCGGGTTGCCAATCTAGTGATTCGCTCGGTACCAACCAGACGTTGGTGAGATTGACTGTTTCCAACTGCACATCGGCGGTCATGTGTGGCAATAAATTTACATCATGGGAGTCAATCTTCACGAGGACATCATAGGTGACGAAGT
Organism: uncultured Pirellulaceae bacterium; assembly: GCA_964535475.1. Taxonomy (GTDB): domain Bacteria; phylum Planctomycetota; class Planctomycetia; order Pirellulales; family Pirellulaceae; genus Laterigemmans. The sequence goes on from CAZHTX010000179.1 coordinate 10,128, forward strand.
TTCCTTGAATCCTCGCATTCATCAATACTTGTTCAACGCTGCCCGTCAAAGTTGAATCACGATAGCCATCGACGGTAAAGACAACTGGCTGTCCCGGGTAAACCTTGCCAATATCTGTTTCGCTAACTGAGGTACGAACGCGCATTTGTTCGAGATTGGCGGAAATGAGAAACATTCCAGGGCTTGTGGGTCCTGCTTGCTGGCCAAGGTTTACGCGATGATCGATAACCACGCCGTCGATCGGCGAGCGAATTGTCGTGCGCGCCAAGTTAATTTCAGCATATTTTATGTGGGAGGCGGTTTGTTCGGTACGCGCTTTCGCCATTTCTAAGTCGGCTTGCGCGATGGCAAATTCGGTCGCGATACGGTCGTATTGACTTTCGGAGTTGGTGGAGCGTAGACGCTCCGCTCGCTCCAGTTCTCGACTCGACTGCTCCAGACGCGTTTGTAGCCTGGCAGCTTCTGCCAAGGCTAGACGATGAGCAACGCGTGCTTGTTGCAATTCAATCTCATACAGTTGAGGATCGATTTGAGCCAATATGCCTCCTTGGCTGACTCGAGTTCCAACCGGAATGGGCGACTGAGCCGACTGGTCAACCGCGTGACGGC
>CAZHTX010000180.1:0-10618 GCA_964535475.1 uncultured Pirellulaceae bacterium
TGCCGTTAAAATTCAGTCCACGGGAAGATTCGCCAATGCCGCTCAACGCGCTGAGGCAGTTGGCTATATCGAGCAGGGCATCTCCATGTTCAGATCGTTAGCGAAACAAATCGATTCGGCTCGCAATCGCAACGAACTGCTGCATGAAGCTCAAGAGCGTCTCGCGAATGCCGTCCGCCGATTCGGGAACACGCCGCAAGTTACCGACGTGCTCAACAGGATCTCGAAAAGCGACTCTCATTCGTCTCTCATCGATGCGTTGGCGCCGCTGACGTGGTTATCGGTATCCATAAGCCCGGAGTCACGCGTTAAGATTTCCGCAAACCGTGACCGCATCGAGTTGCATCACGGACGCCCGCAACGTTTTTTGATTTACGTTGAGAATACGGCGGGGATTACGGCACCACTCAGAATTCAAGCAATCGACGTTGCCAACGATCCACCGCAACCCGCAACTTGGTGTGACATTCAAGTCATCGACAGCCCATTCTCATCGTTTTACTGCACTGGAGCGGCAAGCGAGTTCAAGGTAGTTGAGTTGCTTGCGAGCGAAGCTGGCCTACGCGAAGTTCGCTTGGTCGCCGACGTCGGCCAGGGAACCCAAGATCTGGGCTTCCGCGCGACCGCGGACGTTCAGCTCGATGTTACACCAAGAAGAGCTCAAGAAAAAACTGGAAACTGAAACCATGAAAACGATGCTTTCCCTGCTGTTAAATCTGCTATGCGTGGTCGCGTTATCGGCCGAGGTCCATGATGCGGCTAACGTCCCGCGCGTCCCTAGGCAACCGTTGCTGGCTCAGGTGCATCGCTTAACCGAGGCAATGGATGTGGTGGGCAACGCATTCGATGGCGAAACACTGCAGCAACTTAACGCTCTCAAATCGACCCAAGATGAAATTAAGGTTACGCAGGAGGTCCAGCGGTTGCTCGATCCATATTGCATCGCCATCATCGACATCAAGGCTGAGGGCCCTCCGCAAGTGACTCCTGGACCATCGGAAAATAAGCTCTTGGAACAGGGTTGGCGAACGTTTCTGGTCAAAGTGATTAACAAGCCGGGCCGCACCGGCCGGTTACTCGTTGAAAGTCCGAATGCGGCACCGCTGCCCCACGCGCCGCAGAGTGAAGTCGAATCGAGATGGATGCAACTTTCTTCCTATGAGGGCCAACCGATGCGGCCCAATCTCGGGGGGCTCGAGCTCGAGTATCGAATCATTCAAATTTACAGCCGGGATGCCGGTCCCAAGAGTGCATTGTTGGAGTTCAACGTTAGCCATGGTTCGGGAACTAACAGCGAGTTGATTCGCGAATGGCGTTTTGACAAAGACACCGATGGCTGGCAAGCGATAAATCAATGCGAGATCACGTCGCGCGATGGCGCTCTGGATTTCACCTCCACCGGCGAGGATCCCTTCATCGCCGCCGACGTTGAAGCTCGCGGAGGTCCGCTCACGCTCAGGTTTTGGGCGCGATCCGAACAAGGAGGTGTCGGACAGTTGTTTTGGTGGACCGATGAACAACCTCAGCCGACGGGTGATCGACAAGTCAACTTCATCGTTGAACAGGACAAGGAGCACCTCTATGAGGTCTCTTTTCAGGTGGAAGGAAAGCTTGCGGGGATTCGGCTTGATCCGCTGGTTCGACCCGGAAAGGTGCGAATCGACTGGATCGATCTGTACTCGGCCCAACGGTCTGCGGCCTGGGGCAAGCTTCAAGTCAACTTCACCTGCTTGCCTGCGACAGACGTCGCGTTCCGCGTTTTTGATGCTTACGGTAAACCTGGGTTTGCCAAATTTGAAATTCGTGATTCCAAAGGGCGAATTTATCCTGCCCAGTCAAAGCGGCTTGCGCCCGATTTTTTCTTTCAACGCCATATCTACCGCGGTGATGGTGAGACCATCCGCTTGCCGCCCGACACCTACAAGATTGTTTGTTCGCGTGGCCCTGAAACTATCCCAGAGATCAAGACTTTGGTGGTGACAGAAGAACCGACTCAACTGCTTTATCGTGTCAACCGCTGGGTCGATCCCGCTCGGGCCGACTGGTGGTCGGGAGACCATCACATTCATGCCGCAGGGTGCTTGCATTACGAAAATCCCACGCAAGGCGTGCAGCCTAATGACATGATCCGCCACATCATGGGCGAAGACTTGAAGGTCGGATGTTGTCTTACGTGGGGACCATGTTTTGACTACCAAAAACGATTCTTTACCGGAGACGTCGCTGAACAGTCTCAGTATCCCTACACCCTACGTTACGACGTTGAGGTGTCTGGCTTCGGTTCGCACATGTCCGGTCACTTGAATCTTTTGAACTTGAAACAGCAAATTTATCCCGGCGGAGAATCAAAAGATCATTGGCCAACCCTGGGGCTTAACACGCTACGTTGGGCCAAGCGACAAGGTGCCGTCTGTGGTCCCGCTCATTCTTCAATCGGACTCAATCGCTTTGTCGGTCGCGTCCCCGGCACAGAGGAAAAGGATGGCCCGCACGGCCTTCCCAATTTTAATATCCCGGCCTTCGACGGCATCGGCGCCAACGAATTTATTGTCGATGTTACCCATCGCGTCCAAGGCCCGACTGGAAATTTGATTCAAGCAGTGGACTTTATCTCCGCGATGAATACTGAACGCGTTGCGGAGTGGAACATGTGGTACCACGTGCTCAATTGCGGCTTTAGGGTAGCCGTCAGCGGCGAAACTGATTTTCCCTGCATAAGTGGCGACCGTGTCGGCATCGGCCGCGTCTATGCGAAAGTCGATGGTGAGTTAACGTTTGAAAAGTGGGTCAAGTCGATCGCGGATGGGCGAAGTTATGTTAGCGATGGGACATGCCACCTGTTGAATTTTTCCGCCACCCATGTGAAGTCAAATCACACCATTCCCGTGGGAGAGCAAGGAAGTGAAATGCAAATTGACGCCGGCGAGAGCCTAAGGTTGCGTGTCAAAGCGACCGCTAAGCTCGCAGACGAACCTCGCCTGCCACTTGAATTAATCGTAAATGGGTACCCGGTGGCAACCAAATCGATTCCGACAGATGGCACGGTCGAAGATGTGACATTCCAGCTCGCGTTGAAGGAAAGTAGCTGGGTGGCGATCCGCGCGTTTCCAAACGCTCACACGAATCCAATATATGTCGTGGTTGATGGCCAACCGGTCCGTGGTTCGGTCGACAGCATACGATGGTGCCTCGCGGGTGTGGAGCAGTGCTGGAAGTCAAAGCAGGTGACGTATGCCCAACGCGAACAAGCGGACGCCGAAGCGGCTTACGAACACGCACGCGCAGTCTTTACGGACCTTATCAATCAAGCATCGAGAAAAACTGAGCCGTAGCCATCGACGGCATGAATTACCAACACGAACGCTTGTGTACCCAGGAAAGTGAGGCCCCGCAAATCGCTTTTGGACTGTCTGCGGCGGTGCACCAAATGGGCCTAACTATTTGCATTAAGGTGGAGCACTAACGCGACAGTTCGCTGGTTTCGACGCCAATGAGACGGGCTGGCAAGTGAGCGGGAAAACGCACTGGCAGCGGTGTTTTGCAAGTGACGACAGCGTTTTCAAAATGATCGATCGGGGTGGGTTGACGCAATCGATCTTGAGGTTCGGCGCATAATTGCGAGATGCTGCGCTTTTCGGCACCACTACCTCGTCCGCAGCGAAGGACGAGGAAAAACCGTCGGCGAATGGAAGGCCCGCCCCGAACAAACCGCTCACCAATGGCTCACCTGCTTCGTCAGCTGCAGTGTAGCAGCGTCAAAGCGGGGAGCGTTGTTGTTCTAAAGCGAGCGTCAACGCTTTTAGTCGCTTCGTGTGATTCGTGATTACTTCGGCAACATAACTGCGTCAATAACGTGAATCACGCCGTTGGAACATTCCAGATCGGTGGCAGTAACATTCGCCCCGTCCACCGTTACTTTCCCGCCGTCAACAGCAATCGTGACATCTCCGCCTTGAACCGTCGTCGCGGACTCCAGCGTGACAACATCTGCCGCCAACACTTTGCCCGGTACAACGTGATAAGTGAGGATAGACGTCAGCTTGTCCTTGCTTTCAGGCTTCAATAACTCTTCGAGCGTACCTTCCGGCAGTTTGTCGAACGCGGCATCCGTGGGAGCAAACACGGTGAACGGACCGTCTCCTTTGAGCGTCTCCACGAGCCCGGCCGCCTTGATCGCCGCGACGAGTGTCGTGAAATCTTCGCTTGCTGCCGCCGTATCGACGATATCTTTCGCCTGTTCTTCTGCCTGTTCGGGAGCGGTTTCGCTCGTCGTCTCCGACGGTCCGGACTCGGCCATTGGTGTGGCTGTTTCGTCAGCACAGCCAGCCAGGAACAACGGTCCAGCTATTAACACAACCAAAACGAATGCGAAGTTTCTCATAATCCAACTCTTTGATTTAGGGGACGGTAAGCAACCGGGGGAACCCGCCGCATTTATGGGCAGGAGTATTGGTGCACTGTAGAGGCAGCGTCAACGGGATGGAGGCTCTTTTTGGGGGTAAACGCAATGCGGCCAGGTGGATCGCGATGAGCCGTCGTGACTCGTGTGTGGCATCGATAATTCTGGTCAGATTCCGTAAAACCCAGTAAATCCAGCGGACCGACCCGGTAGTTCCCATGAAAAAAGAGGCCCAATCGACCCGCTCGGGCCCGTCAGTTAAAAAAAACTAAAACAAGCAGTTTGGCCGACAATTCACTCGATCGCGTTGGTTCCGTGCGTCGAGAGACCGCCACAGCCACGTGGACACGGCGAAGCTAAAGATTGATCCTTGGGCGACTTCCGCCTGTCTTTTGGCCGAGTCGATTTTTGAATGCTTCGCCCATGTGGAGATTGCGCCACCACCGATCAAGTGTCTCAGCACGATGATCGCCGGTCTGAGTTAAAAAAGCCTCCTTCTCTTTCACCAGTGCGACGTATTCATTCTCAGCATCTTGAAAGTCGGCAAGTTCGGCAAATAGTCTCTCAACTTCCTGCTGAGCATCGCCGACCGCCTGAGAGCATGCTTCGAGCTTCAACTTTGCGGCGAGATGTTCTTGACGTTCCGTTTCAAGCCGCTCTTCTTTGGTGCCGAGGATGGAGTAGAACAACCCGGTGAGGCTGAGGCCCTCCAACTTATCCACATCGGCCTTCTCACTGGCAAGAATCTGCTCGTGCCGATTGCAATTCCTCTGCTCTTGCGTGAGAATTTTTTGAGATTCACGCAGCATCGATTCGAGCTTTTGTTTTCTTCGAGATCGCTCCTTCGCCCGAGTAAAGCGACCATTTATGTCATTCAGCACGCTGGTCTCCCGCTGCTTGCAGTTGAAAAACTGCCAACTGAGGCAAGTGATCACTCAATGCAAAAGATTCCTCGTCGTCGATATTCAATCGGAATGCGCCTTCGAATAATGGTCTCGATTCAGTCACTCGCTTCGCAATTGGTCCAGCGGCCATAACGTAATCGATCCGCCACTCGGGAAGGTCAGACTTGAAGCGGCGGTTTCGAGTCAGGACGGAAGGATGCGGCTTTGGAAGGACGACAGGGAAGGTTCATCACTGAATTCGAAGAGTCCGTTATGGATGGAGATTCCAATGATCGGAAAGTGGCTACCACCAGAGCCCCCTCCCCAGCAACTACGTCGCAAAGTTTTTTCATACACCACGATGTTTTTTCCTCGTGGATCGCATCATCCGAATTGACGGTCGCAGCATCGGCGAAATCAAGTTCCGAGGTCAGTGGCATCCCGGCACACACACGCCGCTCGTCGAGCCCAAGCTCTGGGATCGTGTTCATCCGAAACATCACAAATTGCCGAACAAAATAAGCCGACCGCGTACCGCTGCCCTAGATGTTGCCTTGAAAATCAAGGTTGCGACCAAATCTTACAACTATTGCAAGCGATCGACGGACTCAAAATATCAAGTTTCAACACCGCACTACAAGTCGCCAACGTCCTGCGAGCAACCCAAGAAACGCGAACCAAGATCGACGCCCAAGGCCGTGTATCCGACGACTCGGCCCCCGACTCTGAAACACAGCCAAGCGGAGCTGAAGCCGCGTCCTCGCCAACGCGTCCTCGCCAATGCGTCCTCGCCAATGCGATTGTGCGGGCGTAGGAATTCGGAAGAAATGCAACCAAGGGAATTAACATGAACCCTCGACTGCAGTACTGTTAAGCGTCACTGTGCATCAGTTTTACATCCAAAGCAGCAATTTACTTGAGAGCTGGAACCATCGAAGAGACTCGCCAAGACACGGATCCGCGAATCGCCTCGAAAGCGAAAGCGGCATCTCAAATCCCGTCGCCGACGCACCGCATGATGACCATGTTCAGCCTGGTGCTGGCGGGTGAGGCGATTTTTGGACTGCCGTTTCATGTGAGTCGCTATTTTCGGCCGACCTATGTCGAGGTTTTCGATATCAGCCAAACACAGTTGGGGATTCTAGGATCCATCTACGGTTTTGTGGCGATGTTTGCTTACCTTTTGGGTGGTGGATTGGCCGACCGCTTTTCACCGCGCGCGCTGTTGGTATTTTCGTTGTCGATCACGGGAGCCAGCGGTATCTACATGGCGACCATCCCGACGTTTCCGCAAATGTGCGTTCTGTTCGGTTTCTGGGGAATCTCGACGATCCTGCCATTCTGGTCCGCATTGATCAAAGCGACGCGCGAGTGGGGCCAGCATCAGCAGCAGGGCACGGCGTTCGGCTTGCTCGACGGCGGACGTGGGCTGTTGGCCGCTGTCTTGGCGATGCTGGCGGTCTACCTATTCGCTCAATTACTACCCGGCGGCGGGGATTCCGCGACCCTGGATGAAAAGCGATTAGGGCTCCAGCGGGTGATCCAGGTGTACACGGCAAGTTGCGGATTCGCTGCGGTGTTTGTTTGGTTTTTCTTACCGAATCCATCCAGCACGGAAGGCCAGATCGTCACGTCAGGCATCAAAACAAACCAGGCCGATTCAAGCCAGGCCGATTCAAGCCAGGCTGCTGCGACCGCAACCGCGGCGACTCGCATCAAGACTTCGACTCATCTTGTCGAAGTGCTGAGGATGCCAGCGGTTTGGCTGCAAGCGATCGTCATCATCTCGGCCTACTGTACGTTCAAGGGCATTGACTACTACTCGCAATATGCAAGTGATATTCTGGGGTGGTCTGACGTCAATGCGGCAAGGCTGAGTGCCTTCAGTAGTTGGATGAGACCGGTCGCAGCGATCGGGGCAGGTTTGCTGGCGGATCGGTTGAGTGCATCGCGAGTGGTGATCGGTTGTTTCTTACTTACGACAATTGCCTACCTGTCATTCCTGGTTGCGACGCCTGGTGAGTCTGCGGCCCTGCTTCTGTGGGCGAACGTGCTTATAAGCTGTTTGGGTTTATTTGCGCTTCGAGGCATCTATTTCGCGTTGCTTGAAGAATCGAATGTACCTCGCCGAATGACGGGGACTGCCGTCGGTGTCATCTCATTCGTTGGCTACACACCAGAAATCTTCATGCCGCTACTTGGGGGCATTCTGATCGATGGCTGGTCAGGTGGTGTGACTGGCTACCATGTCCTGTTCGCCTTTTTGGCGACGATGTCCGTGGTGGGTATCGTGGCCACATTGCTTTTGCGACGCCAACGAAGCTAAGAACTTAATCCGAAAACCGCTAGCCGCGGTTATTTTGGGTTTTCGGATAGGTTCTAACTCTAAAGGACGCCTTCGCCTTGCGGACCGCGTACCGAGGACGCTGCTGACCTTGAGCGAGAAGGGTTGACTCGATGCAATCATGATACAACACTTAGCCACGGTGCGCAAAGTTACTTGGGACCCGCGAACCTGCAACGCCGCGCCTCGTTGAATGGATCGATCGCACGCGGTCGGTCCCATTTTCGATGAAATTTTAATTCATTTGGTCTGGTCACAGTGAAAATCGATTCACGTTCCCCAGTCCTCTCGCCGACGATTTTCAAGCAAAATATTCATGAATTCTTATTCGCCTAAGGCAACGCTGGCCCTTTCGCGGAGCGCTGCCTCGAACGCATTGTCCGTTTTCTCGCAGGATGTCAAAGCTGGGCTCTCGAAACCGTCGAAATCGCTTCACTGCAAGTATTTTTACGACGAGCGGGGTTCCCAATTGTTCGATCGCATTTGTGAGCTGGACGAATATTATCCGACTCGGACTGAACTTAGCATCATGTCCGAGCACGCCGGCGCAATGGCGGAGCACATTGGTTCCAACGCCGTGCTGGTCGAGTACGGCAGTGGCAGTAGTACCAAGACGCGACTTCTGCTAGATCGTTTAGATGATCTCAAAGCGTACTTGCCGGTCGATATCTCAGGCGACCATTTGCAACAGACTGCGACGCAGTTGCGAAGTGACTACGAAGACCTTGACATTCATCCAATCGTTGCCGACTTTACCAAGCCATTTGCATTGCCGAAAACCTACGTTTCGCCAAACACTTCGATCTACTTTCCCGGTTCAACGATTGGTAACTTGAAGCCCGAGGAAGCGGTTGTTTTGCTCGAGAGCATTGCCGAGCAGTGTGGATCTGAGGGCGGATTGTTAATCGGGTTTGATTTGGCAAAAGACGAGTCCGTGATGCAAGCCGCCTACGATGACGCTGAGGGAGTGACGGCAGAGTTTAATCTTAACTTGCTGCATCGAATCAACAACGAACTAGATGCCGATTTTGATGTCGATCGTTTCGCTCACGTAGCCGTGTACAACCACGAAGCGTCACGAATCGAGATCTATATTGAAAGCCTTGACAAGCAAACCGTGTCGGTGGGCGACGAGCAATTTCACTTTGAACAAGGCGAACGGATCTTTACCGAATATTCGCATAAGTATCTTGTGAACCAGTTTGTAGTCATGGCCCAAAAAGCGGGGCTGGCGATGGATCGACTCTGGACAGACAGCAAAGAATACTTTGCCGTTATGCACCTCACTCCTGCTTAGGCACCAGCGATCTGTTTCTAGTTTCTCGAAAAAATGCTGCGAACCAGCCATGACCTTGAAGGCCCGTCGGTGAAAAACCAAGATTCAGCGCCAGAAACGTTCCTTACCTCGGACCACGCAAGCTCCGACCGCATCGATCAGGCTTGGGATCAAGACAACCAGCAATGGTGGGATTGGTACATGTCACTCGCCGAAAACGATGCGGGTGACGCGGAACCACAACTGGAAGAGCTACCGCCTGCCGCAGTCGTCGACTTCCCTACCGCCGATGAACTCAGCGAACATTTGCAGGCACCTTACACGATCGATCAAGACCAGATTGATGCGTTTCAGCGTGATGGCTTCATCAAACTGAAAAAGCTAATCTCTCCAGCAGCCCTGGGGTTACTTCGTTCCGAGATGTCACAGTTGTTCAAGCAGGCCGAAAGCAAACTTGGCAGTCGCTTCGGAAGCCTCGAAATGATGTGGCCCGGCAATGCTGTGTTGAAACAGTTCGTTTTCAGTCGCCGGCTCGCTCGCCTAGCCGCCGAGTTGCTCGGTGTTCCGAAAGTACGTCTGTATCACGACAACGCACTGTCGAAGCAACCGGGGTGTGGTCGTACGCCTTGGCACTACGACGGACACCATTTCCCGATCGCAACACGTGACGTTTGTACCCTTTGGTTACCGCTGCAAGCCATCCCCGACAACATGGGACCACTTGGGTTCGCTCGCGGCTTGCACTTGGTCGACATGGTGAAGGACATTCCCTTCAATAAGTTTGACACTAGTTACGATCAAAAAATCATGGAAAAATTCCGCGAGGAGGGCGTCGACGTAGAGAGCGGTCCGTTCGACCTTGGCGAGGCGAGCTTCCACCACAACTTTAGTTTCCACACCGCTGGGCCAAACCTTACGACCACGCAGCGAATGGTGCTCGCGACGACCTACTTCGCAGATGGTGCTCGCGTAATCGACGCGCCCCACATGGTCAACGGCGACTGGCGTCAGTTCATGCCCGGGATCGAACCAGGGGACGTGATCGACACCGAACTGAACCCGATTCTGTATTCAAGCTAGAACGGCCACCCAAGCAGAACTCGACCGACATTTTCTGCGATATTCACATTCATTCTTGGGTCTCGAACTCACCAGGAGCATCTTCCATGTCCGATTCCGCCAAGTCTGCTAGCACCTTTGAACGAAGTTGTGATCACTGGAGTGGGCGCGGGCAAGTTGAAATGGAGGCGTTCTATCGATTGGCGGCCGTTGACTACAAGTTGCTTGCCGAACAGTTGCCTTGGGGAACATTGTTTTCAAAGGCACAGAATCGTTTTAGCTCGCCCCTCCGATTGCTTGACGTAGCGTGTGGAAGCGGACAATTCCCCAATGCGCTTCTCGAATACGGCGAATTGGACGACTGCCCAACGCTTAGGGTGGAGTACTCACTGCTCGATCCTTCGCAGTTTTCCATCGACGTCGCACGACAAAAACTGCGGGGCCCATTTGAGGCGGCTGATGAACTGCTAACGACCGCGCAGGATCTCAATACCCCCGCGGATCTGTATTCCATCATGTGGGCAACCCACGCACTCTACTGCGTTCCGCCTGATGAATTGGAACTGGCTTTGGATCGGATGCTTGACGCCATGGATCCAACAGGGCTCGGATTCATTGCCCACGCGAGCCAGGACTCACACTACCTTAAGTTCCAT
>CAZHTX010000181.1:0-10544 GCA_964535475.1 uncultured Pirellulaceae bacterium
CTCCCCTGAATACGCGAGACGCATTTGCGGTGGTTGACAGTGCCGGACACATTTCAACACAGGTGTTGCCCCGGGGAGCTCGCGGAGCAAAGCGATAAAACGCAGAATAAAAGGTTGGACCGAAGCCCGCCGAGTTACCGCGGACGTTATCGCAATGAGAGCGCTAACAACGTGATATCCGTCCGTAACCCTTAGCGATTGCAAGCCACCGCTCTACTCGCAGAGTCTTTCGCCCGTCCTCGCTGATTTTCAGGGTTATGCTGAGAAGCCACAGTTTAACGCCCCGACTGAGCGATCGGAAGGGATCCCGGCCTACTCACCCCGAGTCGCCGATCGCGGGTTCTTGAAATGGAGAGGCTTCGCCATCTTCCGCAAGCGAGCCGAAATCGATCGAGTTCGGCTCGCTTGATTGGCAACGTAGGTTTGCTGCGCGTCAGCATCTGCGTAAGTTCGCCGACAACTTGTTAGGCCGCTGAAAGATTTAACAAGCGATCGGTGTCGAGCAGCGTTACGAGGCTCTCTTCGACGCGGGCCACGCTGGAGGCAAAGCGACGGAAGGAGGGCCGGATCGTGCAGGGCACCGCTTCGCGAGCCGTGCTGGGGATATCGACCACATCGCCGACCGCGTCGACCAATAGGCCAAAGGCGCCCCACGGCCCTTGCACCACCACGTTGCAGCTGGCCGTATCGGCGACTGTGTTGAGTTGCAATCGCTGTCGCAAATCGATGGCCGTGACAATTTGGCCGCGCAGATTCAACAACCCTTGGACGTCGTTCGCCAAGTAGGGGACCGAGGAAATGCCACCGGCAATCAAGACTTCTTGGACTGCCGTCACGGGGAGGCCAAAGTGATGACCACTGACCGTAAAGCTGACATACTGGTCATTGCGGCAGACCGTCGGCGCGTAGGCTTCGTGAGCCTTAGCGGGCATGCCGCTGACCCCGCGAGGCGAATGCTCGGCCCATTGTTCTTGCAACGCCGAGAACAGCCAGTCCATTTCGCCACCGGTGACTGGGATCCCAGCCATCGCCAACATGCTGGCGATATCGCCGGTCAATGCCTCGGGCATGCCGGTAACAGCCGCGGCTAGTTGGCCGTTGCCGCGCCGATAGGTCAGCTCGCTCCACCAAGCTCTCCAGGCTCGCGTGTCTTGCCCCGTGCTGCAGAGCACGCCGGCTGTCTTGCGACCACCTTCCAGGAAGGCCAAGGCTTCACTGACATCAGTAAAGCTCCGCACTGGATAGCCAAACCGGCTGGCGGGTTCGGTGAGGAACTCGGTTTCGATCGGATTTTCCGAAACCAACATCAGCACCGGATCGCGCTCGATACGTTTGACGGCGCTGGCCAGGAAGTGCCGCGGATCCAACAACTCGATGATCTCATCATTCATTAAAGCTGATCCCAAGATACCAGGTTGACTGGACTCGAAACGCAGCTCGATTTCGGCATCTTTGATATCGTGAATGGATTGAATCATCAGTCCGATTGTGCGATGTTCATCGCTGAACACGACCACCGGTTGTACCCCGCTGGCATGCTCGCTGTGGCCTGACAGCGGTACCAGCGGCAGGATATCGTTCCGATAGCTGACTGCCCGAGTGTTGCCATTGTGAATGATGGCGCTGACGGGAAATTCTTCCAGTCGTGAGACTTGGGCCAGAGAGATACCGATCGGATTCTCGCCTCCATCCTCGATCAATAGGATACGACTGGTAGCTGGCCCGGCGGTGGCTCCATTCTTGATCTTTGCTTCCGCTTCGGAGACCGCGGCAAAGTCGATTCCCTCCTGACGCACCAAACTCTCAGAATCAAGAATCATGATCACTTGACCGTCGCCGAGAATCGTGGCTCCTTGATACAGCCCTTCGCTTTGCACCGACGCGCCGACCGGTTTGACGACGATTTCCTCGGTGTCCAGCACGCGGTCGACGACCAAGCCGATGTCGTGGTTGTCGACTTGCACGACCACAATTGTCGATTCCTCGGCGATCTGATCGGCCGCACCGAAGGGTTGGGCCGACAGCCCCAGCACGTCGGACAATCGCAGCAGTGGCAACAGACGATCGCGGCGACGGAACAGCGCGCGATCTTGCAACCAAGCCAAACGTTCGTCGTTGTGTCCGTTGAGCGCCACCAATTCCACAATGCCGACTTGCGGAATGGCAAACATGCTATTTTCCGATTTAACCAACAACGCCGAAATGATAGCCAGCGTCAGTGGAATGCGAACCTTCAGCGTCGTTCCTCGGCCAATTTGCGAGAAGACTTCGACCCCACCACCAATGCTCTCGATCGCGGTGCGGACCACATCCATACCAACGCCGCGTCCCGACAAATTGCTGATCTTGTCAGCAGTTGAAAAGCCCGGTTCAAAGATATATTGCAAGACGTCGTGGTCTGACAATTGATGCGCGGTCGCTTGGGACACCAACCCCCGTTCGATGGCCCGTTGCAGGACTTTATTGCGATCTACGCCGCCACCGTCGTCGCTGATCTCAATGATCACTTGACCCGATTCATGGAACGCCCGCAAGGCAATGTTGCCGTGTCGGGTCTTGCCATTGGCAACCCGTTCGTCGGGCGATTCAATGCCATGATCGGCCGAGTTGCGGAGCATGTGCGTGAGCGGATCGCGAATCGCTTCGAGCACCGTTCGGTCCAGCTCCGTCGACTCACCGGTGAGGGTCAGTTCGAGCGGTTTCCCGGTGGCTTTGGAGAGTTCCCGCACCATCCGCGGCAGCTTGTTCCAAACCGTGCTGATCGGCTGCATGCGGGTCTTCATGATCCCTTCTTGCAGTTCGGTAGTAACACGATTCAGTTGGCTGATCGGGTTGTAATATTGCGAGTCTTGATCGTGGCGGGATAATTGCAGCAGTTCGTTGCGAGTTAATACCAACTCACCAACCAGATTCATCAAGTCATCGAGCACATCGGTGCTGATCCGCACCGTCATATCGGCGATCGAGCTGACCGACTCGCCACCTTTGGTTGCGGCTGGTTTCGAGACGGATGCGCCATCCGCGGTGACGTCAGTGCTTTGCGAGTTTGCCCCCGCTGACATGCTGGCCGTTGTAGCAGCGCCCGCCCCCGTGCCGGCAGCTTGCTGATCATGCATTTCTTCCGCCCCAACTTCTTGATCTGACTCAGCGTCGTGGGAGGAAATGACTCGCCCGGCCGGAGATGATTTGTGGGAGCCTTCCGCAATCTCGTTTAGTCGGCCGATCGCCGCTGCGATGTCAACGGTTGGTTCCGTGCCTTCCGCTTCCACGCCGTTGAGCAATTCCTTGATCAAGTCAACGCCACTGAGCACGTCACTGATCACGTCGCTGCTGACAGCCAGTTGACCATCTCGCATTTTGCCCAAAACCGTCTCGGTGGCATGCGCCACCGATTCCAACTGATGCAGGCTCATAAAGCCACAGCTTCCCTTGATCGTGTGGATCGCCCGGAAGATGGCCGACATCAGATCGCCTCGCGAGGGATCTTTTTCCAGCGCTACGATGTCGTTGTCCAGTTGCTCCAGCCCCTCGAAGCTTTCCTGCAAAAACTCTTTCAATAATTCCGCATCCATTCGACTCTCTCCGCTTCCGGGTGCCCCACCGCCTAGGTTTCCTAACCACGATGTCCTCCATCGCAGACGACCTACCCGAAGACCATCGGGCGCATGGCAAGAGGTAAATGAGGCAAGAACTACCGATTGCACAAAGCTTTGCGGCTAGGCAAGCTTGCATTCCACGCAATTCGCACAATCCGCATTTTTTCACCAGTCGTCGAGGCTAGGCGGTAAATACGAGAGGTGGTAATCGAGGGAAAACCACCAAATATCCCCGACCCCTCAATCGCGACGGCGGGAAGATTACAATCGGGGAGCCTCTTTTCGTACAACGGAAGCTAATTCACAATGCAACGTTTTATCCAACTTCTGGCACTACTGGTCGTCGGTTCGCAAGTCCTCGCAGCCAATCCTCCCCAGACACCGTCCCAGCCCAACGTGCTGTTTATCGCGATGGACGACCTGAATGATTGGATTGGCTGCCTGGGTGGGCACCCACAGTCGATCACACCCAATCTGGATCGGTTGGCCGCCAGTGGCGTGCTGTTTACCAACGCACATTGCCCGGCGCCAGCTTGCAATCCGTGTCGCTCAGCCGTCTTTACCGGCAAAGCTCCAAATCGATCGGGCTTGTATGACAATCGCCAGAAAATGCGAGAATTGATGCCGACCGAGCCCATCATTCCCCAATACTTGCGGGAGCACGGCTATTACGCGGCCGGTTCGGGAAAGTTGCTGCATTATTTCATCGATGCACAGTCGTGGGATGCATACTTTCCCAAGGCCGAATCCGAAAATCCATTTCCGGAAACCTTTTATCCGCAACAACGCCCGGTCAATCTTAAACGTGGTGGACCCTGGCAGTACGTGGAAACCGATTGGGCCGCTTTGGATGTGACCGACGAAGAGTTTGGAGGCGACTGGTCGGTCAGTCAATGGATTGGCGAACAGTTGGGCAAGAAGCACGACCAGCCATTTTTCCTTGGATGTGGTCTTTACCGGCCGCATGAACCTTGGTTTGTTCCCAAGAAGTATTTCGAGCCCTTCCCGCTGGAGTCCATTCAACTGCCCCCAGGTTATTTGGAAAACGACCTGGATGACGTTCCCAAAGCGGGCCAACAAGCGGCCCGGAATCGCTACTTCAAGCACATCCTCGAACAGGACCAATGGAAACAAGGCATCCAGGGCTATCTGGCTTCCATTCATTTCGCCGATGCCATGCTAGGCCGAGTTCTCGACGCACTCGAATCGGGGCCCAACGCGCATAACACCGTTGTCGTCCTCTGGTCCGATCATGGTTGGCAACTGGGTGAGAAAGAGCACTGGCAAAAGTACACGCCCTGGCGAGCCGTGACGCGGGTTCCACTGATGATTCGTGTTCCTGAAAAAGTAAGCGATGCCTTGCCCAGCGGAACGCAAGCGGGAACCGTCTGTGACGCGCCGGTGAATCTGCTCAGCCTTTTCCCAACGCTGCTTGACCTTTGCAAACTTCCACCAAATCCAAACAACGACGGCCCCAGCCTTCTCCCTTTGCTAACCGATCCGGCAGCGAGCGACTGGGACCACGATTCTGTGACGTTTCTATCTAGACCTAATACGTATGCCATCAGTGGTCGCACACATCGCTACATTCATTATGCCAATGGCGGCGAGGAATTATATGACATTCGCAGCGATCCTCACGAATGGACAAATCTGGCCGACCATCCCGAATCACAGCAGCAACTGGCCCAGTTCCGAAACACCGCCCCGAGCGAATTCGCCGAGCAAATCGAACCGTCCGTCCAGTCGCTGGCGAAGCTCACTTGGCATCCGGCCACCGCGGCAACGGTCCCCCCGTCAAAACCAGACGGAAACCCATTCCCGGTTCATTTCATCAACCAACAGCGACAAGCGGTCGAACTGTTTTGGATCAGTCCCTCAGGCGAGCAAAAATCTTATGGCGTGATCCAGCCAGGTCAAACAAAAACACAAACAACGCGACCGGGTGCCGTCTGGGCCATCGCCAAAGCGAACGCACAACAGAGTCTTGGCCATTTCGTCATTGGTGACAGAATGGCCCAAGCGGTGATTCCGGCAAACCAACCAAACATCATCTTTATGATGGCCGATGACCTCGGCTACGGGGATCTCGGCTGCTATGGCCAGCAGGTGATCCAGACACCACGCCTTGATCAGATGGCAGCCGAAGGTATGAGGTTCACCGATTTCTACGCTGGAAATACGGTCTGTGCGCCGTCGCGTGCGGTGTTGATGACTGGGCTGCACATGGGACACGTGCACGTGCGTGGCAATGCGGGTGGCCCCGACATGTCGATACAGACATTGCGAGACGAAGACATCACCGTTGCTGAGGTGTTAAAGTCCGCCGGTTACCGCACCGGGATCAGTGGGAAATGGGGATTGGGAGATTTCGCTCCGGGGGGCGAAAGCGGCCTTCCCGCCAATCAGGGTTTCGATTTCTCCTACGGCTATCTAAACCAAGTTCACGCTCATAACTATTATCCTGAATTTTTGTGGCGGGGCGACATCAAAGAAAGCCTTCGAAATGTCGTCCAGCGGGTCGATCGTGCGTACGGTGGATTCACCGGCGGCTGGGCCACGACCAAAGTTGATTACAGTCACGACCTGATCGCCAGCGAAGCCATCGACTTTATCAAACGACACGGTTCGAAGGATAGCAAAGCCCCGTTCTTCCTGTATCTGTCGATGACGATCCCACATGCCAACAACGAATCAGGCAATGCCCTTGGCAATGGCCAGGAGGTACCCGACTTTGGACAATACAAAGACAAAGATTGGAGCGATCCCAACAAAGGTCAAGCCGCGATGATCTCGCGAATGGATAGTGACGTTGGTCGCATTTTGGACCTGCTCGATACGTTGAACATCGCTGAGGACACGATCGTGATGTTTACCAGTGACAACGGCCCACACAACGAAGGCGGTCATACACCCGCGCTGTTCAACCCCTCCGGCCCCTTGCGAGGCATGAAACGAGCCCTCTACGAAGGAGGCATCCGCGTCCCATTGATCGTGCGTTGGCCCGGGACAACGCCGGCGGGCACGACATCCGGTTATATCGGCTACTTTGGCGATGTGATGGCGACGCTGGCCGAACTGGCCAACGTCGATGCTCCAGCCAATCTGGATTCAATCAGCTTCGTCCCCACGATGATCGGCGAACCGGAAGCACAACCGCAGCACCCATATCTGTACTGGGAGTTCTACGAGCAGGGAGGCCGTCAAGCGGTTCGCGCGGGTGACTGGAAAGCTGTTCGCCAACCATGGATGACCGGCCCCACGGAACTTTATAACTTAAGCAACGACGTCGGCGAAGAGAATAACCTGGCCAATACGCATCCCGATGTCGTCAAGCGACTCGAAGCGATGATGGCCGAGGCTCACATCAAACATCCCAACTGGCAACCCAGGGGCTCGGGGAAGGCGCGAGCGGATCAGAAACCACAAGTGGATGAGAATAAATGAAAAACATTATCTTATGCTTTGCCTACCTGGCAACGTGCGTGCTGACAACGTGCGTGCTGGCATTGCCGGCGGCGGCAAACGATCGGCCAAATGTATTGCTGATTCTCGTTGACGATCTTAAACCAGCGCTGGGATGTTATGGCGATCCGCACGCCAAGTCACCCAACATCGATCGCTTAGCCGCCTCTGGAATGCGGTTCGATTTAGCTTACTGCAACCAGGCTGTTTGCGCGCCTTCGCGATTCACGTTGATGCTCGGCGCGCACTCCACGTCGACGGGATTGTATGGGCTGGGAAATAATTTGCGAGAGTCGTTCCCCGCTGCGGTTACCATGCCCCAGTATTTTGCTCAGCATGGTTACCGCACCGAGTCCTTGGGGAAAGTGTTCCATATCGGCCACGGGAACCAGGGCGACCCCGCATCGTTCAGCGTTCCGCACTTTCATGATAAGGTGATTGAATACCTCGATCCGGCCAGCACCGACGGTGGCAAGTTGACTCGCGAGGAAGCCTTCTTTACGAATCAAAAATTAGGCGAGATCCGCTCGTTGCCGCGTGGGGCCGCTTTTGAATCGCCCGACGTCGAGGACGCTCAGTACGCCGATGGCCGCGTCGCCAACGAGACGATCGCACGCTTGCGGGCCGCCAAGCAGCGGCGAGATGCCGACGGAACCCCGTTCTTCATCGCCGCCGGATTTGCTCGACCGCACCTGCCGTTCAGCGCGCCGAAGGAGTATTGGGACTTGTACGATCCGAATACTTTGCCGTTGCCACGACATGAAAAACTTCCTGAAAATGCTCCCCGCGTGGCCGGCAAACGGGGCGGTGAAATCGCCAATTACAAACCGGTGCCGACCGATCCTCAAGCCGATTTTGGTGAGCAACTGAAACGCGAACTGGTTCACGGCTACTACGCCAGCATCAGTTTTGTCGATGCGCAAATCGGTAAAGTGCTTGATGAGTTAAAGGCCTCGGGACTGGCCAAGAACACCATTGTCGTGCTGTGGGGGGATCACGGTTTTCATCTCGGCGACCTGGGGATTTGGACCAAGCACACCAATTACGAGCAAGCCAATCGGATTCCCATCCTGATTTCCGCACCGGGAATAACGACGGCGGGATCGTCGACCAGGCAACTTGCCGAGAGTGTTGACATCTTTCCGACACTCGCTGAAATTGCCGACTTGCCCGTTCCCAGCGGCCCCCAGCCGATCGATGGGGTGAGTCTAGTTGCCGTGCTGAAAGATCCCGCGCGGCGAGTTCGCGATCATGCCTACCATGTTTACCCTAAACGAAAAATAGGCCGGGCGATTCGCACGGAACGCTATCGCTTGGTCGAGTGGAAAGCAGCCGGGGCGCCTGATGAAACGGCGGAGCTGGAACTTTATGACTACGATTTGGACCCGCTGGAACGAAAGAATTTGGTGGCAGAGTATCCCGCTGTGGTCGCTCGCCTGAAGGCGATTTTGGCTAGGTATCCGCAGCCCGTCTCCAAGGATCACGCAGCCCAACGCAATTAAAAAAACGCCGCACCCAAGGATTTCGTTTTTGCAGATGGCAGAGCTGAACATCATCTCGGGGGTGCTGACTTGTGATCGCGACGCTGGAATCGAAATCACTGATTAGGTTGCGGTCCGCTCGGCACCAACAATTCCCCCAGTCCGCCGACGGCTCGATCGCCAACACTCCTTTGCCACGATCCGGCAACCGCTTGACTCAAACCGTCGAGCAGAGGTTGCCAAGTGGCCGCCACGGCGGCCATCGCCGAGTCCGCTAATTCCTCCCGCAGGGCTCTGCCGATTAATCGCAGGGCACCCGCCTCAGCCGGTAGCCACGGGGTGAATCCTCGCTGCGGCAACGTGCTCCCCTGAGCGGCCAAGATCGTGCCACGGCGCATGGCCAGCCCCAAGTAAGCCCCCAATGGTCCGCCGATGGCCAGCGTGCCGGCGATCATTTCCCAGCCGCAATAGGCGCCCGCGGCGCCTGCCACGATCACGGTGCCGCGGCGGAGGCGGTGGCCACAGTAAGCACCCACCGATCCGGCCACCACGACCGTGCCTCCGCGCATCCCGGTCCGCACGGCTCGGCGGGGTCCTCCCAAGTAATCTCCGGCGTTGCCGGCGATCGTCAGGCGGCCGCCCCGCATCCCACTGGCCGCATGGTTCCCGGCGCTCCCCTCAACCATAATATGACCACCCGACGCTTCGTAGGCGACACATTCGCCGACCGAACCGTGAATGATAAATTCTCCCCGTTGATGATAGGCGGCCAACTGATGACAATGTCGCAAGTCCCCCTCGACCACCAAGCTGGCTGCGGAAGTGTTGCCGGCAACTGCAAACCAATCGCCAATGCAGCCCTGCTTGGCCATTCCGGCGGGATCCAGCGGTAAGGCTCGTATCGCGTCGAGGTCGGCCCCCGCACAACAGCGAGTGACATTCACTCCTGCTAGATTCAGCGGAGCCGACGGCTGGGCTTTTAAGGTGAGCTGTAAACTCATGCTAACACCTGTTGCAGATGAAAATGATGGCGGCCCAATTTGCCACCGTAGTTGCCAGCCGTAATTCTTAATAACCCTTGACCACCCGCTTCTTCACAGGCGGCATGAATACCCACCCGCATCGCGGCGGCGACATCGTCGGATGTTAAGCCATCGATGACGATTTCCAGCACCGCATGTTCCTGCGCACTCAGCTGACTGGCGACCACACCACGCAAGCTGGGGCAAAAAGCTTCGTTTGTGGAAGCAATCATGCTGGCATATTTGGAACCCACTTTCGATCCGCTGCGAGTGGCGCCACCGGCAAAGGGCGTGATCACTTGCGGCAACGCGGCAATGGCTCGCGCGGCCGCTCGACAAGCTCGTGAGACCACCTCGATGGTTGTTCCGATCATCAGGAAATTGCCTCCCCCGACTCCTTCGCCACGCCCCACCGAGGCTTCGCAAAGAAACTCGCCATCCATCACCGGGATTCGCCAGTAGCGACGTCCCCGCAAGCTTTTCGACAGCTGATAACCGTCACCGTAGAATCGCAAATGATTGCCCAGCGGAATTTGTTTTTCCCCCTCCATGCCACTGAACAAAGCGGTGGTGGGGCAAGTCAGCACGCACTGCCCGGCGCGGCGCGGGATCTGCTTTTCCAATTCCTTACCCGAAACCGCAAAGGCCAAGATGGCGACTCCCGGTCGGCCGTCGGGAGTTTGCTCCGCTGACAACTCTTCGGCAACCGCAATTTCCACACCGCAAGCGATCACTGACGTGCCAAAGCCGGTCATCGCGGCGGCCGCTTCGCTGACCCACTGACGATCGCCGGCGGTCAACACCAAGCGGGTGACTTTCATATCGAAAGCCTCGGCGAAGGTATCATCGATAGCAACATTATGAATTTGCATAGCCGCTGTTCTTATTTTTCACGCAGATAAAAATTGGCATCAATGCGGTAGCAGTTAGAACCTATCCGAAAACCATAAAAAAGGCCCGCGGCTAGCGCCGTCGGCTCA
>CAZHTX010000182.1:0-10527 GCA_964535475.1 uncultured Pirellulaceae bacterium
CGCTCGCCGGTGTTAAATTCTTGTTATCTTAGGAAGGTAGACGTTCGCAGCTGTTGGGCCTCCACGTTCAAGCAGCTTTCCGTCTGCATATTAGTTTGCATCACCATGAGAAAGGGATCGGATGATTGCAGGGACCGAGACGACAGAGCTGAGGCCTGAGGATGCCGAGTTGCTGGCACAAGCCAAACAGAGCATCACTGAGCAGTTGGGGCAGATCATTGTCGGCCAACGCGAAGTCATCGACGAACTGTTGATCTGCTTGTTCAGTCGCGGTCACTGTTTGCTGGAAGGAGTCCCCGGGTTGGCCAAGACGCTGATGATCAGCACGCTGGCCAAGACGATGGATTTAACATTCAGCCGCGTGCAGTTCACCCCCGATCTGATGCCGGCCGATGTGACGGGCACTGAAATCATTGAAGAGGATCGTGCGACTGGCCACCGCGAAATGCGGTTTATGGAAGGGCCTTTGTTTGCCAACGTGATTTTGGCTGACGAGATCAACCGCACACCGCCCAAAACCCAAGCCGCGTTGCTCGAAGCGATGCAGGAGCGGACCGTCACGATTGGCCGCACGCGGCACGAGTTATCGGATCCGTTCTTTGTGTTGGCGACGCAGAACCCGATCGAGCAGGAAGGGACCTATCCCTTGCCGGAAGCTCAGCAAGACCGGTTCATGTTCAAAATATTCGTCGACTACCCCAGCTTTGACGAAGAGTTCGAAGTGGCCCGGCGGACGACCGGCGGCGTCACGGCAACCGTCAAGCCGGTACTCAGTGGCGAAGACATTTTGCGACTGCAGCGTGTCGTGCGGCAAGTACCTGTGAGTGATCATGTGGTGCGTTACGCGTTGTCGCTGGTTCGGCAAACCCGAATTGGCACGGCGGGCGTTCCTGATTTTGTGGAAGAACTTGTCGGCTGGGGGGCGGGACCTCGGGCAGTTCAGTATTTGATTTTGGGTGGCAAAGCCAGGGCACTCCTGGAAGGCCGCTTTCACGTTGCGATCGAAGACATTCAGCACTTGGCTCGTCCCGTGCTCCGTCACCGCATGGTGGTGAACTTCACCGCCGAAAGTGATGGCATCACCAGCGACCAAGTGATCGATCGCATTATCGCTGCAACCCCGACCTCCGAAGACGATTTGACCCGCGATGCCCGATTCCAAAAAATCTTCGCCTCCTAAGGACGCGACGCGTTTGCTTCGCCCCGAGGCGACTGGACGGATCCGACGGCTGGAATTGCTGGCTCGAAGAACCGTCGAGGGCTTTATGTCGGGGATGCACCGCAGTCCTTATTTCGGCCAATCGGTTGAGTTTCTCCAACACCGTCAATATGTCGCCGGCGATGATCTGCGGCATATCGATTGGAAGGTTTGGGGGCGTCAAGACCGACTGGTCATTAAACAGTTCGAAGAAGAAACAAACTTTCGGCTGCACATGTTGGTCGATACGTCGGCCAGCATGAACTACGGCAAAGACGACCAAAACAAGTACGAGTACGCGGCCGCAATCGCCGCCTGCTTGGCCTACTTGGCCGGTCTCCAACAGGACGCCGCCGGGCTTTACACGTTTGATGCCAAAGTTCGTTCGTCGCTCCCCTCACGCACGGGTCGCACGCAACTTTCCCGCATCTTGTCGGTGCTCGACGGCCCCAGCCAACAGCGGGAAACCGACTTGGCGGCGGCTGTCCGCGAAGTCATCGCCACGATTCCGCGGCGGGGGGTGGTGTGCGTGATTTCCGACCTGCTGGGAGTCGACAATCTGCTCGATGGCCTGCGGATGCTGCGTCAACGTGGGCACGACGTGATCGTATTTCATTTGTTGCATCGTGATGAGGTTGAATTTCCTTTCACCGGGGCGACACGATTTGAGGGGCTCGAAGGGATCGAACACCTCAACTGTAATCCCCGCGCCCTGCGTGAAGGTTACTTGGAAGCGCTGCAGGCTTTCCTGGAGCAAACGCGCCGCACCTGCGGCCGGCTGTCGATCGACTACATCGAGGTTAAGACCGACGAACCGCTGGATGCCATCTTGGCGAAATTCCTGGCGGCTCGCAAACTTCTGCCCAACCTGAGAGGTTAAACCTCACCCCATGCAATTTTTGTTTCCCGCCTTGGCCGCTGGCTTTCTGTTTCTCGCGGTGCCCCCGTTGGTGCACCTGATTAACATGCTGCGCCATCGTCGCCAACAGTGGGCCGCGATGGAGTTTTTGCTAGCCAGTTACCGGAAACAGCGGCGTTGGATCATCCTCCGCCAATTGTTGTTGCTGTTAGCACGGCTGGGCGTTGCCGCGTTGTTGATTGCCATGCTGGCGGGATGGTCGGGCGGTTCCGGTTGGCTCGATGCCTTGGGAGGGCAGACGACGCATCACGTGGTGGTGCTGGACGACAGTTTTTCGATGAGCGACACCAGCGGCGGGGCGTCTGCTTACGACCGCGCCCTCTCGGCACTGGACGGTTTGACCAGGCGGTTGGCCGCTGCCGAGGGCAAACATCAACTCACCGTGCTCCGCTCCAGCCGAGCAGCCCTGGTGATCCGCGGCGGATCGGAAGCAGCCGATGCGGCAGCCGACCTAAGCGCGGCGGAGTTGGGTGCTGACTTGCGAGCGGTCGAACGGATGATGGCGACGCGGCCCAGTCCGCTGGACGATGATTGCGGTGCCGCCTTGAAGCTCGCCGGTGACTTAGTCAATGCCACCGATGCGAATCGCACCGTCTTGTATGTGATGAGCGATCTGCGGGAGGACGACTGGAAGTCTCCGGAAACTTCCAAAGAAGCTCTCAGTAATCTCGTCCGTCTTGGGGCCGAGCTGAGGATGATTGATTGTGCTGTCGCCCCATCCGCCAATCTAGCGGTCACCAACTTGGAGCCCCTTCCCGACGTTTGGGTCGCCGGCGTTCCGGTGGTCTTTCGCGTTACCGTGGCCAACTTTGGGGCCACCCCGGTTCGCAACGTCAACTTGACGGCTAAAGTGATTCGCTACGGCTCGGCGGCGACCACCTTTGATCCCACCGAACGGCTTTCGGGCACCAGTGAACCGTTGCCGGCTGTCGTCTTTGAAGAGATTAAGCCTGGCAGCACGACAACGAAACAGTTTCAAGTCTACCTGGCAGATGTGGGGACTCACGCCGTCGAAGTGGAGTTGCCCGAGGACGCCGTGTTGCTCGATAATCGCCGCGTGGCCACCTTGCCGCTGACCGACGCTTCAAAAGTTTTGATTGTCGACGGCGACCTCGAAGGACGCGGCGCATTTCATGTTGCCGGGGTGCTCGATCCGGGTGGGCAAGTCCGCACCGGAGCGCTACCCGACGTGCGTCCTCCATCATTCCTGCGAACGGCACGGGCCAGCGAATTGGCCGAGTACCGAGCGATCTATTGCCTTGACCTCCCAGAGGTCGACGACAATACGGCCGATGCGTTGCAAACTTACGTCATCAACGGCGGTGGTTTAACGTGGTTCGTGGGCGAACAAGCGGTCCTCAATCGCTACAACGAAACGCTCCGGACACCGACACGCCAGCTTTTGCCCGGCACTTTAACGGAGCCCATCGACCTCGATCTCAGCGGCGCCACCGGTACGCCCGACATGGTACTGGGAGAAACGCATCCTCTATCGGCTCCGCTGGCCGCGGTGGGCGATGCGGCCATGGCTTTAGTCAGCGTGCGGCGAAGCGTCGGTATCGATTTTCCCGAGTCAACGGACGCGCCAGTCCGGCGAATTTTTAACCGCCGTGATGGCGAGCCTTTGGTGCTGCAACACGACGTCGGTGAAGGCCGCATCGTAACGGTTCTGACTGGCTTAACTTCCGCCTGGACCAACTGGACCAGTGATCCGACGTTTGTCGTTTTCCTGTTGCGCACCAATGCCTACCTCTGGTCTGCGGCCGTGCCGGAAACGTCGCGTCGCGTGGATCAAGCCATGGCATTGGCGCTGCCCGACGATCAATACGCGCGCCCCGTCTTCTACCTGGCTGCCGTCAATGCGGCTCCGCGGATCCCGATCGAAGAACAAGCCCAACCGGGTGAGGACGATGCCGTCTTGGAAATTACCTTTGATCCCTTGCTGGCCACCATCGAAGGCAGCAGCAATTTGGATGCGATGTTGCAGCCTGGCATTTCGGAGTACTGGCTAACGCGACTCGACGGCACTCCCGAAGTTCGTTTGGCTGCGGCCACGGTCACAGCCAGCGAAGGCGATTTAAAGCGTGCTGACCGGGGCGAACTGCGGTTAGCATTGCAGCCGTTGGCGATCACATTTAACGACGCGGAAGATGTAATCGCGGCGGAAGAAGGAGGTGGCGGTGGCGTGGTGCCGTTGATCTTGCTGAGCCTGCTAGTGCTCGGTTTGGTCTGCGAACAAACCTTAGGCTACTTTGCTAGTTATCACACGCCTGCGGTCGGAGCCAAAGCATGAACGAAGCCATCAACGGCGCCGCCCAAGAAGAACTCGTCTACACGCTCAGCCGCACCGCTTGGTTGACCGGTTGGTGGTCGTGGGCCGCAGCGACCACGCTGATCGGCCTGCTGATTTACTTCACGGTCCGTCTTTACCGGCGCGATACGGTCGAGCTGCCCACCGCCACCCGCTGGACTTTGATCATCCTGCGTCTGGCGGTCATTGCCGGTTTGATTCTATTCTTGCTGGGGATCGAGCGTCGCAATCGCCAGCGGATCACGCGCCCCAGCGAAGTGGCCGTGTTGGTCGACACCAGCCAAAGCATGGCATTGCCCCAAGACGATCAGCCGGGCAGCCCCAGCCGGATGGCAGCGGCCACCGAGCTGCTGACCCAGACGCCCCTGCTCGAGCAACTGGCCGACAATCATCGGGTGACGCTCTACACGTTCGACGCCACCGGAGAACTGAACGAGGTCCTGGTCTCAAGCCTTTCCGCCGATTCGCCAGACGCTGCGGCACAAGCCCTGGCCAACTCAGCGGCTGCCGATGAGCCGACTGCGGCGGGCGAGGACCCAACATCGACAACTCAAGCGAACGGCTGGGCCTTGCTGGCTGCCGCCGGCCTGTTGCTCACGGTACTCGGGATGTTGCTCGTCGTGGCGCTTCAGCTGAGTGGCAAAAGCGGGTTGGCCACGCCCCTGTTGCTTGCCACCGCAATCTTGATGCTGGTCAGCGGCACGACGCTCGGCAGCAGTTGGGCGATCCACACGGAGGCGACTTTGGCGTCACTGTTGGGCCTTCCCAGCGGCGATCCCGAACCCGCGGCAGAGGCAGAGGCAGAGGCAGATTCGCAACCTGCGAGCGACCAACCTGGAGCTGGGCAGAACCCCGCTGCCGGGCAACAGGACCTGGAAACGATGGAACAACGGTTGGCGCGTGTTAAGTGGGAAGACGTGTTGGTGACCGCCGGTGGCGAGTCGCGAATCGGCGACGCCATGCGCTCGGCACTCGGTCGTCACGACCCGGCCACACTCGCTGCGATGGTGCTGTTAACGGACGGCCAAAACAACGGCGGCACGCCTCCGCTGGCTGTCGCTTCGCTGGTCTCCCGCGGCGGGGCAGCCGTGTACCCGATCGGCTTTGGCTCGGCAAAACCGCCCATCAACATCCGCTTGGTCGATCTCGATGTGCCCCGCCGAGTCTACCCAGGAGATAAATTTGCCCTCAGCGCAGTGCTGCAAGGCAGCGGCTCGGGGCCCATGACTGTGCAAGTTGATTTGCTGGATGAAGCCGATCTCGGCAACGAAGGCCAAACAGCCACCGCCACAAACGACGAGTCAGACGCGTCCGAGGAGCCAGCATTCACTGGTGAAATCGTTGACAGCCGCGAAGTCACGGTCCCCAGCGACGGGACGTTGGTCGGAGTCCAATTTGAGCTGGAGCCGCAAGCGGTCGGACGTCGCCGCCTGACAGTTCGCGTGGTCCCGCCGAGCGGTGATCAAAACAAAAAAGATAACTGGCAGAGCGCTCGCTACGAAGTTGTCAGCCGTCGCCTCCGCGCGTTGCTGGTGGCTGGCGGACCGATGCGCGAGTATCGCTTCGTGCGAAATTTACTATATCGTGATCCGTCTGTCGAAGTTGACGTGTGGCTGCAAACTGGTCAGCCCGGCATGAGCCAAGATGCTGACAAAATCCTCAACAGCTTTCCATCGACCGCCGAAGCCCTCTTCGAATACGACGCCATCTTGGCGTTCGATCCCGACTGGATGTTACTCGATGACAATCAGTTCAAGTTGCTTGATCAGTGGTTGAGCCGTCAAGCGGGCGGGATGGTGTTGGTCAGTGGGCCCGTTTACATGCCCGAGTGGATGCGTCAGCGAACCGACCCGCGAATCGGCTTGGTCCGCGATTTTTATCCGGTGCGGCTGCCCAACCGCGGTCCACTGCTGTCCGCTGGTCGCACCGGCGGTGAAACCGCGTATCCGCTGCAGTTCGCCGCCGACGCCGAGCGAGCTGATTTCCTCGACCTGGAAGATGAGGCATCCGGTGCCGCAGCCAGCTGGGAAAGTTTCGGTGGCGTCTATGATTACGTCGGTGTCCAGGGTGCCAAACCGGGTGCTAAGGTTTACGCCTATTTCATGGACCCCTCGGCCGCCATCGATGACCAATTGCCCGTCTACCTGGCCTCCCAGTTTTACGGCGCCGGACGCGTGTTCTTCCAGGGCAGTGGCGAAATGTGGCGATTGCGTGGCGTGAGCGTGCCGGCGTTCGATGCCTACTACACCAAACTGATCCGCTGGGTTTCCGAGGGACGTCTGCTGCGTGACAGCAACCGGGGTATCTTGCTGGTTGACCGCCCCCGCGCGATGGTCGGTGATACCATCACGGTGCGAGCTATTTTGACTGACAAACAATTCCAACCACTCCGCGTGCCACAAGTCGAAGCCAAGTTGTTAACGCCCTCCGGTGGCAACGAATCAGTGCGTCTCTCACCACTGGCCGGTGAGCCTCGAGAAGGCACTTACACGGGCCGCTTCTTGATTCGCGAACCGGGAGCTTTTGAGCTCCGCGTCACCCTCGGCGACGCACTCAGCGAAGATGTGTTGGTGCAACCGATCCAAGCCAAAGTACCCACTCTCGAGTTAGAACGACCGAGGCGAAATGACGAAGTGCTGCAGGCGATGGCCAGCACCACGGGGGGCAGTTATTTTCCACTTTCCAACGATGAGAATAGCTTCTCCGACTCGTCCGCCCCCACCGACCCGCTGACCCTCGTGAACACCATTGAGCCCCAACCACAACTGACCATCCTTCCCGGCACTCCAGACCGCGACTTCCAGCAACGACACAACGCCAGCCTGATGTGGCTATTGTGCTCGCTGTTGACCATGGAATGGATGGTCCGACGCTTGAACCGATTGGCATAGTATCCCGGCATGGCCGCAGAAAAAAACAACCCGCTGAATCCGCAAATCAGCTCGCTACTGCGTGAGTTGCGAGGCAAAATTCGTCGTTACGTCACGATCGATGCAGCGCTGGCGGCGGCGGCTGTCGTTGTCGTCGCCTTCTGGTTGGGACTGGCGCTCGATTTTCTGCCTGTCAAACTGGGCGGCACCGAAATGCCCCGCTCGGCGCGGGCCGTTCTGCTGATCGTCACTGGCACGGTGCTGGCGATCGTCATCATCCGCTTCTTCTTTCGTCGCATGTTTCGCCGACTGCCCGACGAAAGTCTCGCCTTGTTGATCGAACGCCATCACCCACAACTTGGCGGCCGCTTGATCACGGCCGTGCAGCTGAATCGTCCTCGCAAAACGGGTGATTTGCACGCCGAGCAGCTACTTCAGCGGGTTCAGCAACAAGCGACTGAGGCTAGCAACACGGTTGAAACCGGACGAGCACTCCGCCGCAAACCACTCTGGTCCAAAGCAGGATTAGTCGCTCCTCTGCTGCTAGGGATTGTTGTGCTGGGACTGACCAGCCCGGCTACCCTCCGACAAGCCACGGCGCGGTTGCTGTTAACCAGTGACGAGCCCTGGCCGCGACGCGCCAAGCTGGAAATGGTCGGAGTTGAAGTCCCCCTGGTGTCGGCGAGTGACCAAGGTTCTCGCGACGCCGTTCGCCTGTTGACTTTCGAAGATCGTGTCGTCCGCGTTGCCCGTGGAGGTGGCGCCACGTTGCGAATTGCCGCCCAAGCTGATGATGCCGAAGTGCCGGAAGTCTGCACGATGTATTATCAAACCGCCAGCGGCGTGCGCGGCCAAGTCAACTTGCGGCGGCTGGGACGCGTTCGCGATGGCTACCAATCATTTGCGATCGACGGTCCGCCATTGGCTGGTATCACCGAGGATTTGCAGATTTCGATCCGCGGTCTTGATGCCCGGTTGGATGATTACCGAATTGTGGCGGTCGACGCTCCCAACATCAGCCAGCTAACCGTCGAAGCCAGCTATCCGGCTTACCTCCGCGAACCAGGCTTAACCGGTCCGGATCGAATTACCAAATACCAGCCCGGCCTGCGAATTCGCGAAGGCACCAACGTTCGCCTGGTGGGCTCCAGCAGCACGCCAGTCGCATCCGTCGAGGCGGCCGTAACCAGCGGCGACGGCAACAGCGAGATAGTCCCCGTGGATATCGCTGCCGATGGCCTCAGCTTTACGCTCGCCTTGGCCGACTTGCGGGCTCCAACGACGGTGGTGATGGTTCCTGTCGACAGCGATCTCATCTCCGCCCCCAGTCCCTACCGGTACTACTTGGGAGTCGTCAATGACTCGCCGCCCGAAGTGCAAATGCGACTCCGCGGAATCGGCGCTGCGGTCACTCCCGAAGTGCGAATTCCATTATTCGGCACGGCGCAGGACGATTACGGCTTGGCCGAACTTTCCGTCCAGCTTGCCGCGGTGGGCGAGCAACCACGACCGCTGCACAGTCTCCTCGCGGTTCCCGATCGCGAAGGAGCCTTCACGGCTGAGATCGATATTCGCGATCTGGCTAACGCCAAACAAATTCCCCGCCCACAACCTGGTGACAAATGGAATCTGTTCGCGGAAGCACGCGATGCCTACGATCTTTCCACGCCCCACGTGACTCGCAGCCAATTACTTTCACTCGATGTTGTCACGCCCGAGCAACTGCTCGCGGTGCTCGAACGCCGAGAATTGGGCCTCCGCTCACGTTTAGAGCAAACTATCTCCGAAATGGAACTGCTCCGCGATGCCCTCGACTTGCTCAGCCGCGAAGGCTGGCTGCCTCTCACAGACCTCCGCCAATCGAGCGTTTTTCATCAGCCCGGATTTGACCGCCCGGCACCTCGTTTCTCAGCCCCTCGGCAACGCCCACTTCACTTGGTTGCCCTGCAGCAAACGCCGCAGCCGAGCGACGCGGTGGATGATGCCGACGAAATTGGGGAACCGGAAACCGCCCGGGCCGTCCAACTATTGAAGCTGCGTATCCAGCAGGCCGGCTTGCAGGCCACCAAGACGGCGGATGAATTAACTGGCGTCGCCGCCGGTGTCGACGATATTTTGCTGGAAATGACCAATAATCGCGTCGATACGCCCGATCGCAGCGAGCGGATTGCCTCGGGAGTCCGCGACCCGCTGCGGCAAATTGTGGACCAACCACTGGCGAAGCTGCAAACGCAACTCGAAGCCTTACTCGAACTGGCCGAATCACCCACTTCAGGACCAGCTTCGGCGACACAGACGGTTCGCCAAGCGGAAGAAGTGCTGCTGCAATTAAATGCCGTGCTAGAGAAAATGCTGGACCTGGAAAGCTACAATGAAGTTCTCGATTTGGTCCGCGGATTGATTGATAACCAAGAAGAGTTAATCGAAGAAACTGAGAAAGCGCGAAAGCAGGCAATCCAAGATCTGTTCCGCCAATAAACAGATGTTGAGCCCCTGCGCACCCTATTTAACAGGCCAGCGATCATGCCAGGATTCCCAATGATCAATGCATTTTATCGTCCGCTGCTTATCAGTTTCACCGGCTTGCTGTTGGTCGTTTGCTGTCATACTTCCAGCAACGCGCAAACTCCCGCCGAGCAACCGCTGGCCCAGCGCCAAGATCAATTGGCCGAACGGTATCGTAAAGTCGAAGAACTGCTGCTGCGTTTAGCCGACGTCGAAGCGGCCGAGAATCCCGAACGAGCGGCGCTGCTGCGGCGGGCGGCCCGACAGTCCCGCGAGAAATTCATTCTTGATCGCTTGGAGACCGCCGCCGGCTCCCTCTCCACGCAACAGTATCAAGCGGCCATCGACAACCAAGCTGCCGCCCAAGCCGAACTCAGCTCGTTGCTAAAGCTGTTGATGACTGAAGATCGTCCCCAACGTATCCGCAACGAAAAAGAGAAAATTGGTAACTGGATCAAAGAACTCAAGCGGATGAATCGCTCAGAGAGATCCACCCGCGCACGCACCGAAAACGGTGCTGATCTTGACGACGTCGAGTCGGAACAGAAATCAATTACCGAACGAGCACGCGAGGTTGAACGCCAACTGGCGGAAGATGCTGAAGCAGAAAACGGCGATCCCGCTGCTGCTGAAGACCAACAAGAAGGGCAACCTCAGGAAGGACAACCCCAAGAAGGACAACCTCAAGAAGGACAACCTCAAGAAGGACAACCTCAAGAAGGAC
>CAZHTX010000183.1:0-10517 GCA_964535475.1 uncultured Pirellulaceae bacterium
AAACTCTGAGCCGACGGCGCTAGCCGCGGGCCTTTTTTATGGTTTTCGGATAGGTCCTTAGTCCTCCGCTTCCCAAATCTGCTTCAGCAGATCATGGAATTCAGGGTCGTGCCGTTTCAGTTCGGCGCGCACGAACGGGAAAAAGTCGTTGCGATAAAAGTAGGCTTCCGTCCCCTCGGCAAAATATTCCTTGTGATCGGTCAATCCGTAATGCCGCACTTCGTCCCCCGTGTAGAGCAGCACGCGTTCATAACTGCCCGCCGCTTTGGCTTTCTCGAACACTTGACGGATTGGCGGATGATCGAAGCCTAAGATTTGGTCGTGAAAACCATGAGCAAGTTCGTGTAGAATAACAGCCGGGTGCTTCAGCATTTGCCCGCGTGATAACAATTGTTCCGCTCGGCAGATGTGCACCTTCTTGGCCAATTGAGGGTCATGCCCGTTGTTCTCTAGCCAACGCCGGCTGGGATGGTACTGCATGCCTTGCAGTGCGGGATGTTGGTAATCAATCCAAATCGCGATCGTTTGCAGTTTCTCCAAAGCGGGAGAGGGGACCAAGATGCGGATCCGTTGCAAATGGTTGGCAAGCATGGAAAGTGCTCGGCTCCCCAGCTCCGCTTGGTCTCCTTGCTCGAGCAGCAGGGGATCAATGTGAACTTGCCAGCCTTCGAGATCGCGAATCTGATGACCGGCAGCTTGCCCGCTCGGCGCGGCCTCTTGGTCGTCCACCTGCTGGGCGGGCTGCTGGGCGGGCTGCTGGGCGGGCTGCTGGGCCATGGACGTCATCGACGGGACCGCCAAGCAGTTCAACGAGAGGGCCAGCGATAGCAGCCAACGGCGTAATGGAAACCAAGCGGTGCGAGTCATGCGATAAACTTTCCTGGAGGTCGGGAACGGGGCGAGCGAGAACGGGGCGAGCAGCTAACAGACCTGCTTCGATCATCCTACACGAACAAAAACATCAGTGAGTGATTGTGGAATTTATTGAGCCAACTCATCCGGTCTTGGTTACCGGAGCAACCGGCTATGTAGCGGGTTGGATTGTCAAACGTTTACTCGACGATGGCTTCAACGTGCATGGCACGGTGCGGGACGCAACGGACCGTGACAGGCTCGGGTATTTGGAATCGCTATCCGACGCGGCCCCCGGCACCCTGCGATTGTTTTCCGCCAACCTGCTCGAAACGGGCTCTTTCGCGACAGCCATGCGCGGTTGCCAATTGGTGTTTCACACCGCATCCCCTTTTAGTTTAAATTCGCAAGAGCCCCAGCGGGACATTGTCGAGCCGGCGGTGGTCGGTACTCGCAACGTGCTGGCCGAGGCGAGTTGCTCTGGCAATGTCAAACGTGTCGTTGTGACCAGCAGTTGTGCGGCGATGTATGGTGACAATGCCGATATTCACGGGCTGCCAGGTCAAATGATCACGGAGGCTGATTGGAATCGATCGTCTTCGCTGGAGCATCAACCTTATTCTTACTCGAAGTTATTAGCCGAGCGTGAGGCTTGGGAGTTCGCTAAATCACAACAGCAATGGGACTTGATTACGATCAATCCTTCGCTGGTCATCGGTCCCGCTTTGAATCACCTGCCGACATCGGCGTCGTTTGATTTGATCAAAGGTTTTGTGAACGGCACGCTCAAGAGTGGCGTGCCAGATTTTGGCATAGGCCTCGTCGACGTGCGCGACGTGGCCGCGGCGCACTGCAAAGCGGCTTTTAATCGCGACGCTGCGGGGAGATATATTGTCTCAGCGGCCAATAGCAATTTTCCCGAAATCGCCGCCGCCCTCCGCGAGCATTTCGGCGATTCCTTTCCCATCCCACGTCGCACCCTACCTAAGCCGCTCGTCTGGTTGGTTGGGCCGCTGATCGATAAAACCTTGACACGCAAGATGGTATCGAGAAACGTCGGCTACCGCTTTGCCGCTGATAACCGGCGAAGCGTTAACGAGTTGGGTTTGCAATATCGCTGCTGGAAATCATCGCTGGTCGAGATGGTCCAGCAGATGATCGATCAACAAACCATTAAGCCCGCTGGCGATTAAGGACGCGAACAGGAATCCGAAAAACGAATCAGCCGGAACTCGCTAGAGACCGTCCCGCTTAGCATTTTCATAACCCGACGCGTGAGCGAGGGATTCGGATTGCTTGCGACTTGATCGCCGCAGCTCCCTCGCTCACGCGTCGGGTTATGATGGCGCTTGTTTCGCAATCCAATGAAAGTTTCCGATTCTTAAGCGGGGCGCTCTCGCTAGCGTCCGGTTCCGCGGAGCGAAAGGCGACTCTGCTAACGAGCCGGGGCGAGCGCTGGTTGCTGGTTCTCCAGTTCAGCAGTTGGCGTGGTGTCGACAGCCAAATCGCCGCAAGCAAACTGAATTCCGTCGAGCATATGCTTGATCACGGCCGGGTTCCAGAAAGTCTCTTCGCGGTGCCCAAAGTTGGTGATGAAGACGCGACCATTCTCGAACTTTCGCACCCACGAGACGGGCACTTCGCGCGGCCCCGGAGCGTAGCCACCGTTGCCATTATTTTTGATTTGATCGGTCACGGCTGACTTGCTCATGTCGAGCGAAACGAGCAGACGCAACACTTCAGGGCCCTGGTAGGTGTCGGGACGATATTGATAGATTTCGTCTTGGTGCCAAAAACCTTCGCCGCCAAACATTTTATTGAGGGCGTGTTGTGGATCATCCAGTTTAAAGGCCCAAGTCCCTCCAGCGTTCCAGGGGTGGCCGTTAAATTGCCCACCCACCATCGCGGCCGATCGTGGGTGCTCGTAAAAGTTATCACTGGCCGCATGGTAACCAACCAAGCCTTTGCCGGCGGCAACAAAATCTAACAAAGCTTGTTCCTGGGCCGCTTCGGGAAACTTGAGGTGCGTCGTGTTGTTCAGCACGACGGCGTCATATTTGCTAAGGTTCTCGCTCGTGAAGACATCATAAGTATCCGCCAAATCGACGTGAAACGCACCCGTCTTGCGACCCATTTCCTGAGTGGCCAAATTGCCATGCGGGATCGACGTGTGAATAAATCCTTCACAGCGATAGAAAACCAGCACCCGCCGCGCCGCCTGAGGCTTGGCGGTCGGTTGGTCGGGAACCGCGTTGACAATCATCATCCGCTGGTTGTCATTGATGGGGCGAAACCGTTCTTGCTTCTTTTGTTCCCAAGCATCATCTTGCCCCTGGGCTGGGGAGCAAAACGTTGCCGTGGAGCACAGCAAACCAATCAATGTTGTCGACAATAATACCAGAGGTGTTTTTCCAGACATGGATTCGTGTTCTCGCGAATAGGCGGGGAGGAGGGGAAATGGGAGCCGACGGAATTCTATGCGAGTAAGCATCGCCGGTGTCATTAGTTTACTCAAGCGGCGGCAGGCTGCACAACTATCAGCGAGTTCTTTACTCTCGGTTATATCAGCCGCTGAGCGCCAGCTCACGGTTCCTAGGGACCGACACTTTCGGTTTTATCAGCCGTTGAGCGCCAGCTCACGGTTCTTAATGACTTATGGGGAGGTGCTTAAGGGTGGGTGTGCGGATAAGGTTCTAAGTGAACGAGCACATCCCGCAACGCGGCAAAACGGTTCAGCAAGCGATCTTTGACTTGATGGCCAATTTGGTGGCCGGCGGCAACGGTTAAGTGCTGGTCGACTTCGATATGAATGTCAGCAAAATACTCCAATCCCGATTTGCGGACCCACAGCGTCTCGACTTCGCGAACTCCTTCAACCATCATCGCTTCGCCCCGAATCTCAGCGACAAGTTTAGGTTCGGCCTGCACATCCATCAGTTCGCTGGCACTGCCGCGAAATAATTTGACTCCTGAAAAAACAATCGCCCCCACGACGACTAGCGAAGCTGCCTCGTCCGCCCAGTGAAAATAAGGCCCTCCGTAACGGACCGCCGCTAAACCTGATAACACCGCCAAAGCGCAAAGCGCGTCGCTGCGATGATCCCACGCGTTAGCCACGATTGCTGACGAACCGGTGCGCTCGCCGACTCGCATCTTATAATGAAACAACCCCTCCTTAATGACAATGTTGACGCCCGCAATCCACAGCGTCCACCACGGCGGAGCCACCGTGGGGAGCCCAAATCGCTGGATTGCCTCCCAGCCGACAACCAGGGCCGAGACGATTACCAACAGGGCCACATTTGTGGCCGCGATACCTTCCGCTCGGGTGTGCCCGTAAGGATGCTCGGCGTCGGCGGGCAACTGGGCGACTCGCAGGGCAATCAAGACAATCAAAGTCGTGATCACGTCGCCGATCGAATTCACAGCATCGGCAATCAACGCGAAGGAATGCCCCACGATACCACCCACCAATTTAACGCAGCCCAGCAACAAATTGATCACCAAGCCAAGCAAAGCGGCTCTTGTGACTTGGCGGTAAAGTTCAGCAATCGAAGGGCTCGATTCCACATCAGGCTCGCGCTTGCAAAGAACCGGAATGGTAGAAAATGGTGTTCAAATGGTGAGTTGGCGATTGCGGGCCGTGATCGGCCAAGTTTCGGCAGCTTTACCAGCTCGCACGCAATAAGCTTGCTGATGCAGCGCCACCGTGGGACAAATATGTTTGGGAACGCCGTAGAGCACCGTGCCGACTGGAAAAGCGTCTTGATCTTCCACTTCCAGCACCAGATGTTCTTCACTGTGAACGATCGTGGCGGCCTGCTCGAGGCCAAAGAAACGCACCCGCGGGTGAGGCATTTCGGAGGCCACCGCTTTATGCCCCAAGTCAATGCAGATTAAATGCGGGGCAGGATGGCTGATGACGCGGGCCAACAGCATGGCGGCTTGCTGAAATCCCATGCCGGGCGAAACTGCGGCTTGTCCAAAATCCCACAACACGGTGGTCCCGGGACCGACTTCCAATTCAGGGTATTCCGCCAGTGTCTTGGCGGTGGGAGTGCCCGCAGCAATCAAGTTGGGGACTTCCAGGCCGTGCGTTTGCAATTGCTCGCGGAGCTCCCACACTGGCTGGAATGTTTCCCTGACTTGGGCCGCCAACACCGTTGGCGAAACATCATGCAGATGCCCGTCGTAAGCGTGTAAACCAGCGGCCCGCACGCCCGCCGTTGCCGCAATCTGGCGGTACAATTCCAGCGCGGCAGCCGAGGGAATGATGCCTGTCCGGTTCATCCCAATATTTAGATCGAGGTACAGATCGAGCGTGGTTCCCGCTTCCTGAGCGGCGTCGGCGATCGCGCTTAATGATGCCTGATTATCGACCAGCGTGGAAAAGTGAGTGTGGGGGAAAGTGGCGACCAATTTCAACAGGCGCTGCACGTTGGGCCCCACCGGCTGGTAGGCCAGCAACACATCTTCGCCACCGTTTGCCGCCGTCATCTCCGCTTCGGCAATCGTGGCCACTTTGAATTTGCGAATCCCCAGCTCCCGCTTGAGCCGGATAATTTCGGGCATTTTGTGCGTTTTCACATGCGGGCGCAATCGCGCCGGATCGCCAACCAACTGGATCATCTGCAGCAAGTTCTCGCGAACTCGTTCTGGGTAGATCAGCAGAGCGGGAGAGGGAACGTCAGCAGCGTTGTCGATGCGGTACCAGTCTGTCATGCGCGGTAGCATAACTGGCGCCAAAATCACGTCAACCAGTGCGAGCGATTGGGTGTCCCGTCACGGGCCAGCAGTCCGTACATGCTGAGCCGGGCGACCCTGGAGAAATGAGGGTCGGTAGAAAAAAAGAGGGCGATGGAGCTGTACTGCCCAGGAAGCTCCAACGCCCTCATCAAACTTTGTCATTCTTGACAAACTTGATACGGCTGGCGGTGCGTTTCGTCTGCCCCAGCGAAAACACCGCCGCCGATCGTCACTTTGACGACAACTTTAAGTATCGAACGATCTCGTTAAGGTCTTGACAAACAAAGCCTAAAACTTGGTCAGCATCTAGGAAAATGCTGTGGACCTTGCCGGTCAGCCGGAAAGGGCTGGCGACCAAGGGGCTGTTTAATTACCCCCCTGGCGAGCTTCCTCCAAGGTCAGAATCCCGTCTTGATTGCTGTCCAATGCACTCACTCTGCGGCGTATCCGCTCGGGAACCTGACTCAAATCGATACGGTCATCGGCATCGCTATCGAGGAAACTGAAAAGCCTCAATATCTGCCGCATCCGCTCGTTCCCAGCCACGCCTGCGGGTTTCCCCACAGGATTGCCCTGTTCGTCGAGCTTCACCGCGTAATGAAAATAACCAATCATCATTTCATCGTCGGTCTGGTCTCCCCACCTGACAAAGGCCTGCGGGTCGGGGTTGTTGAGGTTGTCTTCACTGTTGTCGAATACCGCAGTGCAAGCGATCCGCGAACCGGCGGCCAACTCCAGCGGCTCGGCGAATTGATAAGTCGTCTGCCAATTAAAATCGTAAGCCGGGACATCCAAAATGGTCTCTCGCTCACCATCTGGTTTGACGATCTCATAGCGGAAGGCTTTGCCGCGGAGGTGCATGTGGGGGCTCATCCCCAATAGCAAGGACTTGGGCAATAATTCAGGAATGATCGCGGAGACCTGATAATTGGGATCGCCAGGTTGAATCCTCAGGTTGGTTTGCACCGCGCTGCTCGTGACCACCTCATGGGTGATCTTGGCAGGATCGGCGAAAACCAGCCCTAATTTGCTCTGATCAAGCTGAGGCGTACCGATCGGCGTGTAGTGCACTTGAAATACAAGCTCGCTGTTGGCGGGAAGCCGCTTGGCCATGCCGGGCGGATTCTGCTCGACCCGCGCGCCGGGAACATAGCCGACGAGGAAACTACGTTCCGCTGCTAACGGTTTATTCGAACCCTTGGGGCGGTAAAAACCAAGAATATGGTGCACGACGGCACGGTTTCCCGGGATGAATTCAGCCGCTTCCAGCCAGGTATCTTGGTCGAGCCCCGGGTCGACTTTGAAGTATTCATAAGCCACGGCACCGGTCGCCGGCACCTTGTAGGGCTCGGGGGACACGTTGAGCACCATGTCGGGCTCGCGAGGTAATTGCCAGCCAGCCACAAATGAGGGTGGTTCCGGTAGGTCGGCCGGATCGCCCTGTGGGGCCCCGGCGTTGGCCCAGTCAAACAGCGTTTGTTTTTCTTCTGGCGTCATCGAGCGATCGTTGCTGAACGAGCCGTACTCGGGATTGGCGTGCCAAGGGGGCATCCGGCCGTCACGCACCACTTCGGCAATCATGTCGGCCCAACCAGCCGCTTCCTCGTAGTCGGCTAAAGCAAACGGAGCAATCTCGCCCTCGCGATGGCACTCCACGCAGCGTCGATTCAGAATTCGCGCGACTTCACCGGTGAATGAAACAGTGGCCGACTCGTCGACACGCTTCTGCCGACCAATGATGCAACCGACCGAGCGAGTTTGCGGAGTGGCCACCGATTGTCCCGCCAGCAGGCTCTCGATCGCTTCGCGCAGCTCATGTTTCTTCGGCTCCTCACGCACGTAACCAATGCCGTATTGATCGTCGATCCGGCCCCAGTAACGCACGTTTCGCTCGCGGTCCAACAGGAAGACTTCGGGGGTTCGCTCGGCACCCATCGCATCGGCCAAGCGGTTGCCAGCGTCCTTCAACAAAGGGAACTCGATCTGATAACGACGGGCAAAGGCGGAAATCTCGGCGATCGAATCTTGGCGGTTGCTCATCACGCCCACAATCGCCACCCGCTGATCGGCAAACTTGTCGTTTAAATCGTTCAGCCGCGACGCGTACAGCTTGGCCAGCGGACACTCGGTCCCCAAAAAAGCGACCACGATCAGGTCCGCGTCACGAAAGTCGCCCATCGTCCAGACCCGACCGCGAAAGTCGGCCACGTCCAAGTTGCGAACCGGCTGGTCCCAATTCGGTTCCGCCCAGGCAACGCGTGGGGCCATCGACTGGCAGGCCACAAGCGCGCATGCCACGATTAAAGTTCGCTGCACCAATCTGAAAACCATGCCAACCTCGTCGCGAGCCAGTTTGAATGAGATAACACGTTCATCCTACACGCTAAGTACTTGCCGAAGCCACGCACAGTTGCAGACAATCGCCAATTTTTAACCCAGCACCCATCGTTGCTAAATCTACATAAAAAGGTGCAGATTTGGCGACGCGGGGATCGCCGGTTGGGTTACCAGCCGGCGATCGCAATGATCGCGGACGCTCCCGCGGTGGCGGCAGTTTCGACTCGCAAGATTGTCGGTCCCAGGCCAATCGCATGACAGCCAGCGTCACCAGCAGCCTGCACTTCTTGATCCGTAAATCCACCTTCTGGACCAATGAACAGGTTAACTGCCGAATGACTTGTCAATTCAAACGACTTCAGCGGTGCTCCGCCGGGGTGCGCGATCACCCTCAGCTTTTGGTTTAGCGAAATTGCTGCGTTGGAATCAAGGTCTGCTAGCAGGTCGCGAAAATCGATCGGATCGAGGATCGTCATCAGTTGGTTGCGGCCTGATTGCTTGCTAGCTTCGATGACTTGTTTCCGCAGTTTGTTCAATGTGCTGACCGAGGGATTGGTTTGGGATCTCGCCGTGACGATCGGTTGCACTTTGGCGACGCCCAATTCGGTCAATTTTTCCACCATCCATTTGGCTCGATCTCCCTTGGGCAGACAGGCTGTGATCGTGATTGCGCCACTGAGTTCTCGAGAGACTTCGCTCGGTGGGTCGACTTGGCAGAAGACGCGGCGACGGTCCACGGAGGTGATTTCACCACTGGACTGACGGCCATCCCCCGCGAACAGCACAACCGGGTCACCGATGGCGACCCGCATGACCCGGGCGGCGTGCACCGCTTCTTCGGTGGGCAACGCCACCAGGCCACCTTGGGCGGGCAAATCGGGAACAAAGTATCGACGGGTCATGGGGGAACCTGGCTACGGCTGCGAAGAATATCTAAGCTTGTCATTGGCAGCCGATATGTTGTAGGAGGGGACAGCCGTTGTAAACGGATACTCGTCTCCAATTTTTTGGGTTCCGGCATGGAAGGCTTGTTGCTAATCCTGAAGGCTGCCTATTGTCGCAGCACGCACCATCATTTCGCGCTCGACTCGCTGCGTTACGTTCGCACCGATGCGGGGCGTGCTTTTGCGCGGATGTTGTTGCGTTATCACACGCAGTATTTAGCAGGAGCCAAGGATCCGGATGTGCGTTTTCGTGATTTTCAAAATCATGTCGTGCACGTGGCGGACAATTATTGGGGTGGCGCGCCGCGCATGGCCGAGCGTTGGTACCGGCGGATTCAACAGCATTTAAAAAGCGAATCGTGGGCGGAGGCCGCGCACGCCACGGGAGTCCTCAGCCACTATTTCACCGATCCTCTGCAACCTTTGCATACGGCGCAGAGCCCGCGGGAAGCAGTCGTCCATCGACCGCTGGAATGGACCATCCGTCAGTCGTACTCGAGCATTTTGTCGCGGTGGCGGGATGATCGCTTTCGCATCGTCTTTCAACTTTCTTCAGAACCTGATTGGTTGCCCGCGGCCGTCTGCCGCGGTGCGGAGCTGGCGCATCGTTCTTATGAGACGCTGGTCTCCAGCTATGACCTCGAGGCGGCTCGAAAAAATTCTCGGCATGGTCTCAGCGAGCAATCGCTCGACGCCTTGGCGGAACTCTTTGGTGTGGCCATTGTCGGCTGGGCGCGGATCCTTGATCGCACGGCTGCCGAAGCGGTGGTGCCGTTGCCGCGAGTCTCGTTAAGCTCCCGCAGTTTGCTGGCCGCTTTAAGGCTCCCGGTCGCTTGGCTGGGACAGCGTTTGGACTCAGGGCGGGAGCGTGAATTAGTACGACAACTGCTTCAGCATTATCACGAGACGGGCGAGCTGGGTCCGCACGAACCGGCTGAGGTGCAATTGGTGCGGCGAGTTCTCGAAGTTCGAGACAGCGAACAGGAATATGCTCGTATGCAGGAGCTTGCCGAACTCTATAAACAGCATGACAGTGAGCAACCAACGACGTTGCGAGTCGTGTTGCCAACCGCGACCACGCAAACAACCGCCGCGGCCGCGAAGCCTGCCTCCGAGCCGCTGGGGTATGGGGTCTCTCGTCGCAGACGCAGGTTGACGTTAACCTGCCCGGTTGTCGACGCGCCCTCGATCGGTCCCAAGACGGCGGCCAGATTCGAACGGATTGAAATCAAACAGATTGGCCAATTCCTGCACGCTGACCCTGAACGCTTGGTAGCCCAGTTACAAGTTGGCTGGATCGGTGTCGCTGAGATCGCCGAATGGCAATCCCAGACGCGGCTGATGTTGGCTATCCCCAGTTTGCGAGTTTGCGATGCGCAGTTATTAGTCGGAGCGGGTTACTGCACGCTCTATGCCTTGGCCACCGCGGATTCCGAGGAGTTGCTCGCCAAGTTCAATCGCTTTGCCGACGAACCGGCCGGGCGAAGGTTTCTGTGGAGTGCGAAACGCCCCGGCCGGGAGACAATTCTCAGTTGGGTAGCGTTAGCCCAGCAGCGATTCTCCGACCAGCAAAACAGTGCCACCGAGCCGACCACTCTGCCTGAACCGGGCGAATCAGACCGTTCGGCGGCCTAACAT
>CAZHTX010000184.1:0-10465 GCA_964535475.1 uncultured Pirellulaceae bacterium
GGGTCCTGCGTAGCTAGAAACAACATTGCCAAACACCGGATCCCCAGCGTCCAGAATTGCCGACAGGAGAGCGGTCACCTTGGCCTGGGCGGTGCGTTCACGAATCGCTCGCGCGCGCTCCTGTTTGGCAAGAATGGTGTGTTGATTTGCGACTCGTGTTGCTTGCTCGGCAATATCTCGGTCGGCTTTTGACTTTATTGCAAAAGTAATAGCGACACATGAAGCGGTCGTTAGGATGATGAAAATCAGCGTGCCCGCCAGGACTAATCCAAGGTGTTGTTTGGCAAATTTACGAAGGCGATAATTGGTCGATGGTGGGCGGGCCTGCACCGGTTGATTAGAGATGAATCGATGAATATCCTCTGCCAGTCCGTCGGCCGTTTCGTAGCGCCGGTTGCGGTCCTTGTCAAGCGCTTTCATGACAATCCAGTCGAGTTCGCCGCGTAATATCTGCAGCAACTTGCTGGTGGTAATTTGTCTCTGCCCGCTAACATCAATCGCAGCATTACCCCGTGCCGTTAGCCGCGAGCTGGGGCGCTGTGGGTCCTTCTCCCGTATCAGCTCGAGAACGGTGAAGATTGAGTTGTTTTTTACGACCTCTTGGTCCACCGGTGTGCTGCCGGTCAACAACTCGTAGAGCGTCGCACCCAGGGAATAAATGTCTGTTCGCGTGTCAATGTCAAGCTTTTCCAATCCGGCCTGTTCGGGTGACATATACTGCAACGTCCCCACGATCTGCCCGACGACGGTAAACGCAGTCGCGCCGGCTAGGATCTCCTGTTGGCCTGTGGCTTTTGCCAAGCCGAAATCGATTACTTTTGGGATCGCCACGCCGTCCATGACAGTAACCAAGACGTTCGACGGTTTGAGATCACGATGAATGATCCCTTTTTGATGAGCGTGCTGAACCGCCTTACAAATTTGGATGAACAATGATAGGCGAGATTCAATCGACAGTTTTTGCTGATCGCAATAAGTCGTCAACGGAACGCCATTAACTAATTCCATGGCAAAAAAGGGCAAACCCTGTGCGGTCGTTCCAGCGTCCAACACTTGGGCAATATTGGGGTGCTGCATCAAGGCGAGCGTTTGTCGCTCTGCCTCAAAACGGCTCATGACTTCCCAAGAGTCGCGTCCCGACTTGATTACTTTGATCGCCACCCGCCTGCGAATCGGCCGCTCTTGTTCGGCCAGATAGACCATCCCCATCCCGCCCTCACCCAATTTATTGAGGATCCGATAGGGGCCGATTTCATTGCCAAATTCAAATCCTGGGCTGGCCTCTGAGGTTGAGC
This sequence comes from uncultured Pirellulaceae bacterium, assembly GCA_964535475.1. Taxonomy (GTDB): domain Bacteria; phylum Planctomycetota; class Planctomycetia; order Pirellulales; family Pirellulaceae; genus Laterigemmans. Next base: position 1,296 of record CAZHTX010000184.1, read on the forward strand.
GAGGGGCAAGGGTTCGAAGTGGATCCTCAGCGGAGGCGTCTGCCGTTTCGGGCGTTTCAGAGTGGTCAGGCGGCATGCAAGCAGAGCGGGTTCGAGCGAAGGATGTCGAAGGTGTATGGGTATCTACTTCCTAGTGGGCGGTCGGCATCTAGAGAATAGTCGAAACTATCCGCGAGGTCGACCAAAAATGCAGTGTCTGCGATGGAGGACTCAAGTTCTTTAGAAAAAAAGATGGAATTTTCCTGAATCATCTGCATTGGTTTGCGCTACTCAAAGCAGTAGACAATGTTTTGTTCTGTTCCACGGGGTGAAGGAAAATGAAGATGCGAGTTGCCCGAAATGGCTTTATGATTTTTGCGGCGGTCGTCGGATCGTTGCTAGCCACCACGCAGTCGGCGGTTGGTCAGACTGTGCCGTTCTATGCCGATGGTTTTGGCGCGTACACGCCAGCCGACGGTACTTTCGTGGCCCCCGGGGTCGGCACCCGCTTGGGGCGATACGTGACGTTGGGTGGCGTCGTTGTGACGCCGACCGACAACCCTTTGGTGTCCACGTTCGAGTCGACCGCAGATGGCAACGTCGGCATCGCGACAGGCGCTTCGAGCGGCGATACGTTGCTGACGCGATTCGAAAATGGCGTGGTCACGTTGACGCCGACTGGTAACTCCGATGAATTCACTGCGATCTGGGAAGCGGATGCTGTGGTGCTGGGCGGAACCGGCGATTTCGAGAATGCGAAGCCGACTCGCAAGCCCTTGCGAGTGGTCGCCATTAACGCCCCTTTCAAATTGACCGATGCCACTTGGAACTTTAAGTGGACATTGGAAGGCAACATTAACCTGGGCCCGCGCAAGGGACGGTTCACCACCCCCTTGAAAATCTTTGGCGGTGGGTTTGTTCCCGTATTGCCGGCTTCTCCCTCACCGGAAGTCTGGCAGACTTTCGGTATCGCAACTCAATTAGGTCGCTACACTTCGCCATCACTCAATTCCAGTGATGCTAACACGGTTCAAATTGACCTTGATGAGGAATTTCTCTCTGACTATCCCGTTGGTGAGGAATTGCTAATCCCGTTTAGTGGGAGTTCAACCTTCATCGCCGCAAATCGCAGGAAACTAGCGATGTTCTTCGAAGGCTTTATCGAGATCCTACCCGTCGAGGGAACGATTCGCTGGGTCGCCGACTTTACACCAGTGGTTGAAGATTCCACTGGTAAGTTTAGAAGAGTTGAAAGTGGCAGCATAGTCATGTTGGCGTTCTCGCCGTTTCGAATGAGCAATGTGCCCTTCATTTGGTTTGGTGACGGAGACCTTGTCTACGGCAGGCGAAACTAACTCTTCAAAGCTAACGCATCGCCATTAATTGCTGGCGAGTAATGCAACGATATTTTTTCCAGCTCAGCGGCAATTGTCGCTGAGCAATCGCGTGGCGCGGGTTCTAAGTACCTCCGCATAAGTCTTTTTGACAGCAGTGCCTTCCTTCGTCATACTGTGCATGCTTTCCGTTAAACTCGTTTGGTTTTTGGTTCGTTGCTCACAGCATGGCGAGTTCGATGTTATATTGCCAGTATTTTCGACACCGTTTTCGCCGCGTTTGTGGCCTACTTCTTATCCTTTGCGGCTGGTCGACAATCATCGCCGCCGATACGAATCCGCTTGAGCCTGAAGTTGCTGAATTGATCTTTCCACTTGATCAGCAGCACAATCATGCGCCAAGTATTGTTCAATATCCAAACCATGATGTATTTGTCTGCTGGTACCGCGGCTCGGGTGAGCGCACAGCCGATGATGTGGCCATCATGGGATCTTGGAAATTGGCAAACGAGGATAACTGGAGTAAACCTCGCGTGATGGCCGACCAGCAGGGATTTCCTGATTGTAATACCAGCATGCACTTGAGCGCGTCGGGTAAGTTGTTTCTGTTCTGGCCAACCATCATTGCCAACAGTTGGGAGTCTTGCATCACCCGCTACAAGACGGCGAAATCATTTGACCCTGAAACGGGTCCCGAATGGTCGAGCGAAGGGTTGATCTTATTGAAACCGGACGACTTTGCCCAGCAAGCCGAGGCCGCGATCGAGCAAACCTTGAAACAGCTTCCCCAGCCGCTGCCGGAACCGTTGCAAGCGGAACTGCAGCAAGCTCGCGTCCGCTTGGGGCAAAAGTTGTATCAGCGTTTGGGCTGGCAGCCGCGCTGCAAACCGACGACGCTGCCGAGTGGTCGCATTTTGCTGCCTCTCTACACCGACACGTTTTCCGCGTCAATCATGGCCATCAGTGATGATGACGGCGGCTCGTGGTACGCCAGCCAGCCGATTATTGGGCTTGGGAACATTCAACCCACCGTGTTAAGACGCAACGACGGCACGTTGGTCGCTTATATGCGCGAGAATGGTATGACCGAGCGAATCCGGTTGTCGGAATCGAAAGACGACGGAATGACTTGGAGTGCGGTAAATAGCAGCCAGCTACCCAACTCGGGAGCGGGCATTGACGGCGTCCGTTTATCCAACGGCCAGTGGGTTATGGTCTACAACGACACCACGGAGGGCCGCAATAGCCTGGCAGTTTCGCTCTCGGACGATGAGGGAAAGAGTTGGAAATGGACTCGTCATCTGGAGCGAGCCGAGCGAGGCTCCTTTCACTATCCCGCCGTCATTCAAGGGGCCGACGGCAAAATTCACGTCGTTTACAGTTATTTCACGGACGGCGGTAAAAGCATGAAATATGTGCGATTTGATCCGTCTCGGCTGCAACAGGACTGAAGACTTGGCCTTCCCCCCGCGGTTGCTCGCTTGACGATGAAACGGGGTGCGGTCAGGCTAATGGGATGCTAGCAATTGGAGCACACTCTGGCCGATTCCGGGCGTCCCAGTAAAGCAGGCATTGCACGTTCCTGTTGTACCTTTTCGGCAACTCTCCGGCATCGATTCCGCGCCCCGATGCGAGTGTCGAGTCCATTGTCCAAGGTGGTGTCTGTCCGCGATGCGATTCCCATCATGGGACTGCTCTGGTCCTACCTTGGTCGCGTCTTCTATCTGGTTTGGTCGAGCGTTTGAAACTTCAGAGACGCTCCAGTGGTACTGCGATCAAGCCATCTCGCTATTTCAAGCAGAGTAACCAATACTTCTTGCTTCGCGACGAACCTTCTTAAAAATAACAACTCTTGGCCTTTCATTTCAATCAGTTCCAGCCTGACGAGTCATTCATGCAATTGGTCATCAAGGATCTCTCAAAGACATACCGTAACGGCGTCCGCGCACTCAACGGTGTCTCCCTGACGATCCCCACCGGAATGTACGGTTTGCTGGGTCCGAATGGTGCTGGCAAATCGACGCTAATGCGAACCATCGCAACACTGCAAGACCCGGATGAAGGATCGATTACCATTGGTGATTTGGATGTGCTGAAAGATAAGGATGGGGTACGTCGTGTCCTCGGGTATCTGCCGCAAGAATTTGGGGTCTATCCCAAAACTTCAGCCCGGGACATGCTAGACCATATCGCCATTCTTAAGGGGGTGACGAAACGAGCGGAACGGCGGGAATTGGTTGAAGCCATGCTGGCTCGCGTGAACCTGAGTCAGCACAGTCGCAAAGCGGTCAGTTCTTTTTCGGGAGGTATGAAGCAACGTTTTGGAATCGCCCAAGCACTGATTGGCGATCCGAAACTACTGATTGTTGATGAGCCAACCGCGGGGCTCGATCCCGGCGAGAGAAATCGATTCTACAATTTATTGGCCGAAGTGGGTGAAAACATCATCGTCATCCTTTCAACGCACATCGTACAAGACGTGAAAGAGTTATGCACGGAAATGGCTATTATCCACAACGGAGTGGTCCAATTTGCAGGCCGCCCCACGGATGCCGAGCATGTATTGGCGGGAAAAATCTGGATGAAGACGGTCAGTAAATCCGAACTTCCGGATTTCGCCCAGCGTTTTGAAATTGTTTCCACCAAGCTTGTTGCCGGCCGGCCATTAATTCACATCTACCATGAAAATGACCCGGGAGAAGGCTTTGAAGCGATCGAGCCCGATCTGGAAGATGTCTTCTTTACTCGCATCCACGGTATCGGCAGCACCCCTCAAGCAGTCGCTTGACAATTGCATCCATGTTAAGCGGCTCGTATCTTTCAATCTTTAAAGTCATTTTCCAACCGAATTTGCTACCATGTTTTTTAACTTTTTTCGGTTTGAACTTAGCTATTGGCTTCGTTCAATGATGGTTTACGTTTTCCTGTTAATTATTTCGGCACTGGTGCTGGCTGCCGTTTCCAGTGACTCCGTACAGATTGGAGGTTCACTTGAAAACGCCGATCGCAATTCGCCCTACACCATTCAGTCGATGTATGGCGCATTGTCCATCATCTCCATTGTTATTATCGCAGCCTTTGCGAACGGAGCCGCATCCCGCGACTTTGCTTACAATACCCACCAAATTCTTTTCACCAAACCGATCAGCAAGCCGGCCTATATTTTCGGGCGGTATTGGGGGGCAGCACTTGTCGCCGTGATCCCATCGCTCGGCGTAAGTATGGGCATTTTGTTGGCAAAGTACATGCCGTGGATCGAACCAGAAAACTGGGGGCCGATTAACTGGTCTGCCCATCTCTGGGGCATCATGGTTTTCGCAGTTCCCAACGCCATCATCGCCACTGCGCTGATATTCGCCGTGGCCGTTTACACGCGCAGCACCATTGCCGCCTTCGTTTCAGCCATCGTGCTAATTGTGGGTGCAGCCATAGCCAGCAGCCTTGTCTCCAACCTTGACAATCAGATGCTCGCGGCTCTCGCGGACCCTTTCGGCGAGACAGCATTTCGAGAAACGACAAAGTATTGGACGGTGGCTGATCGTAACACCCAGTTCGTCACACTGACTGGCTCTATTTTGGCGAACCGCGTTCTCTGGCTAGCCATCGCCATGCTCGCACTCGCCGCCGCATACCTTCGTTTCTCGTTCAGTGAACGGTCCAGCGGTAAACGCAAGCGCGCTGATTATGGCGAAGTCACAGCTCCGATGGCCGCCATTCCTGTGGTCCAATATCATCACAACGTTCAAGCACGCGTGGCACAATTAGCCAGCCAAATCAAAGTTGATTTCTTTGAGACGATCAAAAGTAACGTTTTTATTGTGGTTCTGTTTGTTACTCTATTGAACTCTGGTTTCGTTCTGGTCTTCAACGCGACGGAAGGTTTTGGGCTGACCGCGCTGCCTGTCACTTACAATATGATTGACCTGATCCGTGGAACCATGTATGCATTCCTGATTGGAATTATTGCGTTTTACACGGGCGTCATGGTGTGGAAAGAGCGGGACGCAAAACTGGACGAGATATACGACGCCTTGCCGCAATCTACGTGGACCATTTTTTTGGGCAAGTTATGCTCGATGATCGCAATACTGGCTATCATCCTTTCCATTGGGATATTAGCGGGTGTTATGGTTCAAGCTGCCAATGGTTATACTCGCTTTCAATTAGATTTGTATGCGATCGAGATTCTCGGAATTGACCTACTGCAAATGTCCTTTTTGGTCATGCTCTCGATGGCCGCGCACGTGGTCTCTCCAAACAAGTACATTGGTTATTTCCTGTTTATCGTGCTGCTTATCGCGAATTCCTTCGGTTGGTTAATTTTGGAGGTTTCGACTCGCATGGTGCGTTACGGATCGCTCCCTGAATATACCTACTCAGATATGTTCCGCTTTGCTCCGTATCAGCCCGGTTTGGTGGGATTTGCGATTTACTGGATTCTGTTCGCGGTTCTTCTAGGGTTCGCTTCGATCGCTTATTGGCAGCGAGGCCGCGAAACTTCGGTTGCTCAAAGACTCTCCCATGCCCTGACCCGCCTGCGCGGCCCGCTCGGAAAGTGGGCTGCCGCCTGCCTGATGCTTTGGGTACTTTCCGCAGGTTGGGTTTCTTATAACACAATGTTTCGCAACGAGCTGATTGGCATTGCAAAGGGGAGAGAGTTGCGGGCACGTTATGAACGTGAATTCAAGGAACAGCACGAGGGGGTGGCCCAGCCCAGCGTGAAATCGGTGAAGTACACCATTGATATCTTCCCGGAGCAACGCGGTCTGAAGTTTGCCGGCGAGCAGATAATTGTGAACCGCAGCCAAGCGCCGATCGAGCAGTTGTTTTTAAATTTTGCCGAGCACCTAGATACCACCGTTGAAGTGGACAATGCCACGCTGGAAACAGCTCACGAAGACTTGAGATACTACATTTATCGTTTCGATCCGCCGATGGCTCCCCAGCAGCAGCTCACCATGCGCTACATGGTGCAGTTCGAACCCCAGGGATTTGAGAACTCGGTTTCGCGACCCGACATCGTTCAGAACGGCTCGTTCTTCAATAATTCTTTTGCTCCTCAAATCGGATACCTGGACCAGGCCGAGTTGACCGACCGTGGTGACCGCCGCAAAGAAGGGCTGGCTGAAAACCAAGACCTGATGCCGAAGCTTGATCCGGATGATTTACCCAACCGCATGCGAACGTACATCCCGGGTGCGGATCATTGGGTTGATGTGGAAACCATTATTAGTACGACAAACTCCGTCGCCGTTGCGCCTGGGTCGCTTGTAAAACGCTGGGTACAAGATGGCAGGAATTACTTTCAGTACAAACTAGACCACCCTTCCCTCAACTTTTACTCGTTTATTTCAGCTGACTATAAGGTGGCCATGAATCACTGGAAGGGTGTCGATATCGAAGTCTACTATCACCCCGAACACGAGTGGAACGTGGACAACATGCTGCGTTCGATTCGTGATTCACTCGAGTATTACACGGAAAATTTCGGTCCCTATCGGCACAAACAAGCGAGGATCATCGAGTTTCCCCGAATAGCAAGTTTCGCTCAGGCTTTTCCTGGCACGATGCCCTATTCTGAAGGAATTGGCTTCATTGCCGACATTAGCAAGAAAGACGACATCGATATGGTCTATTACGTGGTTGCGCATGAAATGGCGCACCAATGGTGGGCCCATCAGGTGGTCGGGGCGAACATGCAGGGCGCCACGCTGCTCTCTGAGACGTTGGCTCAATACTCTGCGCTGATGGTGATGGAAAAGCGATTCGGCCGCGACATGATGCGAAAGTTTTTGCAGTACGAGATGGACCGTTACCTGCGAGCACGAGGAAGAGAACAGCTCAAGGAGAGGCCGCTGATGTTTGTCGAAAGCAGCCAAGGGTACATCCATTACCAGAAAGGTAGCTGCGCAATGTACTATCTTAAAGAGATGATTGGTGAAGACAAGATTAACTTGGTACTTAAGGACTTGGTTGATCGGTTTGCTTATAAGGAAGCCCCCTTTCCCACATCAAAAGATCTAATTGATGGACTTCGTGAGGTCACTCCCGACGACTTGCGATATGTCTTGGACGATCTTTTCGCGGATATTATTCTGTTTGCTAATCGAACCACGCAAGCCGAATACGAGCAATTGGAAGACGGTCGCTACAAAATCTACTTAGGCGTGATATGCGAGAAATTCAGGGCGGACGCCAAAGGGGAGGAGGCGTCTGTCGAACTGAATGATTGGATTGAAATTGGGGCCTTCGCTGCCCCTGAACCCGGAAAACGCTATGGGAAGACGCTTCATAGAGAGAGAAAGCGGATTACGTCACGTGAGGCATCCTTTCAATTTGTCGTGGAATCGCTTCCCGAAAAAGTAGGCATCGATCCATTCGCGTTGTTAATCGATCGTGTCCCCGGCGACAATTTGCAAAAACCGAAGCTCCGTAAAGAGCCTTGAAAAGTTCTTTGAATCCGGCAACGCGTTTGCGTTTCCATTGACAAGACATGTTGATGGAGTTTTGGGCTGTTATAGGAATCGGCCATCGTCAGGCCTGATTGGGGTTGAGCATTGATCCGGGACTGCCAAAAAGCGACTTTCCCGGAGATCTCAAGAACCCGTCACAGAGAAACCTGACGAGTTGGAGCAAGAGACAAATCCACCCATCCTTCCTGGTATGTCAAGAATGTCTATCCTGGAGGCTTAGCATCCGCTGGTGTCCCAGCTTTAGCCGGTCGTGCACTTCGCAAACCGGGCGTCTGGGTCGCAAGACCGTCTTGTCGCGCGGGAGCGGAGAAGGTGACGAAGCGGACGAACTGGGCCTCGCGTTCTAACATGGAGAACGTGACAACGCGTACCCGTGGAAGAGAAATCCGCATTCACAGTTGATATACGGGCGTTGCCGCCGGCCGCGAAAGGGTTCCCCGGGCGATGGAATGACAAACGGCGATGAGTGTTTGTTTGTCGATCGGTTTGGTCAAATATTCGTCGCAACCAGCATCCAAGCACTTTTGACGGTCGCCATCCATTGCGTGAGCAGTCAATGCTACGATCGGCAATGTAAAACCGAATGCCCGCAGCCGAGCGGTCGCGGAATATCCGTCCAACACTGGCATTTGCATGTCCATCAATATCAGATCTGGCAAAGCAGTCTCGCTAGCAGCCGCATGCTCGATTAATTCAATCGCAGCTAGGCCATTTTCCGCCAGCCAGACCTCCGCTCCTGCCTTCTTAAGATGAAAATTGATAAGACGCTGATTGTCGGGACCGTCTTCGGCCAACAGCACACAAACTCCAGTCAAAGAACTGTCCTGCAAAGATATACTTGGAGGTTGCATCAGAGCTGGTTTTTGCTCAATCGATTCTATTTCGGCTTTGGTAAGAAGTTCGAGCGTCTTCGGTTTGCCAATATCAATAACCAGTGTGAATTGACTGCCTTTCCCTAGCTCGGATTCGACTGTTATGCCGCCTCCCAAGAACTTCGCCAGACTGTTGCAAATCCGCAGCCCTAGCCCGCTTCCGCCGAAATTACGCGTTGTCGAAGTATCAGCCTGAGAAAATGCGTCGAATCGGGCTATTACGTCGCGTTGTGCCGCCGACATGCCAATTCCGGTATCAATAACTGCAATTCGTAAAGAATTTGTTTCATTACAAAACAAGACCGAAATCGTTACCGATCCCATCTCCGTAAACTTGATCGCATTGCCTACCAGGTTTAATAGTATCTGCCGCAACCGCGTGGGGTCTGAGTCAATAGTCTTGGGAATGCTCGATTCGTAGACGACGTGGAGGCCCAAGCGCTTTCCCTCGCTTTGGTGCCGCACCAAGTTTACCACCTCATCAATGACGAGCTTGGGGGAGATCTCGATGG
>CAZHTX010000185.1:0-10447 GCA_964535475.1 uncultured Pirellulaceae bacterium
CATCCGCTTGATCACCGACTTGATTTCGTTGGTAATGTGGGGGATGACCTGAACAGTCTTGCCCAAAAATTGGCCTCGCCGCTCCTTATTGATCACCGACTGGTAGATTTGCCCGGTGGTGTAGTTGCAATCACGCGTTAACTCACCCGAGGTAAACCGCTCGTAATGGCCGAGGTCCAAATCGGTTTCCGAGCCGTCGTCGAGGACGTATACCTCACCGTGCTGGTAGGGACTCATCGTCCCCGGGTCCACATTGATATAGGGATCCAGCTTTTGCATCCGCACCCTCAGGCCGCGTTGCTCGAGCAACATCCCTATCGAAGCACTGGTCAGGCCCTTACCGAGCGAACTGACCACCCCACCGGTTACAAAGATATGTTTTGTCATGGGAGCGAATCATACCGCGCATCGATTTGACCGGTAGACCTGTTCCGAGAAACAACGGTTAGCCTTCGCGGTGAGCCGACGGCGCTAGCCGCGGGCATTATTGGCGGTTAGGCTTCGATGCGCGCCCGAAAGGCCTCAAAATCAGCCAATGTATCGATGCCGGCCGCGGCCGATTCGACTCGCCCCACCACGATCGCTCGCCCCGCTTCGATGGCTCGCAGCTGTTCCAGTTTTTCTAACTGCTCCAAACGGCCCGGCGGCTGGCTGGCAAACCACAGCAGAAATTCACGACGATAGGCATAGAGGCCTAAATGATGCCAATAGTGGGGTGGCTCCGCGGCAAGTAGCGCTTCGCTGACACCCTCGCGAGCGTGCGGGACAGCGGCGCGGCTGAAATAGATCGCCCGCTGCACCCCGCCCATCACAACTTTCACGCACGAAGGATCGGACAATTGGCTGGCCTCGCGCAGCGGGCAAGCCACCGTCGCCATTGCGGCTTCCGGGAATTGCTCCAACAGCGTGACAACCAGATCGATCGCGTCGGGGTCAATTTCAGGCTCGTCCCCCTGCACGTTAATGATTGGATCCGCATCGGGCACCGCCCGGGCCACTTCGGCGATGCGATCGGTACCGCTGGGATGCGACGGATCGGTCAACAGAGCCTGCCCACCAAAATCGCTGACCTCCTGCGCCAATCGCGGATCGTCGACCGCCACGGTCACACCGTGACAAAGCGTGGCCCGCAAAGCCGCCTCATATGTATGCTGCAGCACCGATTTCCCACCGGCACGCAACAATAGCTTTTCGGGCAGACGGGTCGATGCCAAACGGGCTGGGATCACGATGTGGGCGGGCATCAACCTGAACCTACGAATGTTAGTTACCGGCGAATGTTAGTTACCGGCGAATGTTAGTTACCGGCGAATGTTAAGCAGTTCGTCGAATAACTGCTGAGTGGCAGTGATCACTCGGCTGTTACTTCGATAGTGGGTGCTGGCTAAGACCAAGTCGACCAAGTCTTGGCCCATATCGGTGTTGCTCAGTTCCAAGGCACCGCCGACGATCGTGCCAATTCCATTCTCGCCGGGACTACCCTGCACAGGCAAGCCGCTGTTGATCCCTTGCGAGTAGAGATTGTTGCCACGTTGCTCCAAACCAACCGGATTGGAAAAGCGCGCCAACACCAGCTGCCCCAAATCACGTGTCACCCCGTTGCTGAAAACACCGCGAATCCGCCCATCCTCACCAACCACAAAGCTGTTGAGGATACCGGGAGCCGAGCCATCTTGACGCGTAGCCGCCAAAGAGGCTTCCGCGGTCGCCAAGCCCGACACGCTGGAAAAATCGAGATCAAACTGCAACGGTGTGGCGCTGGGGACATCGTTCCGCTGGACGTTGATCCGCGAGTTCGTGGCGGAGACAAAGTTACCGTTGCCATCAAACTGGACCAGCCCGGTGCCGACCGAGATATCATGACCCGATGATGGTTGGTTACCGGGACTGTCAGCGTACCAACGGTAGACAGTTTCGGAGTCAGTCCGTTCTTCGAGCACCGCGGTCACCCGCACGTTGATCGGTACACCCAACGAATCGTAGACCAAAAAGTCGGTCGCCGCACTCGTGCCGGCCGCTTTCTGAATCGATCCAAATGCGAGGTTCGGCACAGTTACCTTACCCTGCTCGTCTTCCATCCGAAAAGCGGTCAAATCGATTGTCAACGCGTTCTCTTCACCATTGTTACTGACGAAACGAATCGCACCGTTGCTGATATAGCCGCCCGGCACCAAATTTCCCGTCTCTCCCGGGATGCGATTATCCGATGTGGGAATCGGGTTCGCCGAGTCAGCCTGAGCAATTTGAATGCCAGATGCGGCTTCAATGAAGTCAATATAATCTTGCACGGTCGTCGTGCTGGTGACCGTAAAAGAACCAGTGCCTAGCGATCGCCCACCCTTCTGTCCGGTGTAAGTCAAAGTCCCCTCGGTAAACACCGTTTCAAAATTAAAACCATCCCGTTTAACCACGTCCACCAAACGTGACCCACTGTTGATTGTGGGACCGTCCAAGTTGACCAACTGATTGCCGGGCACTGTCAGATCGGCAATCTCAGCATCAGTTCTACTGTCGGTAAAGGTTTCATCCGGGCTGACCGTGTCGACCAAATAGAAATTGTTCTGGTCATTGGCCAAGTTACGGTAGATACGAACCTCATCATATGCAGGAAATCCACCAGTCGGCGGGGGAACTGGAGGAACGGGAAAATCTTTCATGGAAATACGACTATTGACAATGTTTTGCGGACCAATCAACACGCTCGGGCGACTTTCCGGTTCCCCGTTGCGATGATAAGTCACCATGTAGGTATAGTTGCCGCTGAGCACCGAATCATCTAATTCGGTCGTCGTCAGCGGCGTGCTACCGTCGTCAACATAGCTAGCCGCTCCCGCGGCGACCGAGTCGAGCAGGAAGAAATTGTTTCCGCCCGCATCGGTGCGATAAATATTGATGGTGCTGTAGTCACCCGCTGTCGGATCGGCGGGCAAATTGTTCAGCGTGACTTGCCCGCCAGCACCGACCGTGGCCGATACTGCCGTGCTAGGTACCGCTTCGTTGCCCGATGAATCAAGAAACGCAAGGCGGTATTGATAAGCGCCGGCACCCAAGCTTCCCGCACCCGCCGTGGTGGCGGTGACACCCGCGACACTGGTGATCGGTGAACTCGATATCGACACACCTTCGCCATCAGGTCGAGGCACCGCAAAATCGCCCAACACAGTGCTCTCGATCACCTCCGCGACCGTGCCCACTTCACCTTCGGGGGTGAGCGTGCCTTCCAGGGTCACTTCTTCAGTCGCCTTGGCCACGCTCTCCGAACCAATCGGCGCGGTGAGTGGCTCCAAGGTGGTCTGCTGAATACGGAATAATTCATCAACCCCGTACCCCAACAAACGCTGCCCCGTCGAATTGACAAACTGCATCTCACTGTTGAGCTTGAAAATTCCATTCCGCGTAAACAATCGCTCGCCCGACGGCCCACCAACTTGAAAAAAGCCGTCCCCTTGAATCGCCAAATCCGAGGCGCTGTTGCTGATCTGGATCGTGCCCTGGCCGAAGTCGGGAGTGATCTCTGAAATCTGCACCCCCAAGCCAACCTGCCGCGGGTTCGTGCCACCGGTGTCCGCCGTGGGTGACGATCCCAAAGACATGGTCTGCAACAACTGCGTGGAAAAAACGGTCCGCGAAGCCTTGAATCCAACAGTCTGGGCATTTGCCAGATTGTTGCCGATCGTATCAATCTGCGCTTCCGCAGCGTTCAATCCAGTCAGTGACGTTGACAGCGCCGATACTAAACCCATCGATCAGGCCCCTATTTGCCGCGGCGTGCGCGGCTCAGGGGGTGCTCCCACTGGCGACGCGCAGCCATCAGTCCTCGGTGTTGATTTGACGAATGTTATCTATATCAATCGTCGTTTCACCCACGTGAACTTTGACGGTTCGGGAATTCTGATCGTTTTCATCGACTTCGACGGTTACCCGATCCACCACTCCGGTTACATCACCCTGCTCACTCAGACCGGAAATGCTCTTTCCAATCAGACTGCTAGCCGTTACGAGCTGTTGATTGGACGTCAAAGAGGTGAGCGAGTCGGTTAGCGAATTCGTGGCACCAATCTCACGGATCTGACTGATCTGTTCGATCATCTGAGAATTGTCCATCGGATTCATCGGATCCTGATTCTGCATCTCCGTGATCAAGAGCTGCATGAACGAATCCATCTCCAAGTCATTAAAACCCTCACCAACCTGATTGGCCGAGTTCTGCCCGCTAGCCAGCGCCGAGGTGGTAGCCGAATCGATGCGTGACATGGCAGTGAATCCTATGAGAAAGAAAAAAATATCGTCCGCCGCATCTTACGCTTTGGTGAACGACCAGAGCCAGGGAGAAATCGGCTCTGGAAATCGGCTCTGGAAATCGGCTCGGCCCGGCCGGCGACAGGCCGTCTCCCGCCAACGCGCACTTTTCGCCGACCGCTCTACAGCTGCAAATCTAAACCGGCCGCCGTGGAGCCCCATCGCTGGCCGACCCCAGCACTGCCTGCAACCGAGCCCGCCGCTCGCTTTCCCCGCTCTTTACCGTCAGCCTGCCCAGTTTGTTGCCGTCGCAGTTCAGCCTGTTCCCGCCAGCTGGCCCCATCCCGCTGCTGTTCTCCGGTTTGCTGGAAATCGCCCGCTTGCCGGAAATCGCTCCCTCGCTCGTGCGCTTCGCCGTCGCGAGCCACTTCAAAGTGAATTCGCTCCAGCTCCATGCCAAAGTCGGCCAACCGCTGCCTTAGCTCCGGCAAGTGTTCACGAAGCACTTCCATCGCCGCGCTGGTTTGCGTGGTGATCGAGGCTTCCAGCTTGCGACCGTCAACTTTCAAGTTCAACTGTACGCTGCCCAACTCAGCCGGATGCAACATTAAATTGACATGACCACCGCTGGGACCAATCCGCTGAAAAGCACGCGAAACACGTTGCACGAGGCGAATCCGATCCAAGTTACCGCTGGCCTCGCCCCCCTCAGCGGCGGACGTCTTTTTGCCTGCGGCAACGGCCTGTTTTTCCGTGCCCGCTTCGAGGCTCAACCGCGAGTCCCCAGGCGATGATTCCCCCGTGGATGCCACGTCGCCAACCGCCGACGTGGCCTGCACGCGGGCTTTGGCACCCTCCCCAAACAGCTGCGAACCGCCAGCGGCCAGCGGAGCAACCTGCGGCAGCGGCAAAGAGCTAGTCGTGTCCGGACGGGGCACAGCCGTTTCAGCCAAGTGGGCATCGAGCTCGCCCTGCCAAGCCGTCGGATTGACTCCTTGCAGCTCTGAAATTTCAATGCCCTGGCCCTCGCTGGCAGCGGCTAACTGACGAGCTTGTGCGTTTCGGGGATCATTTCGGGGATCGAGTTCTCCAGCCCTCTGGTCCGCAGCCTGCTGCTGCGCGGCTGCCGAGGATCGCTCTCCGCGACGCGCGTGCCGGCGAGTTCGCGATGATTCGTCGGCCTCGGTCGTAACCGCACTCCGCCAGCCCAACTCCTCGGCCGGAGCATCTGCCTCTGACAATTGCTTGGCCCCGGCAACTGTGTCAGACGCTTCCCCACCTTCGTCGCCCAGCGTCTGGCTGGGAACGACCTTGCCCGCCACATCTTGAGACTCGCCCTCGACGGCAGCTTCGTTTTCGGCAGTTCGTTTGCCAACGGCATTGCGTTGCTGCATAGCGGTCAATGCTTGTGCCTGAGCGTCGAGCGGTTCGGCAGGCTCGCCGCTGATTTTGGCGAGCTCTTGGTCGACTGGCTCATCCGCGGCCTCAACCACGACTGCGGGCTCCGCCTGCTGCACCAAGGGCAAACCGAGCAAGCCTTGTTCATCAGCCTCGTCCGCTGGGATCTCCTCAGTCTCCGGGTCATGCTCCACCGCGAGGGTATCAAGTTGACTGGGCTGCAATTCCTCAGTCACTGGCAACAAAGCATTCAGCGGCGACTTTTCAACCGACTCCACGGCTTCCGCATCCTCTGCCGAATCTGCTTCGCGATCAGGATCAGCGGCTGATGGTTCGCCAACCGCCGCGTTGCGATCATCACGCGGCGAGCGATCCTGTTGGCTAGACTGAGGAGCCTCTGGGGGGCGTTGTTGCAAGATGGCGTCAAAGGTCGCCAGCAGATCGCCGCCGGGCAGCGTCAAACTCAAGCCGCTCGCCCCCAAACCGGGCTTACCCCCTGGCACTTGCCACCGGGACAACGCGGGAAGACGTTGAATCGGCAGCGAAGCGGAAGCGGAAAATTGCTGGTCGCCACGATTGCTAATATTCATGCTGGGCCCCCCGGCCTGCAGATTGAGCCCTCTCACCCAACGGCTTGGGCACTCGACAGTTGGGGCACCGACAGACAACGGCTTCGCTGTCTTGTCCACGCCTTAGTTGTCTTGGCGGGCGTCCTCAATCAAGGACTTTTTTGGTTCTCCTTCGCCAATCCGCCGGAGGATTTGCGCAAGCTTGTCCTGCTCGTCCGGCGTTTGGAATTCACTCAGTATCTTCTTCGTTTTATCGGAGCTCATTCCTTGAGTGATATTGACGACTGTATCGATTTCTCCGTCTTCGAAGATTTTAAGGAGCTGGATTTTGGCCTGATCGGGGGGCAAAACTTCTAAGGTTCGTTGCAGTTCGCGCATGCCGGCATCTTGCAGCCCCTGATCGAGCTCAGCCAATTTGTTATTAAAAGCGTCGCGGCGGAGGTCGAACCGCTCCTGCCTTTTCTGCAAATCTTGAAGCATCGCTTGAACTTGCTCGTTAAAGTCAGCGATGGCGTTGAGTTTGAGATCCATGTCGAGCCCCGTTTCAGCGCGTTGATCTAGGATTTCATTAAAGCTCGGCGTGGGGGTCGTCTTGGAGGCTTCGAGCATCTCACTGAGGCGGTCGCCGGTAATATCGATGCCGTTGGCCAACGCGACCATCTTGATCGCTTTATCACTATCGAGATTACCTCGCGATGCCAACACGCCGAGCACCAAGCACTGGGTGATTACGGTGGCCACACAGAAGCTGGCGATCAATTTCCAAATCATCATGCGTCTCCCTGGTGAAGTCCGGCACGCTGCGA
Organism: uncultured Pirellulaceae bacterium; assembly: GCA_964535475.1. Lineage (GTDB taxonomy): Bacteria > Planctomycetota > Planctomycetia > Pirellulales > Pirellulaceae > Laterigemmans. Next base: position 7,013 of record CAZHTX010000185.1, read on the forward strand.
GGCAATTTCATCGAGTTCCGCTTGTTGCTCGCGCAATTGTGCTTGCCCGTATTCCTCCAACGCGTGCTCTTTGAGCTTCTCAAACTTACGATACTCTTGCTCGGCAAGCGTAACACGTTGGGCCCGCCGCTCAATTTCTTCCTCAATTTGTCCGAGTTGTTGCCTTATTTCCCGCTGTTGCAGCTCCAAGTGGACGTCGTAGCGGCCTTGATCGAGCAGCGCATCGAGCGAAATCTGGCCGACCATCTGCCCAGCCGTCGACTGCCGCACCGCTTGCCGCTGTTGCTGAAGTTCGGCCAATCGATCCCGCAGCACTTGCTCGGCCTGTTGAGCTTCGGCCAGTCGCCGCAAAGCCTCATCGCGAGCCAGCTCGTGCAACCGGCGCAAAGCTTCAAATCGGTACTTGAAACGCTTCGCCATCTCAGGCCACTCCGGCAGTTTGCCCGGCCGCCAACTGCACTAATTGCTTGCGTGTCTCGACCAGCCGATGCCGCTGTTGGACATCCTGCGACAAAAATTGGCGGATCGCCGGCCGCATTTTCACCGCCATGTCGAGTTCCGGATTGGCGCCCGGGCGATAGGCGCCAATGTCGATCAAATCGGCCGCCTTGTCATACTCCGCCAGCCAACGTCGCAGGCTGGCAGCGGCTTGCAGTTCGGCAGGTTTGACCAATTGATTCTGCAACCGGCTGAGACTCTGCAACACATCGATCGCCGGCCAGTGTGCTTCAGAAGCCAGCTTACGACTGAGCACGATATGTCCGTCCAACAACCCCCGCAAAGTGTCAGCAATCGGTTCGTTGTTGTCGTCACCTTCGACTAACACCGAATAAAAAGCGGTGATTGAACCACGCTCGGTGCGACCGGCACGCTCGACCAATCGCGGCAGCAAAGCAAACACGCTGGGTGGATAACCGCGCGTCGTGGGGGGCTCACCGGCGGCCAGTCCCAATTCGCGTTGGGCCAACGCGAACCGCGTAACAGAATCGACCATTAACAGCACATGCTTGCCTTCGTCGCGAAGCGATTCGGCAATTGCCGTGGCGGTCCAAGCCGCTTGCAAACGCAACGTGGCGGGCTGGTCACTGGTGGCGACGACCAACACACTCCGCTTGACCCCCTGCGGACCCAACGCGTGGTCGATAAACTCGCGCACTTCCCTGCCCCGCTCTCCGACCAGCGCGATCACGATCGCATCGGCGTTGGTGCCGCGAGTCAGCATCCCCAGCAAGGAACTCTTACCAACTCCCGAACCAGCGAAAATCCCCAACCGTTGTCCGACTCCACAGGTCAACAAGGAATCAATCACGCGAACCCCCGTCTCCAGCGGCTGGCGAATCGCTGGGCGGTCGAGCGAGCTGGGGGCCGCACCATCGACGCGCGTTCTGGCTAAACCCTCGGGTAACGGTTTGCGATCGATCGGACGCCCCAAAGCGTCCACCACGCGACCCAATAATTCCGGTCCCACCCCAACGGTAATACCGTCGGAGATTAACTCCACCCGATCTCCCGCCGCCAAACCCTGAGCCTCGTCGAGCATCGCCAATAACAGCCGCTCACCACGAAAACCAATCGCCTGAGCCAACGCGTGCCGATTGCCGGCTGAGTGAATGCGACAGACCGAACCGACCGCGGCTAACATCCCGGCCACTTCCACCGCGGCCCCCGAGACCGCGGCCACTCGCCCGCGGATTCCGGCTACCGGACCGTTATGCATGATCTGCCGCAAATGCTCAGCCTGCGGCAACGGCAAGGGTTGAGGCAGACGAATCGAAGTCAATGGAGCTGCTACTGCGGCGGCTACGGTTGCTTTCGCTGCGGGTTGTTTCGCGACGGGTTGTTTCGCGACGGGTTGTTTCGCGACGGGTTGTTTCGCGGCGGGTTGTTTCGCGGCGGGTGCTTTTGCTGCGGTTGCTTTTGGATCAGCCGATTTCATGATGGCTCCTGGTCACCCCGCAACATCGCGTCCAACCGCTCCAACTGACGGCTGAGGGTCATTTCCACCACGCCCGCCTCGGAGCGCACGACCACGCCGCTGGGCTCGACCGACTCATCGGGTTCGATCCTTGAATCTTCGGGCATTCCCGGCGCGGTCAGCAGACGCTCGAAGGTCTCGCCATGCTGAACTAATGTTTCGGGATGCACGGCGATCGTTAAACGACTGGCTGTTTTGGAAGCTGTCAAAGCCACCTCGGCCCACCGCTCGATCATTTCGGGCTCGCGATCCAAACGGCTCAGCACCAAACGCTCGGTGGCGGCCAGCACGGTGGAGACCAACAGCCGACGATACTCGCTCAAATACGCCTCTTGAACATCACTAATTTGCTGAGTCGCAGCCTCCAGGGCCGGGATCCGCTCGGCGACTTCGGCGGCAACTTGCTGGCGAATTTCTTCAGCGGCCGTTTCCATCCCGGCCGCATGCCCGGCCGCTTGGCCTTCCTCCGCAGCCCGCTGGCGAATCAACTCCGCCTCTTGACGAGCTCGCTCCAAGATCGCAGCCGCCTCCGCTTCCACAGCCTTTAAATGCCGCACCCCAGCCTGAGCAAAGTCATCCAAGTTAAAACCGGCCAAGCCTGTCATGCCCGCCGCTTTGCCTTCCGGCGGAGCCTCCGGTTGTTTTGATTTCAGGATCGTCGCCATCGTGCTCTATGCCGCCCGTGCCATCGAGGCCGAAAATGCGTCCTGCTGGTCGGCTCCGGTCCCGCCGGCTCCTTGCATCGCTCGCAAACGAATTGCCGAATCGGGCTCATAAACCTCCAAAGCACGCCACGCAGCGGCCGCCTTGGCTGCCTCCACTTCCGCCACATCCATCCCGCTGAGTTGCTGTAATTGATTTCGCACCAGCTTGGCCTGACGCCTCGGCAATCGCTTGATCAATCGCTGCGCGATGCGACCTTCCAATCCACAAACCGCCAACAACGCTTGCCGACTGTCCAGCTCCGCCAGCACCTGCTGCAACTGTTGCGGACTGAGCGAGTGCAGAATGTGATCGACTTCCTCGGCAGTCAGTTCAGCCACCTCATCGGCACTCGGGTTGGCACTTTGGTTAACACTCTGGTTAACCGCCTCCGCTGCCTGGCCAGCTGCTAACTGGCGAACAAACCCAGCCTCGGCAAACACCGCTTGACGCGAGTGCTGCGACGGACCGCTCGCTTGAGCTGGAACTTGCTGACTGGCTGCCGACTGACTGGCCGTTGTTTGATCAGCGGCTTGTTGCAACGCCGAGGCGATAATCCAATCGGAGGAGGCTAAATCGACGGCCAAATCACTCCGTTCGCTGCTATCCATGGCGGCAAAGATCGAGGCCAAGCTATGGCGTCCGGCGGCGGCCGCGATGGGTTCGATGGCACCGATCGAATCGCGCAGATGCTGGGCGATTTCCTCAAATAATTCGGTCGGAATCGTCTCTAAACGCCCCAGTCGCTGCAGCGCCTG
>CAZHTX010000186.1:0-4517 GCA_964535475.1 uncultured Pirellulaceae bacterium
CTTTACCCAGCAACTCCAGGGGCCCGCCTCCTTTGAATAACAGCCCGCTGTTGCCGGCCCGGGCCACGGCGCTGAGCACCGCGCTGGGGGTGGCGATGGCCAGCGCGCACGGACTGGCAGCTACCAACACGGCCATCGCACGATAGAAAGTCGTCGCGTAAGGTTCGCTCATCACACCCAGCGGCGCGGTCAACAAGATCAGCACCATGACTAACACGCCTGGTACATAAAAGCGTTCAAAGGCATGAGTCAGACGCTGCGTGGGCGAGCGTTTCGACTCGGCCTCCGTCACCAATTGCATCAGTCGCGAAAGTGTCGTGTCGGCCGTTTTGCGAGTCACGTAGATTTGCAACGAACCGGCTCCGTTAATCGTGCCGGCGAACACGCGGTGGGAGGCATCGACCCATTGGTCATTGGATGTGTCAGGATGAAAATCGACAGCTGGCGATTTGTCGACGGGCATGCTCTCGCCGGTGATCGGCGATTGATCGACGCCACTCTCTCCCGCGATTACCACTCCGTCGGCAGCGACCGTGGAGTCAGGTCCAACGACGACGATATCGCCAATTGCCAACGTCTCAACTGGGACCTCTTGCTCTTGTCCGTCACGCAGCACGATCGCCGAATGGGGGCGGAGCTTTCCCAGGCTGGCGATCGATTTCCGCGCTCGGCCCATGGCGTAGTGTTCCAACGCATGCCCAATGCTGAACAGCGTTAACAACAGCGCCCCTTCGACCCATTCCCCCAAGGCGCCCGCGCCGCAAGCGGCCACGACCATCAAAAAGTCAATCTCGAATCGCCCCTGCCGAAGACTCTCATAAGACTCCACGACGGCAAAAAAACCTCCAAAGAAATAGGAGGCCAAGAGGATATACCAAGCCACGTTGGCCATCCCGTCGCTGGCTAGAGATAAACTCCAGCCGATGACAAGCGTGGACGCAGCAGCGATCGCAAACCCGAGTTCAACGCGTTCGCCCGACAACCAAGGTAAGCCGGGTGGCACCGCATGAGAATGACCACAACCACTCGGACCGCAAGGGTCCCGCAAGGCTCGCTCGCTGCTCGTCGCCATCAATTCTCCGTAGCATCAGAATTAGCCGCCTTAGCATTCGCAGCTAAATATTTATCAAACCAAGCGATCAACGCCTCGGTGGCTCGTTTTGCTTCCTCGCCATCAAAGCCATGCCCGACCCCTTCGAAAACAATCAAGTCCCCCGGCACTTTAGCAGCTTCCAAAGCCGCCAAATAACGTTTGCTGTGCGATAGTTGGACCAGACGATCCGCGTCCCCATGCACCAACAACGTAGGTGGATCATCCGCTGTGACATACAGCAGCGGAGAAACGTTTTCAGCTTCATCGCGATCAAAATCCAACGCCGGAAACTGACCTGAGAGATTAAACAATTCGCGCAAATCGACTGGCGGGAAATAGGCGACCGCGGCGGCAATCCGTTGTTCGGATCGGTCTTCGCTGGTGAGTTCACCATACGTCGGAGCCGCCGATGCCATCAGTGATAGATGGCCTCCCGCGCTGGCGCCAAAAACACCGATCCTGGCCGGATCAAAGCCAAACCGCGCCGCTGAGGAACGTAAGTGCTCGAGCCCCTCGGTGACATCTTCCACCGCGTCCGGCACTTTGAAATAGGGTGCGCTGCCATGTCGCATGATGATTAAAGCATAACCTTTGTCGACCAATTGGGGAAAGGATGCAAAAGCGGCTGGTAGCGCTGGGCTGATGAAACTCTCCGGCTCAATCCAACTCGACACCCAGCCACCGCTCATCATAAAGACAACGGCCGCCCCATTCGTTTTCTCCGGCTGGCGAATCACATCATAAGTCAGCGCCATGCCCGCCTTATGACCATATACCACATCTTTGGTGATTTCGAATTTCGGATCGGCCGCCCGCAGCGAACCACTTAGCGAGCTACTAAGCAAGATCGCGAAAACTAAAGCTATACACGATAACCGAGTGCAAAAGCGGGCCAGATGTGAGCGATCTCGGGGCAATCGGGAAACCATGGTGCGCATAGAATTATCCTGTAAATAGCGGGCAGAACTTTCGCTACCTCTCGTAGCGCGATCAAAACAGTCGATTGTGGCCATTCAAAGCGGCCACGCGGTAAGCTTCCGCCATTGTCGGATAATTGAAAGTAGTTTCAATGAAATATTCGAGTGTATTCTGCCCAGCCGGTTGATTCATGATCGCTTGACCAATGTGAACAATCTCGGCAGCCTGAGCGCCGAAACAATGGACTCCCAGAATTTCCAGCGTTTCGCGGTGAAACAACAGCTTCAGCATGCCGGTGGTCTGGCCGGTGATTTGAGCGCGGGCCAAACTCTTGAATTGGCTAAAGCCGATTTCATAGGGGATGCAGGCGGCGGTCAATTCCCGCTCTGTTTTCCCCACCGAACTGATTTCCGGGCTGGTGTAAATCCCGGTGGGAATATCATGCAGGCGCAAACTGGCGTCGCCGCCGCCCATGATATGCATCGCCGCGGCGCGACCCTGGGTGTAAGCCGCGCTGGCCAGCGAGGGATAGCCAATCACATCGCCCACGGCATAGATATGATTCACGGCAGTGCGAAATTGGGAGTCGACTTCCAGTTGGCCGCGATTGTTGGGTTCTAAACCGACGTTCTCTAATTGCAAGCGGTCACAGTTTCCTTGGCGACCGTTGGCCCACAGAAAAGCGTCCGTTTTTAACCGCTTGCCGCTTTTCAAATGCAAAATCACTCCATCACTCAGCCCCTCGATCCGCTCCATCGACTCGTTGTGACGAATCAGCACGCCCGAATCGCGGAGATGATACGAGAGCGCGTCAATGATTTCATCGTCCAAGAACTCCAGCAGTTTGTCGCGCGTGTTGACCAGATTGACTTTCATGCCCAAATTGCGAAACATCGAAGCGTACTCGCAGCCGATCACGCCGGCTCCGTAAACAGTGATCGAGTGCGGTTTGGCATCGAGTCCCAGGATGGTGTCGCTGTCGAAGATGCGGGGGTGAGAAAAATCGACCCCCTCGGGACGATAGGGCCTTGAACCCGTGGCGATCACAAAGTGGGCGGCGGAAAGGCGTTCGCCATCCTCGATCTCAATCGTGTGGGGATCGACGAACCTCGCCGTGCCATGCGTGATCGGCACCCCGTTGCGATCGTAGAATGATTGTCGCATGCTAACCTGGCGGTTGATGATCGCCTGACCACTGGCTCGCAATTGCGGCATTGTGGGGCTCAAATGGATCCCCATCTCCCGCAGCGTGGGATTGTTCATCGCCTGATTGACGGCGCTGATGCTATACCGCAAAGCTTTGCTGGGGATTGTTCCCCAGTGCGTACAGCCGCCACCAATTTGCTGGTATTTTTCGATCACGGCGACCCGCAGCCCTCCTTTGACGGCTTGCATGGCGGCTCCCTCGCCACCCGGTCCCGTGCCAATCACAATCACGTCATAATCATATTGTTGAGTATTCATGGAAATCATTATCACGGTTATCCCGACCTGGGGGTAGACCGGTTTTTCAGCTGGCAATCGCCCGCTTCTAAGTCCCACTTTCCTGAACAAATAATACCTAATGCGAATCGCCGCCGCCCAGTTCGATGTCCAGCTCGGTCAGCTCAGTCACAACCTCAAGCAGGTGTTCAACTGGATCGCCAAAGCTCGTGACCAGCAAGTCGATTTGTTGGTTTTTCCCGAATGCGCCTTGACCGGTTACTGCTTTGACAGCCGCGAGGAAGCGTTTGAGTTCGCACGTCCGCTCGACGACCCGCTCTGGGACCAAGTGGCCGAAGCGTGTGCGCAAGCTCCGCAGCTGCACGTCGTGGTCGGATTTTTGGAACGCGAGGGAGAGCAGCTTTGGAACGCTTCGGTGTTGGTTGGTCCGGCGGGGATCGTCGGCAGCTACCGCAAAGTTCACTTGCCGCACCTGGGTGTCGATCGCTTCGTGGATGCAGGGGATCGGTCGTTTCAAGTTTTCTCGGCCGGAGAGTTGCGCGTCGGGCTGGGGATCTGCTACGACAGTTCGTTCCCCGAGCCGATGCGAGTGCTGGCTCTGCACGGAGCCGATGTGATCGCCCTGCCAACAAACTGGCCAATCGCGGCGCGACGCACCGCGGAGATCGTCCCCGCCGCCCGCAGTATGGAAAATCATCTCTACTTTGTGGCCGCCAATCGGATCGGTCGCGAACGGACGTTTGAGTTTTGTGGGCTCAGCACGATCTGTGGACCGGATGGAATCGAATTAGCACGAGCGGCGGCAATCGACGAGGGGCTGATCATCGCCGAAGTCGATCTCAACGTGGCGCGAAATAAGAAAATCGAACGCACCGTCGGAGCGCACGTGATCGATCGCTTCGCAGACCGCCGCCCCGACTTCTATGGCCGTATCGTGGGCCCCAAAAGCGTTGACCAATAATGTGCAGATGCAAAGTCGTTTAACAGTCAGCCGGACGCGTACACGGTCTCGTGGTGCCGGATAAAAGTGCGACTGCGGCTAACTGTTAAACGTTGGTACGCC
>CAZHTX010000186.1:4617-10431 GCA_964535475.1 uncultured Pirellulaceae bacterium
GCTAACTGTTAAACGTTGGTACGCCGTTTGTCGTTGTCTCTTCAGCCGCAAAGTTCATCCACAGGCACTCGCACTTCTTTTCTTTTACCTTCGCGCGGCTGGCTTTGTTATCAATCAATTTATCTTCGCGACGCCAACCATGTTTCTCAGCGAACTCGTCATACAGCGAACAGCGATAGCCACTCAGCATGAACTTGCCAGCGACTTGAGCTAAAGTTTCCAACAGCCGCTGGTGGTGCTCCAAGTCCATTTCAAATTCATACGCGTTGACGGTGGCTCGCGTCTCATGCACGTAAGGTGGGTCGCAATAAAACAACGTGTTGTAGCCGTCCTGCTTTTTGATCACCGTGCAGGCATCGTCATTGAGAATGACGACATTCCGTAACCGCTGGTGAACTTCCTGTAAGCCCTCGACGGCAGTTAGATAGGATGAGACTTGTTCGTTCATGCGACGTCGCGTGCGATTGCGCGAGAGCGTGGCAAAGCTTTTCGCGATCCCTTGGCGACACATGCGGGCACGAATAAAGAAGGCGGCGGCCGCTTCAACTGGATCGGTCGATTGCAAACGTGATTCGCTCTCCTCCCATTCAATCTGGCTGAAAGGTGTCAGCTCGAGCACTTGGCGAAACTGCGGATACAACTCGGGATCGCGCAACACTTGCCAGAAATTGGTGAGCTCACGATTCACGTCGTTGACGACTTCGCTGCAGCCCTTCAGGAAAGAAGGCAGCGAACCTTCGGGGGTGAGCATCCAGTCCAGTGCGGGATCGCGAGTCAACAGCACTGAGCCGCCGCCGAAAAATGGTTCCACATAATGCAGATGGGGTGGCATCAGACTGATGATCCACTCTGCTAAATAATGTTTACCACCATGCCATTTAATTGGCTGGGTCAATTTACTCACGATAGTTTCCAGAAGATACGATAGACCGGAATCGCATGTTGGCGGCTGCGGCGTTCAAAGTGTGTGCGATAGTCGAGATCATGAGCTGCCTCGGCAGCCTCCTCCGGGATCGGTGGCCCCAGTTGGGGTGTGACTCGCGCGGCCGTTTCTAGAGCACTTTCAAAATATTCCAGCACATCGGTCCAGAAATGTAATGTCCCGCCCGGTATTAGACTTTGCGCGGCATGTCGCAAAAAGGTGTCGTTGATGACGCGGCGTTTTTTGTGTTTTTTCTTCCACCACGGATCGGGGAAATAGACGTGCACGGCGGCCAATGAATTGGCCGGAATTCTTGACGCGAACACGGGCCCCGCGTCCCCGGCGGCCAGTTTGACATTTGCCCGCCCCGCCTTGGCGACTCGCGTTGCCGCCGAATGTGCATAAGGCCGAGCAATCTCGATCCCCAGAAAGTTGTGGTCACCGCGTTGCTCCGCAGCGGTTGCCAGGAATAGTCCTTTTCCTGACCCAACTTCGATCTCCAGCGGCGCGTCATTGCCGAACAGCGACTGGCTGGTGACCTCCGCTGGCAATTCCTCACACTCCGTCAGTATCCCGCTGATGTCGACTGGCTTACGAGGGCGACGGACTTGGCGACGAGGCATGACGGCTCAGCGGGGGGCGATTACTGGGGAAGTTTTAGAAACGGGGCGATTTCGCGATCGAGCAATAAAATGCTAGCGTCCAGTTTTCAGGCCCCAGTTTGTCGCACGTTGGCGATTCCGGCCAGTCCCGCTGATCGCGTGAACAGTTTATGATCGGCACTTCCCCTCGAAACCGATATGCATCATCATAAAAGACGATTGTTCACTGCTGGCTGATTCCCTCCGACCCGTACGAAGAGCACCCATGGCAGCACCCGATTTTGGTGGTCTTCGCGTGGCCGCCCTAGAGAGCCGCAGGTCGGCCGATATGGCTCGGATGATCGAAAAATATCATGGGATTGCCCATGTTAGTCCTTCGATGCGAGAGGTTCCGCTCGAGCCAAATCGCCCCGCCATCGAATTCGCGTATCGCGTGATCACGGGCGAGATCGGTGTTGTGATTTTGCTCACCGGGGTCGGTTTTCGCCAACTGCTGCGAGCCATCGAGCGGCACGTTGATGTACCGCAATTTTTAGCCGCCTTGTCGGACATTACCACGGTCTGTCGCGGCCCCAAACCGGTGGCCGCGATGAAGGAAGTTGGCCTGACACCGACCCATCGCGTCCCCGAGCCCAACACCTGGCGGGAGCTCTTAAAAACGCTGGACAGCTTCGTTCCGCTAGCCAATCAAACGGTCGGGGTGCAGGAATATGGAATTACCAACACCAGCTTAGTTGCCGGGCTGGAAGCTCGCGGGGCGACCGTCGTGCCGTTGCGAGTTTACACCTGGGATTTGCCCGAAGATTGCCAACCGCTGGAAGAAAACGTTCGTCAATTGGCATCCGGTGCACGCGACGTATTGATGCTGACCTCGGCACATCAAGTCGTTAACATGCTGCGAGTCGCCGAACAATTGGGGATCGTCGATCAACTCCGCGATTGCTTGCGTCAAACGGTCGTTGCTTCGATCGGACCGACAACTTCGGAAATGCTCTATGAATCGGGGCTGCCGGTTGATTTGGAGCCTGAGCATCCCAAAATGGGCCACTTAGTCGTTGATGCGGCCCGCCGCAGTGCCGAGTTAATTCGCCAAAAATCTCCCCAGCGAGCCTCTCAGCGGCTCGCTACTCCTTCACCCCAGTCGGTTGACCAGCCACAGATGAATGCTCCCGCGCAACACCCCTCCGAGCAAAGTTTATTCATGCGCGCATGTCGCGGTGAAGCCACTGAGCGGACACCGATCTGGCTAATGCGACAAGCTGGCAGGTACATGTCAGAGTACCGCGAAGTCCGCGCCCAAACTTCGTTCCTTGAGCTTTGCAAGAATCCACCGCTCTGCAGCGAAGTGATGTGCACCGCGGTCGACCGCTTGGGTGTGGATGCCGCGATCATCTTTTCCGACCTGTTACCAATCTTAGAGCCGCTCGGGTTTGACTTGGAGTTTGTCAAAGGCGACGGCCCGGTGATTCACAACCCGCTCCGCAGCATTGAGGATTTGCGCCGCGTCCGTGAGCTCGAAGATGCCGACAGTCTTGATTTTGTCTATCAAACTGTCGCTCAAACTAGGCAAGATTTGCCAGCCACGATGCCTTTGATCGGCTTTTCTGGCTCACCTTTTACGCTTGCCAGTTACGCGATCGAAGGGGGCGGAAGTCGACAATATTTACACACCAAACGGCTGATGTATTCCGATCCGGCGAGCTGGCACGCTTTGATGGAATTGCTCAGCCGAGCGATCGTGACTTATGCCAATCGTCAGATTATGGCGGGCGCCCAGTGTATCCAGCTGTTTGACTCCTGGGCCGGTTGCTTGTCGCCCCATGACTACCAGCAATCGGTGCTGCCGCACATGGAGTCGATTCTGAGCGGCATTCTGCCCCACGTCCCCGTAATCAACTTTGCCACCGGAAACCCCGAGCTATTGCCGTTGCTCAAGGGAGATCACCGCACCGTGGTCGGTGTCGATTGGCGAATTGAGTTGAATCGGGCTTGGGAACGCATCGGTTATGAGCGTCCCGTGCAGGGGAACCTCGATCCCACGGTGCTGTTGGCATCGCCCGAGCGAATTTTCCAAGCCGCCGAGGCTGTCTTGCGATCGGCCGGTGGACGCCCGGGCCATATCTTTAACTTGGGACATGGTGTGTTGCAGCACACTCCGGTCGAGAACGTGATCGAGTTGGTAAAGTTCGTGCAAGATTTCCAGCACTAATTCTCATCAATCCTTAACACGAACAGGGTTCCCCGCGGCCGCTTCGGCTGTCATCCTGTAGCGGGAATTTACGTGCTGGGCGAAAGTAGCCGCGGAAGCTATCGGCCGCTCGTTGCTCCAACGACTGTTTGTCTATGACTACCTTACCTGAACCCGTACAGTCGCCAGTTGAGCTTGTCGCCTCTCCAGCGGACACGGCAAGCGGTGGTTCAGGCGTACAGCGTTGGTTGTCGCAGACCAGCGGGCCAATCTTTTCAGCATATTGCATCGCGGCCGCATTCGGCACTTACTTTTGCATGTATGGCTTTCGCAAGCCATTTACGGCGGCCAGCTTTGAAGAATTCAGTTGGCTGGGCGTTCAGTTCAAAACCGTTTTGATCACTTCGCAAGTAGCCGGCTATACGCTTTCCAAATTCATAGGCATCAAAGTCGTCTCGGAAATTCGTCCCGCTTGGCGAGCACCCGGCGTGTTAGCCTTGATTGGCATCGCCGAATTGGCACTGTTGTGTTTTGCGATTACTCCTCCACCTTACAACATGCTTTTCTTGTTCCTCAATGGTTTACCATTGGGGATCGTCTTTGGGTTAGTGTTATCGTTTTTGGAAGGGCGTCGTTTCACCGAAGCACTCTCGGCCGGTCTCTGTGCCAGCTTTATTGTCTCCTCTGGCGTGGTCAAATCGATCGGCAAATCGTTGGTGCAGCAATACCAAGTCAGCGAATTCTGGATGCCTTTTCTTGTGGGTTTAATGTTCGTGCCGCCACTGTTGTTGTGCGTTTGGATGTTGCGGCAAATCCCCGCGCCAACCGCTGAGGATGTGGCTTTGCGATCGGCACGTCAGCCCATGAATAAACAGTTGCGATGGTCGCTGTTTTGGCGACACCGCTGGGGACTATCGGGACTCGTCGCCATTTACGTGTTGCTGACGATTGGGCGGAGCATCCGCGACGATTTTGGCGTGGAGATTTGGCAGGACCTCGGCTATGAGAAAACCCCCAGCGTTTATGCGCGTTCCGAGACATGGGTGATGTTTGGAGTGGTCTTCATCAATGGTTTGGCGATTTGCATTCGTTCCAACCGGAATGCTTTCCTGGGTGCGTTGGTCTTGCTGGTGGCTGGCTTTGCCACGGTGATCGCCAGTTTGACGTTGTACAGTTATGACTTAGTCAGCCCCTTCGTCTTCATGGTATTGCTCGGCTTGGGTACCTATGTGCCTTACGTGGCCTTTCACACCACAGTGTTCGAGCGTTTTATCGCCGCTTTCCGCGAGCCAGGTAACATCGGCTATTTGATGTATCTGGCCGACGCAACTGGTTACTTGGCATACGTCATGGTGATAGTCTTGCGTAACTTGGCGACTGGCCAGATCGAATACTTACAACTGCTAAACCGCGTTTCAATAACGATGGCGATCGGTTCCATTGCTATCGCCAGCGGATTATTGATCACCTATTACCGCAAGGTGCCGCGGACTCCACCACCCGCCGAGACTCTGCCCGAAAAGGGATTCTGAAATGCGTTGAAAAGACTAATACAGTCTATGGAAGTGGCTACTTTTGCAGGGAGGCTTCGCCGGGGTCTGGCCTGACAAAGCCTCCTCGTCGGGCTTGAATAAAACGATTTCCCAGCAGAAACTGCTCATGCTGCGAACAGAAGTCTATAATAGTGACAACCTGTGCCGCGGAACTTGATTCAGACTTCTTGCCGTTTCGATTTGCAGGTTGGTGACGCAGCACGAATGTAAATTCCATCGGGTCGACCGACTGCAAAAATCGTTAAGGTTTGCGGGGACGATCCGCCGTCGAACTTCGAAAGAATCAAACGCCATGGCCATCACCTATTTGAAATCTGGGAAGCCAGAAACTGACCGTGCCGAGGACGACGCGAAGGTGCGTGCCATCGTTGAAACCACCTTGGCCGACATAGCCGCCCGAGGCGATGCTGCAGTGCGTGAGCTGTCGGTCAAGTTCGACAAGTACGATCCCGCCAGCTTTCGGCTCAGCGGCTCCGAGATCGAAGCGGCGATTGCCAAGGTCTCCGCCCGTGATCTTGCCGACATCAAATTCGCTCAGGATCAGATCCG
>CAZHTX010000187.1:0-10398 GCA_964535475.1 uncultured Pirellulaceae bacterium
CAGCTGGCCGAATTGCGTGATCGTGCCGACGCTGCGAACCAAGCGAAGAGTGAATTTTTGGCCAACATGAGCCACGAAATTCGCACTCCGTTGACTGCGATCTTAGGTTTCACTGACCTGCTTGAGCAAGAATCTTTGCTCGCGGATGAAGGCAACAAAGGCAGTGATACGATTCAAACGATTCGCCGCGCTGGTGATCATCTGCTGAATATCATCAATGATGTTTTAGATTTATCAAAGATCGAATCGGGCCAGTTACAAGTCGACACCATACAAATCCGCTTCGATGAACTGTTGCGCGATGTTCTCGTTATGATGCAAGCCCGCGCGGAGGAAAAAGGGATCGAACTGAGGTTCGTGCTGGAAACTAGCATTCCAAACGTCTTGCGGACCGATCCCACCCGTTTCCGCCAAGTGCTTATCAACCTAGTCGGCAACGCGACTAAATTCACTGACCAGGGAGCCGTTACGGTTTACATTCGCGTCGTGAATTTTACCTCCACCTTGGGACGCGATGAGGATAGTTGTGAATTGCAACTTGACGTGCACGATACCGGGGCCGGGATGTCGCCGGAGCAAGCCTCCAAATTGTTCCAGCCATTCGAGCAAGGGGACAGCAGTATTACCCGCAGGTATGGGGGTTCGGGGTTGGGCTTGGTCATTTCGCGACGACTCGCCCGGCTGATGCGGGGTGATGTGCGACTGCTGTCCAGCCAGCCGGGAGTCGGCAGCAGCTTTCGCCTTTCGCTAGTGATCGAGTCCACCGCGCCGCAGGATGGTTGGATACACTCGCTCGATACCGGCAGCAGTCACGCGCTGGCGAAACCTCCCAAGCTGCTTGCCAAGTACCCGCAGCTGCAAGGTCGCATTCTGCTGGTCGAGGATGGTATCGATAACCAACGGCTGCTGCGGGTGATACTCGGTAAAGCAGGGGCTGATGTTAGCGTTGCTGACAATGGTCAGCTGGGACTGCAGGCGTTTGAGCAAGCAGTGCTCAGCGATCGCCCCTTCCAGCTAATCCTTACCGATCTGCAAATGCCCGTGATGGATGGTTTGACGCTGACGCGCCAACTGCGGGAAAAGGGGATGGAAATTCCCATCATCGCCCTCACCGCTCACGCCATGGCCGAAGACCGCCAACGCTGCCTGGTCGCCGGCTGTAACGATTATGCAACGAAGCCAATTCGCATCCCCGAGCTGTTGGCCACCTGTGCGCATTGGTTAGGTCTCCCCAGCGGCGTTTCCGATCAGACTGCTGGCAGCCCCAAGTCGGGATGCAACTCGCCCAAAATTTCTAACAACTGTCGCCTGACTTGAGGTGTTAAGTGCTCGTACTCTGATGACTGATCTTTAGTGGTTAAGATTGCGGCCAGCTGGTTGGTCACACGCTGCTTGACTTGCTCGGGTAAACCTTTGAAAGCTGCGGATCCGATCAAGAAACTGCAGGGATAACGAAACAGACGCGTTTTTAGATCCAGGTCACGCAACGAGCGACCACGGCGATCTCGCTGGCCCCGCTGCTGAAACTCCTCAGCAAATTGGCTTGTTCCCACCACGGCGGATGTTAAAGGATACTCGTCGCACATCAGTAGCTGCCGCACGACCCTGGTTGCCGCAGCCGTCAAACGCCGCTCGGTTGATTCGCTGATGCTGCCCGGTTCCCGCTCAAGCAGACGATTCATCTCTTGGTTTTGATGCCAAGCTTGCCGTGCTTCGTAATTAGCATATGCGATCGCGTTGTGCATCTGCGTTTGATGCCCCAGCACCATCAAGGCCACGATGTCACTATCAGGCGTTAAGTACTTGTCCACGTCAAAATGTTCGTCAAGGCTAACTTGATTAGCGCCCGGCTCAAGATCAACATTCCGGTCGCGGCGAGCCGTTGTTAGATTTCCCAAGTGCCGCATCGATCCGTGAGTTCCCGTCACATACCAACCTCCCCAACGTTCATGCAAAGGACTGGTGTCGTCGGTGGTGTAGGTGCCACTGCCGAGCACGGGACGCCCAGCCGCGTCAGCATACACGCTGCGCATCAAATATCCGGGAACGTCCTGCGTGCGACTCGAAGCATGACAAGTCAAACATTGGCCACGGTCCCGCAGAAATTCGGGCGTTCCCGTTTCAGTTTGCTCCAGCGTGTAAAAGATCGCACCTTGCTGAGCATCGGTGGCGGCCAGTTCCAACACGTCGCCGCGTTGGCACCAACCGACATAGACGTCATCATTGAAATACAAAGCACGCGGTTGCCGAGGAGAAATTCGATGTAGCTGTAAACTGGTTTTGGAGAAGACCAGCGTCTGAGAACTTTCCGGAACCTCCAAGGCAGCCAACAGACTGGGCAAATAACCATGCTCCGGATCAAATTCCAGCACCACCGAACCGGCCGCCACGGCGGCTGCTAATTCGGCCACGCGATCACTTACCGGAGCATTCAAATAGTCGATCGGGGGACGCTCGTAGGCCACGTTTTGGCCGCTGGCGATCGCGCCTCCGCCGCATAGGCCCACCAGCAACAACCAGCGGGTGGCCCAGCTTTGCAGCGGCATTTTGCCGTTTCGCTTGTCTCTTCGCATGCCAACCTCCGCTCTGCCTTGATTCGACGAAATCGCTAAATACTATACCATAAGGTATAGTATTGCTGGATTGCGAGTCAAGCGGTAGAATAAGGAATTGGCGCGATTGGACCGTGGGCGGGCTGACGGAAAAGGTTTCAAACACCTATCTGAAAACTGTTAGCCGCTTTGGAGTTAGCCGCTTTGGCGCTAGCCGCGGTTATTTTGGGTTTTCGGATAGGTTTCAAAGGAGATTTAACTTGTTATCGAAGACCGCCGAGTACGCATTGCGGGCGGTAGCCTGTTTGGCGAGCAACGCAACCGAGTCGGCATCGGCCAGCGTGATGGCTGCGAAAACGAAAGCGCCTCGTCGCTATTTGCATCGAGTGCTGCAAGATTTAGTATCTGCTGGCATCGTCGAATCGCGTCCGGGCCCGGGGGGTGGTTATGAACTGGCGCGGGACTTGGACTCCATCACGATTCTGGATGTGGTCAACGCGGTGGACCCGTTGCAGCGCATCAAGCGATGCCCGTTGGGGCTAGAAAGCCACACGGAACTGTGTCCCCTGCACGCCGAACTGGACCGCGCTTATGCGGCCACTGAAGCGGCTTTTCGCAACGTCACGATGCGTGATTTGATCAATTCGACATCCGCCATTACGCCATTGTGCGAAACCAAGGAAGCTTGAGGCGATTCCCAGTTAGCCGCGTTGGCGCTAGCCGCGGTTCTCGTTAGCCGCTTTGGCGCTAGCCGCGGTTCTCGTCTTGAACCGAACTCATCACGTGCCGCAAAACGGTGGCTAACGCCAAAACCGCTAACCGCTAACCGCTAACCACTAGCCACTAGCCACTAGCCATCACTCCGTTGTCAGAAAACGATTAAACCAATTCCCGGCCAACCGGGCGACCTCGGTCAGCGCTCCTGGTTCCGGAAAAAGGTGCGTCGCCCCGGGGATGATCTCCAGTTTTTTCTCTGGAGTTCCCAATTGCTCGAGCGCCGTTTGGTTCATTTCAATCACCGGAAAATCATCGCCACCGACGATCAGCAGCGTGGGCGTCTCGACCTTCGGTAGCGCCTCGCCAGCCAAATCGGGACGACCACCACGAGAAACCACTGCTCGCACGGGGCTGGGACCAGGTTCGTGGGATATCAAACTCGCCGCCGCCACCAACGCGGCACCTCCTCCGGTGCTAGCCCCAAAATAGCCGATCGGCAGGTTTGCGGTTTGCGGAAATTCACGCAGCCAATGCGTTGCGGAAATCAACCGATTTGCCAGCAAGCCAATATCAAACCGCAAGTGTCCGCTGAGCTGGTCGGCGATTTCTTCTCTCTCGGTCAGCAGGTCAATCAATAAGGTGCCTAGCCCGACCGCGTTGAGATCGGCGGCCACTTGACGATTCCGCGAACTGTGGCGACCGCTCCCTGAGCCGTGCGCAAACAGCACAACGCCGTGAGCGGATTGAGGCATTTGCAAATCCCCCGCCAGCTTGGCAGGTCCTGCCGGGATCAGCACCGCCTGCTGCTCGACCTCCGTTGCCTCGGTCGATCTTGCGGAGTTGTTCATGGTTAACGTCCCTTAGAATCGCGTTGCTTGACAGTCGCAGCGTGCTGACCGTCTGAAGACAGGGGCAAACACAGTGGCGATGGCTGAAGCTGCAATTCGCGGGCCGTTGGTTGTTGTTAACCTTCCAGCCCTGATGATCAGATTTCGGCCAGGGGGCGATCCGCATCACCGAAGCGATCGAGTTGAACTCCCGCTTTGCCCAGCAGGGAGAGATACAGCCGGCTCATTTGGCGATCGGGTTGATCGCTATAGTCGAGCACGCGGCCACCCTCCAGTTGGCCTCCCGCCCCACCGACCAAGACGACTGGCAACCGGGTCGCGTCGTGGCTACCGGTCAACATCGAAGAGCAATACATCAGCGTTGAATTATCAAGTGCTGTGCCTTCACCTTCTTGAATCGCATTGAGTCGATCGGCGATATAGGCCAACTGTTCGACGAAGAACTGATTGACCCGCAGCCAATCTTCCGTGTCGCTATGAGACAACAAGTGATGAATCATATAATCGATGCCGAGGTTGGAAAATCTCAGCGATGAATGGTCGTTATTCAGCTTGAGGGTGCAGACTCGCGTGGTGTCGGTTTGAAATGCCAGTACCAAGATATCGCACATCAGTCGCATGTGCTCGCCAATGTCTTGCGGGATGCCCTCAGCGGGACGAGGCAGGTTGGGCTTTACGAGGCTTGGCCGCCAGCCTTGCAATTCGCCCTGTTGTCCCGCGTTCTCAATACGTCGCTCGACTTCGCGAACCGAATCCAGGTACTCATCGAGCTTTTGAGAATCACGTTGACTGAGCGTCCCGCGGACTCGCGATGCATCCTCCAGTACCGCATCGAGCACGCTTTGTTCGCCTTTTGTGACCGTATCTTTGAACAGCCGATCGAAAGCCAACGCGGGATACAATTCCAAGGGCGTGGGGGTGGTGGGAGAACTCCAGGAAATGTGCGAGCTATATAACATGGAATAATTTTTGTGAACCGATGGATTCGATTTCTCGCAACCCAACACCAAACTGGGAACCCGCGTGCCCCGTCCGATTCTTTGGGCCAGGACTTGATCAAAACTGGTCCCCGAGCGGATCTCGCCACCGGCGGCTAATGGCGCGCCGGAAAGTAGGTTGCCGGTTTGAGAGCTGTGGATGTTTCCTTTCAGGGCCTCTTGGTTGTAGAGGCCTTGAATGAACACTAACTTCTCTCTCAGATGTTGCAGCGGCTGCAGCACGCGGCCCAGCTCCAACGAAGCTCCGCTGCCGCGAGCCCACCATTCTTTGGAGTGAAAACCGTTGCCAGAAAACAAGACCGCGGTCCGCACCGGAGGTCGGTTGCCGGTCCCAGCTGGCGAGGCCATGCCGCCCCACACTCGCACTGATTCCATCCAGGGAAGGGCCATGCTGACGCCGGCCCCACGCAACATGACACGACGCGAAAAACGTTTCTCAGTGGTTGACATTTCCGACATCTCCCAAAATTAAATTGTAAAAAAAACACCGAAGCAAACGGCACGCCGAAAGTCCATGCCTCGTTAAGCATCTGCCCAGAAGTCAATAATAAAAAAGGCCCGCGGCTAGCGCCGTCGGCTCACAGTTTTCGGATAGCCCGCGGCTAGCGCCGTCGGCTCACAGTTGTTGGATAGGTTCTTAGTCCTGTGTTGCTTGCTGGCCGCGAATTAAACGAAATTGAGGACTCAAGACAATCGTCTCTAAGGCCGCGGAGACTTTGTGATCACGAGCTCGCAGCGAAGCGACCATCTTGTCGAGTAACGGTTCGTCGGTCAGCAGCACGCTGCGTCCCAACGCATATCCCAACAACTTGCGGCAAAACTGCCGCACGAACTGTTCTCGCTGAACGGTCAGCAAATAATTTCGCAGACCCGATAAGCCTTCAATTTGTTTCCCGTCGGGTAACGCCGCGCGCGTGTTCGCTTGCTCACGCGCGGTGCCGATCGCGTCAAATTGTTCGAGCGCGAATCCATAGGGATCGATCCGTTGGTGGCAACGGGCACAAGCGGGTTGTTCGCTATGTAATTCGATCAATTCGCGCGACGTCAAACCGGCCGGCACTGTCTCGGGCAATTGAGGAACACCGACCGGCGGGTTGGGTAAATGGTTTCCCAACAACGACTCGTAAATCCAATTGCCGCGCAAGATTGGACTGGTTCGCGACGCGCCCGATTGTTTCGCCAGCGTCGTGGCCATACCCAAAATGCCTCCGCGACCAAGATCGCGAAGCCCTTCTACCCGCTGCCAGTGGTTGTCGGCTGGAGGCTGCATCCCATAGAACTCGGCCAACTCTTGATTCACGAACGTGTGATCCGCGTCGAGCAGCGAGAGGACCGAGCGATCATGTTGAAAGAAGTCGGTCCAGAACTGCACGGTTTCCTCATACATGACAGGCCGCAACTGGCTGAATTCCGGAAACAACTTTTCATTCTTCTCATCAAATTGATCGAAATCCTTGACCCCCAACCACTGGCAGCCAAACTCGATCGCCAATTGACGAATCTGTGGATCGCGTTGCATCCGCCGCAATTGGTCCACCATTAAATCATCTCCGGCTGCCAGTGAGCTATCTTTTTTATCGGCCAAACTTCGGAGGGCTTCGTCGGGTAGAGTAGCCCACAAAAAGTAACTCAACCGCGTGGCGATTTCATGATTGCTCAGCAGTTTGGGCTCGGCGGACTGCGGTGAAACTTCCAGTTTGAAGAGAAAATCAGCCGCCACCAGGATCCGCGTGATCAGCATTCGAATGGCCGCTTCGTGGTCGAGCCCCTGTGTCTTCAGACGTTCGTACAGCGAGCCGAGTTCTGTCTGCTCGGACATCGTCAGTGGTCTTCGCCAAGCTTGTTGGGCGAAATCGACCGCCGCTTCCACGTGTCGGGGTTCGACGTCGAGCAGTTGCTGGCGAAATCTTTCGGCGCGGGCCAAGATCGGCTGACGAAGCGGTTCGAAAGCGCTGGGGTCAGCATCTTGAGTGGCATATTGCCAAAGCTGTTCGTAGACGTCGACTAGCTTCAGGGGCTCGCGGCTGACAAACCACAATTCATCCCAGAGTCGATCGAGTTCACGGATCTCCTGCTCGGATAACATTAAACGTTTGAGATGCTCGTCCTCGCGATAAAAAAGCCGCAAGGTGACCACTTCATCAACCGGAACGATCTTGGAATAACAGAGCGCGGCGGGGAACAGGTCTCGAAAGGTTTGTAACTGTGATTCGATTTTTTCCCGCGCAGGTTTCGCGGCGGAAACCAAGATCGGGCCGGTCATCAACTCGCCGCTCACCGGCTGGTCAACGATGATTTGGCATGCGGAAGAATCATCGGAGATCAAACGGGCAGTTGCGCGAAAGCTTGCTCCAGTTGCCAACGCCGGGTGGAGTGCGATCGTGAACCGTGGGCCTTGATTGGTCAGTGGGGGTTGTGTCGCCGTGGGTGGTATTGCCTCGGCAGCCAGCCGAGTCCATTCCAGCGGACCCAGCCAATCTCGCAGCAAGTTTTTCAACTGTTGGTCGGCCGCACCGGCGGACTCAGCAGGCTCTGCGTCGTTGGTCAGCAACTCCGTGAGCTGTTCCGCGAGCGTTCGTAACTCTTCGCCGGGAGCACCCGCCAGCACGCTATTGCGCCATCGCTCCAGCAGGGAACCGGCGATGATGGCAACCGGTTTGGGTTGGTCAACGGGGCTGGAGCCGAAATACCAAACCGACGTGTGGCCATAGTCGTCGCCGAGCGGATTGCCATGTTCGATGCGTTTGACCGCGGCCGTTGATAAACGCCATGCTCGCGTCGACGAGCCGACTTCCTTGATCTGCATTTCAACATGGGTGGTATCACAAGCGTGATCTTTTTGTCTTGGATTGATTACCAGGCGAATGATCTCTCCCATACGCATCTGATGCGAATCACCATCAGCGAACTCGGTCCCGCCACCATTATCAACATCCCCAGCAGCCACCACGGAGACACCACTGTTGCGGAGAATCTCCAGCCGCCATTGAAAGCCGTTACCGCAATTGCCGTCGGCGTCTGCCACCAAACCGCTGATCTCGATTTCACAATCGGCCGGGCAACGCCAGCTGGTGTAAACTTCCAAGGTCGGTGAGGGGTGAACACAAACGGAGCGAGCAGGCACGGTCAACGTGGAAAACTGCAGTTCGTTATCCGACGTGTTGACGATGACGCTCGGGGTCTGATGACTGCCCCAACCGCGGATTACCGGATAGCCGCCGATATTTTCCAGACGATTCGTAAACAGATTGGTCGGTTCGACATCGACGCCACCACCAATTCCACTGACGCGTGACCAACGCTGCAGCAACGCGGGCAGCAAGTCAAACTGCTCGGCAAGACGAGAAATGGGAATCTGCTGCCGGGAACTTTGCTCAAGTGCAACCAAGTAATCGACGGTGCGAGCAAGTTCCCGATCGCTTGCTCTTTGGCTCCACGCGGCGATCGCGTCCGCCTGATTCAGCTGAATCATCTGCTGATTGCGAAGTGCGATGCGAGCGTCGGTCAGCTCCAGTAAGGGCGGAACATCTTCGTTGTTGAAGGGCTTTGCCGAAAGCGAGATGGCAGCGGGTCTGAAGGGCCCCGAGCGAATACCTTGATCGTTTGCAAAAGGGATATCGATTTGTTGGCTGGTGATTATCGGACTGACGGGAGACTGCCATGCTTGCGGGTTACCGACTTTGCCAATGTGACCAACGGTGCCAAATTGCCACAATTGGGATTGCCACTGACGCACAAATTCGACCAAGGTTTGTTGTTCGCCAGGTTTCGCTTGTTGCCAAAGCTGCTGCAGTTGCGTGACTAACGGAGAGGCCGAGGGAGTGTTAAGTTCTTGCCACAGCCGTTGCAAATACCTTTCATTAAGATTGTGAGTTTTTGCCAAACTTGGCAGCACGGCGAGATCGTGCTGCAACCGTTCGCGTTCATGAATTGTCACAGCGAAATATTCGGCCAGAGGAATCACACCCGCATCTTGCAGTTCGACTTGAACTTCTTGCAGCGACAATTCGCGTTGCTGGCCTGAAGTGCCGTACTTCGCGTAGTAGGCACGGATTTGGCTTAAAATCTCTTGGGACCAATCACGGCGACTGGTTGATTCAGAAAAACGGATTCCATGCGGCAGTAAGACAGCATGTTCGGCGACTTGTTTCGCGGCATCTAAGTATTTATCTAACAAGGCTGGCGACATGACTAGCGCCGCCGCTGCGTTGCTGAAGCCTTCACCCGCCGCGCCATCGCTGGGGAAACCGATGGTGGGTTGCAGCGAGGGAAGTTTCGTTAATTCGCGGAGCGTGTTTGTGTATTCGGCGTTGGAAAGACGCCGCACCACGACCGGGCCCGGCTCGTCAACGGCAGCATAAGCTTCCGCGCGAAGGTAGCGTTCACTCCAGGCGATCAGTTGTTGAATCTCGGTCGGTGATGGTTGCGGGGAGTCGGCTGGCGGCATCTCCGCAATCTCTAACTGGGCGGTGACTTGCTTCCAGATCGTCGGATGCTCACGTAACGCCTCCAGTCCGCCGAGTTTTTCCAAGTCCAGCTCGCCCTCCGCGGACTCACTGCTGTGGCAATCCAGACAATAGCTCTTCAGCAGCGGACGAATGTTTGTCAAATACTGCTGTTCTAAATCAGCGAACGATACGGCGGCGGACGATTTGTCCGCCGCGGACGATTGGGCATGAGCGAATGGGGAGATCGAGGAGCAGTAAAGCAAGCCCCACAACACCGCGGTCAGGAGCATTCGCGTGGAGGGCCCGCAATTCGAAACGGGCCTGCAAATCATGGCGTGCGAAGGGAGTCGGGCCATAAGTGAGATCGCCCCGAGCATGGTGGGAGGGTTGAGGTGGGATGAGGCGGAGGGGACATTTTGTAAGCCGCCCATGACTTAATTGTCAGCGCTGGCAAGCCGAATTGCACTCCCCTCTGTTGGCGGATTCGATGTTTTTGGTTTTGCGGTAGCCGCAGGTAACGGAAAGTTGCGTTCCCTTCGGCTCGCAGCTAGGTGGCAATATTTCTCAGAATTGGGACGTCGCCTCTCATTGATTGGTGCTCGGCTATGCCCCAAACTGTGCCTTTGAAAAAGCATAGCAGCGGCGGCCCAACGCGTCCGTCGATTGTTACGGTGGGCTTTGTTACCGTGGGCTAGAGAAGGCAGTAATTCGTGGACTTGATTACAATCGTTTCGTTTTTGGGGTTTACCTCCCTCGTTGGCCTGCTCACCTGGTTGATTACCCGCAAGGATGATCATGGCACCAGCAGCGGGTACTTTCTTGCTGGACGTTCGCT
>CAZHTX010000188.1:0-2532 GCA_964535475.1 uncultured Pirellulaceae bacterium
GCCGAGGTTGACGACGTCGCGACTGCTGTGCGGTCCGGCCCCCCGTTGGACCATTTCGCAGACGATATTGGCCAAGCCATAACGGTCGTCCGGCTCGAACTGAGTCCCAGCGGGCAGCACCAGGGCAAAAGAGGCGGACCGCAACCAGGGCATGGTTTGGCCCAAAAGTGTCAGCCCGCAAGGCAAAACGCAGTGGTAAGTGCCAGCATCGCTGGCCGTCGGTTGGTTCGACACAAGGCAGTCAGGGGGCAGGAGTCAGTGAAGGGGAATCCCGCCTAAGAGTTGAAATCGTGCGGCCCCGGCGCACAAGGGGTTGAGTTGGCGGAAGTCCAGCCCGGAGGGCGGGAGATAAACTGCCAGTGGCGTCAGCCACCGGTGTTATGCAAATGCGGAGTCGCTGGCTCCGCCGGGACAAGCCCGCAGCGGAGGCCAGAAAAACCGAGCAAATCGAATTGATGGTGAGAAGCAAGCTGTAGCTGCCACTTGTTTCCTCCGCCGAGGCAAGCTCGACGGAAGGAACGCTTACCGGGCCCTCACGGGCCCGGCAGTTTGTGTGTCGCCCTCCGGGCTGGGATGCCTGGTGCCATGCTGCGAGCGATTGGGGACAATCGCTCTACATTGGGGACAATCGCTCTACAATGCTAGGCTCCGGCGACTTCGGTTGCTTTGAAGACCGTCTTGGCGTTGCGGAAACCTAACCTTTTGTAGAGCCGCACGGCGGCGGTGTTGTCGCTGGTCACTTCCAAATGCATGCGGCGCAAGCCAGTGCGGCGAAACCCCTCGATCGCTTGCGCGAGCAATATAGTGCCTAAGCCCAAACCCCGGTGGCCGCGAGCCACGCCCAGGTTCTGCAACGCGCCCCAATTGTCAGTTTGTATTCCCTGCACAGTGCCGACCGCAGCAGCTCGCCCGTCGGCCGGTGCATGTCGCAGCAACCAAGTCGCCTCGGGAACAAAAGTCGCTCGCCGGGAAATCTCTCGCATCAAATGCAAACAGCCGTCGCGACGCCCCAAACAGGGAAAGACGTTGGAATCCATCTCACTGTGAAAACTGGCGTATTTGGCTTCGGCATGCTCACGCAGCAAGCCCTCACCCCAAGGCAACAACTGGTAGGCATCCGGCAGGGGTGGCACCGAGAAAGTGAGCGGTGAGCGGAGATCAAGCTCCATGCGGAAACGTTTGAAGTAAGTCAGCGCCATGCTTGCCACAGCTCAAAAAACTTTGCCATTTTCAACCTATCCGCGAATCGCAGAGCAATGGGTTCTTGATCAGAGAACACAAATCGAATCCCATCAATTTTAGCACCCAGTTAAGCTCCCTGTTCCCACATTGGTAAAATGCTTAGTATCGTCCCTGAAAAATACCTGTTGGGCGGGCGATCAACCCGGATTATTTGCTGTTTTTAACGCTGGTCTCATGCTCTCGGACCGATCCTTCTCCCCCCTGGTACACCAGTGCTTGTTTCTGACCGGTCCAACGGCGTCCGGCAAATCGGCTGCCAGTTTGGCGTTAGCAGCGTGTTTGGGAGGAGAAATTCTATCGCTCGACTCGATCGCCGTTTATCGCGGCATGGACATTGGGACCGCGAAACCGACCGCCGAGCAACGCGACCGCGTGCCCCATCATCTGCTCGACTTGGCCGACCCCAGCGAAGATTTTAGCATCTCGCGTTATTTGCAAGCTGCTCACGCGGCAGTGGCGAGCATCCGCCAGCGTGGCCTGCTGCCGATCTTCGTGGGCGGGACTCCATTGTACTTAAAAGCTCTGCTGCGAGGTTTTTTTGTTGGCCCACCAGCCGACTGGGAGTTTCGCCAAGCGGTCCAGCAGGACGTCGACCAACATGGCAGCCAAGCCCTCCACAAGCGGCTTGCGCAAGTCGACCCGCTGAGCGCTCATCGGCTCCATCCCAGCGACGTGCGGCGAATGACGCGCGCCCTGGAAGTCGCTCTGGCAACCGGACGCCCGCTGAGCCACTGGCAGATGCAATACGAAGCCCGCGCCAACGCCGAGCAGTGTGCCGTGCTCGCTCTGCGAATCCCGCGAGACCTGCTGTGGACGCGGATTGACCAGCGGGTAAGCGAAATGTTCGAAGCGGGCCTAGTCGCCGAAGTCGAACAGATCCTAGCCAACGGGCCAACCAGCTCTAACGGGGAAATCCCTGCCAGCCAGTCTGATTCGCAAACCGCCTTCAGTCGCACGGCGTCTCAGGCGGTCGGATATCGCGAAGTGCTGGAGATGCTGCGAGGTGAAACTAGTTTGGCGGAAACGATCGCAGCGGTTCAGTTGCATACCCGGCAATTGGCGAAAAAGCAGGGCACTTGGCTCCGCAGCTTGAACGAAGTTCGCTTTATTGACGTGCCGACCGACAGCTCGCCAACCGAACAAATCGCCGCGGCGGTGGCGGAGCAGCTCAAAAACATCCGCTGAACCGCTAGTGGTTTGTCACGATTAAGAATTCGGGTCGCCTTCTTTAGCCGTTTTGGCGCTAGCCACGGTTTTTTTGGCGCTAGCCACGGTTTTTTTGGCGCTAGC
>CAZHTX010000188.1:2632-10395 GCA_964535475.1 uncultured Pirellulaceae bacterium
TAGCCACGGTTTTTTTGGCGCTAGCCACGGTTTTTTTGGCGCTAGCCACGGTTTTGTCGCAGGAACCGTGGCTAGCGCCAAAACGGCTAACCCTAAAACTGAACTCTGACAAACCGCTGATTTTCCGCTGACTGCTAGCAAGGCGTCGAGGATTATTCCTCGAGCGAATCGCGGAGACTTTTCAGCATCGCCGCGAAAACCGGTTCGAGCGTTTCGAAATCGCGACTTTCTCCTTGGATTTGCACTAACAACGCGTCGCCTTGATGGACGATTGTTAAGAGGCGGGCGGTGATCAGCAAATCGAGCACGTAGAAGCTGAGATCGGCTCCGGCCTCACGGATGGGGTCGAGGACACCGGCCGTTTCGGGTTGGCTCGCCAAAGCGCCGCAAGGCTCAATTTCCAAGTTGTCGTATTCGTCTCGCATCGCCGAGATCGCTTCGTCGACAACTTGCTGGGGATCGGTCAACCCGGGATAGCGATTCAGCGAGAAAAAGGCCCCTTGCGGTGTCTCCAAGGTCACCCCGCCCGCCGTCGCTTTTCCAGGTTCGACTTGTTCGCTGATGGTCCAGTTTTCTGGATAGAGAAAGTGGACCCCCAAACCTTTAAATGTACCGGGCATGACAACTTGATGGAGGGGGAAGGAAGTAATGGGCTAGGAGGAAGCAGTGGCGGAGCGGCACCAAAAGCAAAGATATCGCGGCAAAGCTGCCAAATCGACCCCGTTCTGGCTTGAACGGGAGGCCGCAGATTTGCTACACGATCCGACGTTATGGATGCGTTAAACCGATGGGCACAGTAAACCCGCAGCGTCAACGATTTGCAACCTGGAGACCGTGCGTTGCTTGGTTGTTGGTAATCGCTGCGCTTTATGCGAGCGGGTGTCGGGCAATCCGCCAGCACGTCGATAGTCGCCAGAGCATCGCGGCCAGAAAAGTTTCGCGGCTGGGATTGGAAGCGATGCACGAGCAGCGTTGGAGCGAAGCGGAACAGCAATTCAATGCCGCCTTGGAGCTCAATCAAGCGGACGACCGGGCCCACTGGGGGTTATCCGAAGCGCTCTGGCAACGTGGCGAACGGGGCGAGGCGATCCCCCACATGGAACAGGCTGTGCGGCTCAGCGGGGGCGATCCGCAGTTAGTTGTGCGGTTGGGGCGGATGTACCTGGAAGTCGGCCGCGTTGATGATGCGGCGGAAAAGTCGCAGGAATCACTGCATGGTGGACGCGAATTTGCCGCCACCTGGGCGTTGCATGGCGACGTGATGTCGGCACTGGGGCAAGATTCCCAAGCCTTGGCCGCTTATCATCGAGCTTTGGTGCTGGAGGCCAACTCGCCGGAAGTGCACGTGGCGATTGCCGAGTTATACAACCGGCAAGGCCGTTACGATCGGTTGCTGGCAACGCTGGATTGCCTGGAAGAAAACGTGGAACTGAACTCTTGCCCGATCCGCGTGCAATACTTACGGGGTTTGGCCATGCACGAAATGGGCCGCCCGCGAGAAGCGGTGGTTTGTTTCGAAGCAGTCGTCAAACACAATCCGCACGATCCGCAAGCACTGGTCATGCTGGCTCAATCTCAACTGGCAACGGGCAACATGCCCGGAGCGCGTCAAGCGATTGAGCGGGCCTTGCAGTTGGACGCCAACAGCCCCGCGGCGCGGGCGGTTGTGGCTCAAATGCGGCAATTGGAAACGCCGCTGGCTAGGTAAGTCCGCAGCGAGTGACGGCAACCCGTTGGCGAGAAATTGCGATGTGATAACTGGCGAGCGAGGTTCGGCACGCGGTGTGCTTTTGGAAGCAACCGCCGTACTGAAAGTTTCGACGGTCCGTTTGTAGCCAACTGACAGAGCGCGAGCAAGCAGCGAGTGATTTCCTCAATTTGATTTGCCTCCAGTGCTTCTGAGAGCTAGGGTTCAATTGTGTTGGGACGCCCTCTTATCGTGTCAGGATGCTTACCCATGGCAGGGAACTGCGGTTTGCACAACGGAATGAAATCGTCAATACCGCTTCCTTATCTGTAGCGTGTTTTTTAGACAGGATTATCAATGCAATCATCTCCTGCCATCCCGCTGAATGCAAACTTTTCTAACGCCGCCTTCGTCGATCGCCGCGCGACGGTAGCTACTCCCGCGACCAAGGAACGTCGTCAATTCTCGAGCACGCATTCTGGCCTCTCCCCTGAAGCGCGTGAATTAGCTTTAGCGATCGATGGTTACAAATTGGAACACCGCCGCCGCTACATCACCTTTGAAGAGATGCTGCAGGTGATTAAGGATTTGGGTTACAGCAGGTCGTAATCCCTCGCTGGGTCCCAGGCGAAGTCTAGGCGGTGAGCGGGGCCAGCAGTGGCTGCAGCAATTGCCGACGCGTGACGACCGATTTTAAATTCAAGTCACGGCTTACCAAGATCGCCACGTCCGATTCGCTTTCGCACATTTCCAATAAGACCGAAAAGTGCTTTTGATCGGCCGAACCCCGCAGCACGGATAACAACGTGGGGGGCTGTTCGTCGGTCGCCGTGACCAAGTCGGCATACCAGTAGTAACCGACAATCTGGCCGCGAGAACGGACCAGGACAATTGGATGGCCCTGACGCCTGGCAGCGCCGCGAGCGGCAGCCAGGCCGGCGGGCGTGTCGGCTTGCCGATCGACCACCGGTAAACGATCCGGAGAGACGCCAAAGCGAATCGCGGGCTGATTACCAATTTGAAAAACGTTCTGCGCTAGCACTCGCTGGGCGCCGGAAAGCAACCCGGCCTCCTGTCCCTCCCGCAGCACCTGCTCCAATTCGCTCCGCGCCATCCCCAGCCGCACGCGAAAAGGTGGCTCTCCGGTAATCAAGCTGAGCAGATGTCCGAGCAGCCCCAAGGCTACCGTCAAGGGAAACAGGATCACGGTGAAAATCAGAAAGGGCCCGCCGGTAAATTTCAACAACCGGTGGGGCGCGTGGAAAAACAAATACTTCGGTAGCAACTCACCAAACACAAATACGAAGGGAGTCAAAAAGACTGGGCCCAACAACTCGGCCGTCTCGCCACCGCCGGGCCAAACCGCAGCCGTCCCCAGCACGATTGCTAAACTGACCATGTAATTGGCCACGTTGTTGCCGACCAAGGTGGTGGCCACAAACAGAGCTGGATTATTCAGCAACCAGACTAAGCCGCGGGCGATGCGACTGCCGGATAAACCGTCCAGCACCAAGCGAATGCGAGGCACGCGATACATGCCGGTTTCGCTGCCGCTGAAAAAAGCGCTGAGTGCCATGCCGATGGCGAAACAGATGAGTGCAAAGGTCATGAGCCACCCTCCTCGCCAACGTGTTGACGTACCTCAATCAACACTTGCCGACGTCGCTCGCCCGCGCGAGCAGCGGCTGAGGTTTCCTCTTCGCCGCGGGAATCGGCCTGCGTCTCACCCGCCTCGACGACTTGGAAATCAAACCCTTCCCACTGGCAGGTGTCGCCAGGACGAGGAAACCGCTCGTTGGCCTCCTGCATCATGCCAGCCACCGTGACGCTGCGGCCCTCCGGCGGAGTGGCTCCTAAGTATTCCGCTAACCGCCGCACGCTCATCATCCCGCTGACTCGCCAAACTCCTTCGGCAAGTTGCTCAAAATGAGCCTGAGCACCACTTTCCGGCGGCCGTCCGGGGTGCAAGCGGAGGATGCCTTCGAGAATCATCTCCAGCGTCAGCACGCCGACCGTTTCACCATATTCGTTAACCACCCCGACAACTTGCCGCTCCGCCGCTTCGAGCGCATCGAAGGCGGTCGCCACGTTGGCCGACCAGGGGACGAAGATAACGCTCTCCACGCAGGCGGCCAAATCGTCCATTTGACTCGGCCGCAAGCGGCGAACGGCAATCGAGGCGACAATCTCATCACTCTCCGGCTCGGCAATCAGCACATACCCCGAGGGTGAGGTCCCGCCGGCGATTGCCTGCGCCGTGATTGGCCCCCGGTGAAACTGCAAGAAATTCCGCGGCAGCATCCATTCATCCACACGGGTTGTCGCCAGTTGCACCAGCTGGCGGAGGGCGGCACGTTCCCGCGCCGCCAAGGCCGCGTCTCCCGTGCCCAATTCGATGGCCCGCTCAATGTCGGCAACTTCGAGATCCCGCTCCGGCTTGAAGCTTGGCCAAAGCAGACGCCGGGCCACCGTGTTGGAAATCCGGACCAGCGGCAAAATTGGGGTCAACACCTTGACCGCGATCGCCAGCGGAGGACCAGCCAAGCGGGCAAACCGCATGGGACTCAACACAGCAATGCTCTTGGGCAACATCTCGCTGAAAAAAATGATGCTGACCAAGCTGAGAATCGTAAAACCGGCGACCTGAGCGGTGCCGACTGACTCCAGCTTGGCACCCACGATGGACGCAATCGCAAAGTAGGTCATGTTGAACAACAGGTTCCAAAACAGAACCGTCGACAACAACGTCTCTGGATCATCCAATAGACGCACCGCCACGCGGCCACCCAACGGACCACGCGCCAGCGCGCGGCGATCACGCGTTCGCAAGGAAAACAAGGCCGCTTCGGAACCACTGAAGAAAGCACTGACCAAAATCAACGCCAGCATCGGCGCCAACCAGGGCAGGATCACCTGCCACATGCTCAGGCTCCTTCCTCACCGCGTCCAGCACCATGATGATCGGCCACGTCAAATTCACTCAAAGCGGGAATCAACATCGCCGCCGTGGCAAAACCGTAACCGGCCAAAATCGTGGCAGCCACCGGCGCATGATCTTGTTGTAATAAAAATTGAGTGATCGCGTAGTAAGTCACCATCGGCAAGGCAATCGATGCGGCAAAGATGGCGCTGGACGGGTTCCGCCAACCAATGGCTGCGTACAAAGCGGCACCACCACCGAGAATGATGATCAAGAAAGGAGCCAGTTGCAATTGAAACGCGCCCCGGAAACTGACCATGATCACCATGCAAATCGCAATGCCCACGCAGAGAAAAAAGACCGTTCCCAAACTGACCAAGGTGGCTGTGCGACCCGCCGCATAGGTCAATCCACAGTGGACGCCCAGCATGGTAACGAAAATATATAAGACACAACCAGCTAACAAGGCAAATACCATGCTCTCGACCGTGATCACGCTGGTCATCGATAGATAAATGGTCAACCCCAAAGGTAACAGAATCATCTCCTTGGTGACGTACAGGACGCCCAATAATTTGCCAAAGATGAATTCGCGAGGTGACAAGTCGGTGACCAACAACAAATCGATCGCCAACACGTCGCGCTCGCTGGTGATCGAATTGACCGCCAAAGCATTCACGATCACTAAACTGATCACCAAGATCGAAGCCATCGGTAAAGTGGCCGCCGGCAACGCCCGACCGCTGACCTCAGGTCGCTCCACGGCAACTCCCGTCTGCACCAAATTCCAGACCGCAGCGGCGACCAGGGCGAACAACATCAAATAAGCCAAGCGAATCACAAAGATCTTGCTGCCGTAAGCTCGCGTTCGCATCTCCCGCCACAAAATGGGATTATCCCAAACTCGCCGCGGCTTACGAACTCGCCAACTGGCTGCAGCCCCCTCAGTATCAGCAGCCCCCTCAGTATCAGCAGGCACCTCAGCAGCAGCAGCCCCCACCTCAGCTGCCCCCACCTCAGCAACAGCCTGGCCGGTCGCGGTGGGAGCCACAAAGGTGCCGCGAACTTCTCGCGAGGGATTCCAGCGGCGGACTTGGCGGATACCCCAGCCGGAAATGGCGGCAGCCAGCAGCAGGGTGACAAACGAATAAGCGAGGGCGGGACGCAAGCCGGCGAAATTGGCACTCTCCAGCGGCTGTGCGGCGGCCAGCAGCGCGCGGGCGGGACTGAACAGTCCGGCCAACCCCGAGGCTTGCGAGGCCGTAAGCCCGGGCAATACGCCGGCAGCAACGATTTCCCAGCAACCTAACCAAAGCGTGATCGTCAACAGTGTGACGGCGATCGTCTGGAAACTCTTCTCCCGCCAGAGGCCAACCACCGTACCGACGCTGGCAGCTGCCACAATCGTGGCGAAGGTAACCAAATAAACATCGCCCACCTGCCGCGGCGAGACGCCACCGAACAGCGTGAGGGCTAAGAACAAGGGCAGGGCGGCGGCTAACATCGTCAGCACACCGAGCAGGCTGGCGGTCAGTTTGCCAACAACCAATTCAAAGCCAGTGACGCGAGTCAGCAGCAACAAAATCAAGGTGCGGCGATCTTTTTCCTGAGCCACGCTGCTGGCGGCCGTGACGGCGGCTTGAAACCCCAAAATCAGCAGTTGCAGCGGTGCCAAGAGGAGGAACATCCAGCCCCCAAATTTGGCCAAATCGCTCGAAGTTCGCAGCGGCTGCGTGCCAGCCAACACTAAATAACCGGTGCACAGCAGCAAGAACAGGCTCAAAACGTACAAGGCTCGCGCCAAATAAGTACGCGTGCGTCGCGGGGATACGACCGCTTCTCGGGCAAATACGGGACCGAACATGAACGAGCTGGGAGTGGAGTAGCGGGTGGTAAGATGCGGAACCGCACCGCATGAGACTACCACTTACTCAGCATGCTTCAAATAGTGGCAGGTACAACTGGTAATTTCGGTAAAGTCGGCAACCGAGGATGGTGGCCTAGCTCACGATTTCCGTAGGGTAAAACGCCTCAGGTGAATTTACAGCCTAGAGTTACCACAGACAGGATGCACTTTCTCCGCAATGACGCTATGCAGACGATTCAGGGAGCATTTGCCCCCCAGTATCACCTTTCCCGTGGATCAACCATGAGCTGGAACCGCACTCTGGACATATTCGCCTATGTCTATCGCCAAGGCCGCTCCTTAATTTCAGAGGAAGACGGTCCCACGGCGGTCGAGTACGCCGTGATGCTGGCACTGATCATCGGCGTCTGCGCTTCGGCCGTTAGCACGCTCGCCGATTCCCTGCGGGGAAACCTCGATAACTCGGCGGACGCCATCATCAACGCGTCGAACTAGCCAGCTCAAGTTACAAGACAGATCGTTGTAAGAGACCTCTGCTGCCCACCGGCATTGCCCGCCGACGCGACCGCTGCCCCCGGAGCTCACCGAAGTGCCCGCCCCATCACTTGAAGATCCTTCCCTGAGTTCCTCAGCGGACTCGAACGAATCTGTAAGCGACAAAGTGCCCACCACGGCGATCGTCAAGCCGCTGGTGATCGAACCAAAAATCCAGTGGACATTGGCGATCCGCACGATACTGCACTGGGTCGCCTGCGTGACCTACTTTGCGGTCGTGTTATTTTTCACTCAGATGTTATACGACCCGGAGCAATCGCTCTGGGAACATATCCGCGCCTATGCTTTTGATGCCCTGCATTGGCTGCCGG
This sequence comes from uncultured Pirellulaceae bacterium, assembly GCA_964535475.1. Taxonomy (GTDB): domain Bacteria; phylum Planctomycetota; class Planctomycetia; order Pirellulales; family Pirellulaceae; genus Laterigemmans. The sequence continues at coordinate 9,973 of CAZHTX010000188.1, forward strand.
CAATCTTGTTGCTGTTGCCGCTGGTTGTTTACGACACGTTGCGAGTCAGCCAACGGATTGTCACGCCAGTGTTGCAGGTTCAAGCCGGTTTGGCCGAGTTAGTTGAGGATCAAAAGTCAGCTCGGCTGGAGATCGCCGAAGAGGATTACTTTCCCGAGCTACTCAACCATTTCAACCAAGTCCGCGGGATGGTGGGGAACGCAGCGCCGGAGGAATTGTCCGACGAGGAAGCTGAGATGGAACTCGACGCCCTACTGGCCTAACGCACCGGGTGCGCCTCGCCGGCCAGACGCCCGAGCATATTTTCCAAGCTGTTTCGCAGCTCGACGAGGAAGGGATCGACTTGGCCGCGCGGAGGTCGTTCGTCTTTGACCACCAGGGGTTCGGCCACTTCGATCACGGCATGCAAAGGGCTGGGCAGGG
>CAZHTX010000189.1:0-10382 GCA_964535475.1 uncultured Pirellulaceae bacterium
TGCGCTGGTGTCCCGGCTTCAGCCGGCCAAGCGCTGTTCATGCCGGGCGCCTAAAGGCTGGACACCAACGTGCGCTGGTGTCCCGGCTTCAGCCGGCCAAGCCTGCTCCTACCGGGCGCCTAAAGGCTGGACACCAGCATGCGCTGGTGTCCCGGCTTCAGCCGGCCAAGCGCTGCTCACGCTCTAATCACTCTGCGTTCGCAGTTAAGCGGTTGGTGGCACGCCGCCGGTGACTTCAAAGCCTAGATCGCGGATCATTTGATAGTCTTCCTCAGGTGCTTGGCCGGCAGTCGTTAAGTAGTCGCCCACGAACAGCGAATTGGCAGCATACAACCCCAGCGGTTGCAAGCCGCGGAGGTGGATTTCACGGCCTCCCGAAATCCTTAGCTCGCGAGTTGGGTTTACCAAACGAAACATGGCCAACGCTTTGAGACAGTACTGCGGCGTGAGCTGAGATGTGCCTTGCAGGGGCGTGCCTTCGATTGAATTGAGAAAGTTGAGCGGGATCGATTCGACTTTCAAATCATGCAGCGCAAAGGCCATGTCGACGACGTCCTCATCGGCTTCGCCCATGCCAATGATCCCGCCGCTGCACAACTCCAGCCCGGCGTCCCGCACCGCTTGCAGCGTGCTGATGCGATCCTCGTAGCCGTGCGTCGAGCAGATCGACTCATAAAAGTTTTCGCTGGTATTCAAGTTGTGGTTGACGCGGTTAACGCCGCAAGCCTTCAGCCGCTGGGCTTGATCGTCGCTGAGGATGCCCAAGCAGGCGCAAATGTCGAGCCCATACTTCTCCTTGATTTCGGGCACGATGGTCTCCACCGCTTTCATTTCCCGTTCGTTGGGACCGCGTGCCGAAATGACCAGGCAATAGGTTTTCGCACCCCGCTCTTTGGCCATGCGGGCGGCATCGAGCAGCTTGTCTCGCTGTAATATTGTATACTTCTGCACGGGGGCCGTGGCGATTTTCGATTGGCTGCAGTAGCCACAATCCTCCGGGCAGAGTCCACTTTTGGCGTTCATTAAGAAGTAGAGCTGGACCGAGTTGCCAAAATGGGCGCGGCGAACTCGGTAGGCGGCTGCCAGCAAACTGAGCAACTGTTCGTCACCAGCTTGCAGGACCGTCAACGCTTCGGCGCGGGAAATTGTGCCGGTTTCCAGTGATTTATCTGCCAGAGCATCCCATTGCTGTACCGCTTGCATCAAGTCCGTCACGTGCGTTTTCCCGCCGAAAAGTATCGAAAAGGTCCAATCAAAGCCACTTGAATCCCATTATCGTGATCGTCATCCGGCGACAACGCAAGTAGTCGCACGCGGCTCTCGGTCGCCGCCGGCAGCGTCTATAATGCAGCCAGTCGACAAGTCCGGCGGCTGACTCAGCAAATGACTCGGCCAAGCGACCATTAGCCCACCAAAGCGTTTTCCATGATCTCCAGCTATTTCGTTCACGTCGGTCCCATGGGTGATGTGTTGCCATGCGCATGGGACAGCGAGCCCCAATTGCCGCGGGGGAGCCGAGTGATCTGCCGCACTCCGCGGGGCTTGGAGATCGGCCGGATCGCTGGACCCATCTTGGCTGGACTCGATTCCATTGGCCGAAACTCCCCCCTCAGCGACCAGCATAGCCTGCGGATCGTGCGTCCCTTTACTAGCGAAGACGCGTTGCTCGATCAACGACTCGAGCGTCACAAGCAGCGGGCGGTGCAAGATTGCCAGGCCGAAATCGCGCGCCGTGAATTGTCGGTTGTGCTGTTGGACGTCGAGCACCTGTTCGATGGTCGCACGTTAATCTTTCATTTTCTCGGCGAAGTCGATGAGGCGTTGCAGGAGGTTGTCGACGAGTTGGCTGACGTTTACGAGCAGCGTGCTCGCTTAAAGCAATTTGCCAAACTGATGGCCGAAGGTTGCGGTCCGGCTTGTGGTACAGGCGAAGGGGGCTGCGGCAGCTCCGGAGGTTGCGCCGTTTGCGTCGTGCGAGGAGCGTGCGCGCAATAGTAAAGATACTCTCCCTCGCTAAGTCTTGCCTTTATTCCATTGCATCGTATATGTCGCCGCAAATAAACGTTACTGCTACGGGCTTCGTGCAATGTGATCAAAAGCTTCTTATTGCCAAAATTTTCCGCGGCGGCCAGGGAGGAGCGAAAGGCGACTTAGCGGAGCCCCAACACCCGCCGCAAACGGCTGGCGACGGTCGTGTCGCGTTCCTCCTTCAATAGCTCGCGGAGTGCTTGTTTTACTGCCGGATCATCCATCGTGCCCAGGATGGAGATCGCTTCCAATCGCACGTCGCGTTCCGTGTCAGCGGCTAGCCACAGCAACCATTGGCGAGGGTCGACATCCGCGCGTCGCGGTAGTTCGCTGATCATGCTCAGCCGCACGCTGGCGTCGGGAGACACTAACTGGGCTGCGAGCGCCAAGTCACCGGCGGTGAAGCCCCGCGCACGTAGTTCGCGTTCGGCCGCCGCGCGTAAATTAGGACGCACGCTGTTGATCGAATAAATCACCGATCGAGTATCGAAGGCAGATAAGGGATTGTCGCCAATCGCGCCCCGAGCCGCCGCGGTCAGGGCGATCACGTCGGTCGGCACCGAGAGCAACGCGGCGGACGGTGCCGGGTTACTCAGAGTGCCATCGTCGAGATTTCCGTCAGCCCGACCTCTTTCGTTAGCTCCATCAGCAGCTCCGTCAGCAAAGCCAGAGCGTTCGGCCGATTCGTTGATCGTTGGCGGGTCGGTGGGAAAACGCCCCAGCGTGTCGTCATCCGCGTTGGTGGAATTCCGGTCAGCATCTGAGGCCAGCGTGCCGAGAAAGCGGGTTGGCAGCGGTTGTAAACGTCGCGGCAAGCCGGTCGCATCGCCGACGGTAGCCAACCGTGGCCGTGCGTCGTTTTGTATTTCGTCGTCTTGCACCTCGTCGTTCTCATCCAGTGCTCGGCTGCGGCCGGCAAGCAGCGACTGGGCAACGTCCGAGCCGGACGGGGCGAGCACCGCCAACAGACGCTGTGCCCGGCGATAGGTCTCGGCATCTCGCGTCTTTTCCGAGTCGACCGTGCTGACTAGCGTGGCGTTCAGTAAATCGACCAGCCAGCGGCGGCGGTCGGCGGGGAAATCGGTCGCTGCCGCAGCGATTGCTGAGACCAAAACTTCATTGGCGGCGGTCGGATTCAGTGACGTGCCGGTTTCCCATCGGCCTCGCATGCGTTGAATTTCCGCGTACGCTTGCTGAGCCAAACGGCGATCGTCGGCCGCCAAGCAGTTGACCAAAACTGGCAACCCGTCGACACCGAACTCGGCCAACATGGCTAAACGCTCTCGCTGCACCGCGGGAGCGTGCTGGTCTAAGTTGTGAGCCAAACGGCTGAGCAGCCAACCCCGGCTGGCGATGTGTAACCCGTAGACCGCCAAGCAACAACACAGCAACAGTCCCAAGGAGCGCCCGATCGCTCGCCACGGTTTGGGGCGGCGGGGCAGGATGGCAAACGGATTTTCGTCGTTCGAGCCGTTCACGGGGGTCATCCTTGACTAGGTGGAAACTTGGGGCCTGCGAAACCGGGAAAAACCTTCTTCCCTTTTCCGCAGCTTTTCCGTCGCTGGCACCTCTAATTGTTAGCGCTGGTTGATAAAATCACAAGGTCGGTTGTTTGCACGAGGCTGAAATCGACCGCTTTACCAACAAAATGACTGATAGACATGTTCGATAGCAGTGACACAATTTGCGCGATCGCTTCGCCGCCGGGGTCCGCTCCCCGCGGGGTGGTGCGGATCAGCGGCCCGGGAACGGCCGAGTTGCTGCGGCAAATTTTGCCCCCCACGACGTTCGCCCCCCAGCTTGCCGAGAAAAAGTCGCCAGCCAAAGTGATCGACACCCAGCTCGACTTGGGCTGGCCGCTGGGCAGCGTCGCGACGACTTTACTTTTCTGGCCTGACAACCGCAGTTACACGGGGCAACCGGCCGCCGAATTGCATCTGCTCGGTGCCGCCCCGTTGCTGCAGCAAACGCTCGATCGGCTCTGCGCCCAGGGTGCCCGTCTGGCCCAACCGGGCGAGTTTACCCTTCGCGCTTTCTTGGCAGGCCGGCTCGATTTATTGCAAGCCGAAGCGGTTTTAGGAGTGATCGACGCGGAAGATGATGTCGGCTTGGGCGCGGCACTCGATCAGTTGACCGGCGGCATTTCCTCGCCCTTGGATCAACTTCGCAGCGAGCTGATTAACTTGCTTGCCGATCTCGAAGCGGGACTTGATTTTGTCGACGAGGACATCGAGTTTATTGACGACGTGCAATTGGCTACCCGGTTGGCGGCGATCGCGGAAACGATTCACGCCACCGTGACGCGGATGCGTTCCCAAGCACGCGGTGGCGAGCTGCCCTTGATCGCCTTGTGGGGGCCAGCCAACGCGGGGAAAAGCTGTCTGCTCAATCGCCTTTCGGGAGCCGAGTCAGCATTGGTCTCGGCGGCTGCCGGCACGACGCGCGATCCCGTCGAAGTTCGCCTGCAGCATCAAGGTCTGGCGGTGCGAATTGTCGATACGGCCGGTATTGAGCGGAACGCCAGCCGTGAAGGTACCGTCAACGATGATGATTCGGCGCGCAGCGACTTGTTGACGATAACGCAGGAGCAGGCCGGGACAATTTCGGAGCAAGCTCAATCGTTGGGGCAGGCGATCGTAGCGCAAGCCGATGTGCGGTTGTGGTGTCAAGTTGGTTCCTCCGCAATGGACTCGGCGGAGCAAACGCTGGCGAGCGTGCAGCGTAAATTGCAGCAGGCTGTCAAATCGACCAGGCAGGTTCCGCAATTGGCGGTTGCCACCCAAGCCGATTTGCTCGATCAAGACCAACGAGCCTCGCTGCAAGCTAACGGCTGGTTGGTAATCAGCTCGCTAGCGAACGAAGGCATCCCAGCGTTGCTCGACGTGGTTGTCACCGAGCTAAGCTTGGCGACCGAAGAGGGGGCGGTGGCGGCCACGGCGGCTCGCTGTCGTGAAAGCTTGCAAGATGCCGCAGCCGGATTGCAGGCGGCTGCTGAGGTCGTCCGGGCAAGTGGCGGGCACGAGCTGGTGGCCGCCGAAATGCGGTTGGCTATCGACGCCATCGGACGCGTCACCGGAGCGGTTTACACGGACGATATTTTGGACTCGATTTTTTCCCGTTTTTGTATCGGGAAATAAACGGCGAACGGGAACCGTGGCTAGCTTGCCTATGCCTGCAGTCGCAGAGAACCGACAATCTGGCTAACGCTCGACGCGCCCAGTTCGGCGATCGCCGCTGGCAATTCGGCGACCATCCGCTCTGAAATCGTGGGGTCGTAATAATTCACCGTTCCCAGTTGCACCGCAGTCGCTCCGGCAACCAAAAATTCCATTACGTCATCGAGCGATTGGATGCCGCCGATGCCGATGATCGGTATTTCCACAGCTTGAGCAACTTGAAAAACGCAACGCAGCGCGATCGGCTTGATCGCCGGGCCACTCAAACCGCCCATCACGTTGCCCAACAACGGACGTCGACCTCGCCAATCAATCGCCATCCCCAACACCGTGTTGATCAAACAAACCGCATCGGCGCCTCCCTCTTTGGCTGCCGCGGCGATGTCGACGATGCGAGTTACATTGGGTGTCAGTTTGGCTAGAATCGGCAGCTCGCAAACGGCCCGGGCCGCAGCCACACAACGCTCGCAGGCCGCCGGATTCGTGGCGTAATCAACGCCTCCCGAGACGTTCGGGCAAGAGAGGTTCAATTCGATCGCCGCCACGCCCGGGCAAGCTCCTATCTGCTGGGCCAATTCAGCGAACTCCGTTTCGGTCTTGCCGGCAATGCTGACGATGATCGCCGAATCAATGCCGGCCAAGTAGGGCAGATGATTCTTGATGAACGCATCGACGCCATCGTTGTCGAGCCCAATCGAGTTCAACAAACCGGCTGACGTTTCCACCGTTCGCCACGGCTGATTGCCAATTCGCGGTGCCGCGGTGATCGTCTTCGGGACAATCCCACCAAGCAGATTACAGTCGACGATCTGCTCCATTTCCCGCGCGTAGCCGAAGGTGCCGGAGGCGACCAAAATTGGATTTTTGAGTCGCAATCTGCCCAGTTCAACCGATAACTCCGCAGTGGCTTTAGTGGTCATGTTCGGCTCGCGACTGTCGGTTGTTAAAGGGTTGTATCAAACGGCTGTCGATCTCGCGCAGCAGCCCATCGGCGACCCGCTGCTTCGTGCCCTGAAATTCTGCCAGCACGCTGCCGTCGGGAGCCAGTAATTCGACTTGCGTGTCATCCGCGTTGATCGCTTGCGGCCCGTTGCTGACCATCAAATCGCAATGTTTTCGCTCCAGCTTGACCGTCGCGCGAAAACGGCGATCCTCGGTCTCCAAAGCAAAGCCCACTACCCATTGGTCAGCCCGTTTGCGTTGTCCCAGCGTGGCCACCACGTCGGCAGTTTCCACCAAGTGCAAAGTTAGCGGCTGGCCCGTCTTGGCCAACTTCTGCTCGGCGACCTGCTGGGGGCGATAATCGCAGGGTGCGGCCGCACCAATACAGCCGTCACAACTAGCGAATTCGCGACAGGCCAATTCCAGCATTTGATCAGTCGTTTCCACCGGCAACACGCGACAGCCAGGGGGATACTCGACACTTACCGGCCCCGTCACGACGACCACCTCATGCCCCAAAGCCAACGCGGCCGTTACCAACGACACGCCCATCCGTCCGCTGCTGGCATTGGTCAAATAGCGTACAGGATCCAAGTACTGCCGGGTGGGCCCGGAGGTTATCAACAGACGCGCCAAACGATCTTTCCCATCCGCCAAGTGATGAACGTAGAGACAAGCTCCCAGCGTAAACCGAACGCGCGATGACGGGAACGGGGGGCGCAAATCGCCTCGCCACGCCACTCCTGCTGCCCCAACAACTTACCACAGCACCTCGCGCATCAATCGCGTCGGTAACCGCCGTCGCGAGGATCGATCCTCAAGTAACGGTTCCACAATCCGCAATGTTCCCTCCTGCAGATCGCAAATTTCTCCTTCCACACGCAGCACGGGCCGCAACGAATCACCTCCGCAAGTGCGAAATACCGTGCCCGTGCGGTGGTCGTTGAGTCGCACAACCGAGCCGATTGGATACACCGAAACGGTCTTCACAAAGGCTTTCATAACAGGCAAATCGAAACGGCCCTCCAAAGCGTGATGCATCAAATAGGCGACACAATCAGCTCCCAAATAACCCTCGCTCGCGTCCAGTGGTTCGGTAAGGGCTAAGTATGCTTGCACCACACCGATGATTCTCGCCCCCAGACAGACCCGCTGACCGCCGATCCCGTGCGGAAACCCAGTGCCATCAATCAGCTCATGGTGCTGCCTCACCGCCTGCAGGATCGGACCAGGTACCAATTTTAAGGCGACAAGTTGCTCGAAACCACGTTCAGGATGCTGGAGATATTGACGGTTGCCTCCTGCCTGCTGCGATTCACCGCGCTCTTTCAGGACGGCGGTGGAAAAATGTCGCGAAAGTCCTATGTCACAGAGCATCGCCGAGGTGCCCAAGTGCAGCAGATTCTCCACATCCATCCCCAGCTGCACACCCACCGCCAACGACAATACGGAAGTTTGCAAAGCCGTGCGATGCAGTCGCTGATTGAACGCTTCGTCCTCTGGGTCCAACTCGAAGGCCGACAGCATTGCCAAGTCGACGTCGGCAGTGACGTCCAATAGCTGCTGAGCCGTTGTCGATTGGATGTGATCGATATCGACCAATTCCCCCGCTTCGATCTGCGCCAATACATCGCTGATTACGGCAGCCGATTCCTCGATATGAACCGCAAACTGTAGCTTGGCATGCGGATCGAAATCCTCAGCGGCCCGCGTCGTCTTCGTCAAGGGTTGACGTGCTAAATGACTTAAGCGGTGCCGGACTTGCTCCAGCAGCCGGTCCATCGCAAAGGCTGAGCTACGTTTCGCTTTTGGGGTAGGGGACTTGGTGGCGGCGGCCTTGGGCTTACCAACTCGTACCTGCTGGATTCCCCGTGTTCTCAGCGTCTGGACAAAGCTCGCCGTCAACACAATGCCCTGATCGAGCAACAGCACCCCATTGACATCGTAAATGGGGTCGGCCAATCGGTATCCGACCGGCAGTGTGTCGATCGACATTGCCTAACCTGCAGATGTATTGCCTACAACGACAAAAAGGCAACTTGCTCCCCGCAAGGAAACGTCTCGCTGCCACTGCACGAATATGGAAGGCAATTGAAGACCGTGACGGGATCCAACTACACCTGACAGGTAAAATGCGGATTAACTTAGTCAGATCTCGCCATCTGTAGCGATTACTCAGGCTGCTGGAAAAACTTAATTTCCGCAGGAATACGGTCCTGCTTGGTCGTTTGAGAGTCCATCAACGTGAAACCTAGAAACAACGAGACGAACAATAACGACCCGATAAACACAACCGCGTTGTACGACTTGTCGAAGGCCAAGTGCATGAAAAACAGCACGACCAAACTAGCTTTGATGGTGGCGATGAACAGACTGAAGAAGACTTCCCAAGAACCCAAATCGAACTTCGACTGGGCGACCGTGACGATCGTCAGAAAGACTAACGCGAAAAATACCGCCAATAGCCCCCACACCGGAAACGGGTGAGCAAAGTCATGACCTGAATGCCCATCGTCGTGGGCTGATGCGGTGGATTCGTGAGACATAACGGTCAGGTAACGGATGTTGTATGGTAAGTGAAGACAAACGCGGCGGATCCTAGAGCCGCCCCAAATCATTGGCGGACTTACAAACCTACCCGAAAAAGATCAGCCGCTTTGGCGCTAGCCGCGGTTCTTCTGGGTTTTCGGATAGGTCCTTAGCGAATTAGGTACAAAAGCGGAAAGAGGTAAATCCAAATCAAGTCGACAATGTGCCAGTACAGACCCACGTAATCGACGGGACCAAAATACTGACGGTTGAAATCGAGCCTCACTGAGCGGACAAGCAACCAAACCAACACGCCAATACCGGCCAAAATGTGAATCGCGTGAATTCCGGTCATGCAGTAATAAATGCTGAAGAACACGCCAGCCAGTTGTGGATTGGTGATCTCGATGGTGGACTCTTCAACCATCACACCGCGGTCGGCCGGTGCGGCATTCACGCCACCCGCCAAACCCAACTGCTGCTCCTCCGCTTTAATGCGTTGCCGAACTCCCGTATTGGTCGGCTCTTCGGCTAACTGATTTAATAGCGTCTGTCCAGCAAGCTGCGCTTCGGCTTCCGCCACCGCAACCTCCGAGGCGTCCGTGGCGGAGGCGTCGGCGTGATCGTCGCCGGCATGATCATCGCCCGTCTGCTTATCCTCCGCATGCCCTCCATCACCGTGATCACCCGCCACATTCGCATCACCACCATTCTCAGCTTCGCCCGCCGCCATGGCTCCGTGATCAGCGTGGTCAGATCCCCCGGACTCCAGAATGCTGCCCAATCCAACACCAACAAAGAAACAGGATGACGCGACCAACAATGGCCCGGCAACTCGCATTTGAAACTTATTGGCACTGATCGCGGCAACGGCATACCAGACCAACAGTCCCAAAGTCGAAATGACAAAGGGCACACACATCCACACCAGAGAGAGCGAGATTCCCTCAGCATGATGCGGAGCGTCGGCGTTGTAACTGTACAATTTACCAGGCAGCAAGCCCAACTCAATCTTGTGCGAATACTCAATCGCCTTGACGCCAAGGAAGATCGTCGCGCAGCTAATCGTGGCTGCTAACATGCCTGTTAACTTTTTATGCTCTTCAGTCTGAGCACAACGTACGGCCCACGCCATCGTCAGCGAGCTAAACAACAGCACTCCGGTGTTGATCGCCCCCAGTTGCGTATTCAAAAATATGCTGGAACCGGAAAACACTTCTGGCCGCAAGAAGCGATAAATCGCGTAGGCACAGAATAGACCACTGAAGAACAAGACTTCTGTGACCAAGAACAACCACATCCCCAACTTACCCGAATCAAATTGCTGCTCGGGCGTATCGAAGTGGTGGGCCAAGAACGCTGGGTGATCGTGATGATCATCGTGCTCATCGGCAGCGTCGTGGAGTGCGTCTGTAGTTGCCATTGGGGAGACGAATCGGAAAGGAGTGTTTCAGTGGATACGATTGATATCTAAAATACCGGAAAGCTCAAAAGAGCTTCCCGGCGAATAGTATATAAAAATTAACGATCAAATATCAGTGACCTTTCGTCGCGTGCACCGGAACTTCCTCGGGAGACGCCGGCACCCTTTCTCGAGGAGGAGTCGTGAACACGTAGCCATCGATACCGGGATCGTAATCGACATGGTCGAACTCATAAGGATCGCCCACGGCAGGCGGACGAGCAAAGTTATAGTATGGCGGTGGA
>CAZHTX010000190.1:0-10377 GCA_964535475.1 uncultured Pirellulaceae bacterium
CCCTCTACCAACGTTCCCCGCGTGGTCCGTTTCTCAATATTCTCCGGACTGGGGTCGAACGCTTCGCCCGCGCTCACCTCAGCTCGACCTTGATAGTCGGCCAGCATTTGATTTAGATCGGGTGCGGGCGGAATGGTAATCCGCTCGGAAGTCTCACTGGGGATAAATAAGCCCACGGTACGATTATTACGTACTAAGTATCGCTCCGCAGCCGCCTGAACTTGCTCCACCGTCAGTGATTCGATCACGTCGCGAAACAAGAAATACAACCGCCAATCGCCTTGAGCTGCCCAATCGCTGAGCGAGACAGCGATTCGATCGGTGCTGTTGGCTTGCAACTCACGTTGCTTCAAAATCTCTTGCCGGGCGCGTTCGAGTTCGGCCTCGGTGATCGGTTGTTCTCGCAATTCTTGCTCGATCGTTGCCAACATGGCTTGGCGAGCGGACTCAATGGAGCCATTTTCAGAAACCTGAGCCGCCGCCACCAACACACCGGGATCGTGGTATGCGCGGGCGAAAGAGAAAACGCTGCTGGCCAGCTCGGGCTCAACCAAATTCTTATACAACCGTCCGCTCCCCTCCGCGGCCAATACCCGGCTGACAATCCGCATGGCGGCGTAATCGGGATGACTTCCAGCCGGGGTGTGGTAGAGCGCGCCGACTAATTGCGTGTTGCCAACGCGTCTCAATACGACGGTTCGTTCGCCATCCTGAGGTGGTTCGATCGTGTAGGTATCATCGACTGGCGTTTCCGGCTGGGGGATCGCACCAAAGTATTGCTCGGCAAACTCCAAGGCCCGCTGCGGATCAAACTTGCCCGCCACAATCAACATCACGTTGTCGGGCCGGTAATACTTGCGATAAAACTGTTTGAGTCGAACAACTGGCACGCGTTCAATGTCGCTGCGGTTACCAATCGTGTTACGCCCATAGTTGTGCCATTCATAGGCCGTCGCCGTCATCCGTTGCAGCAGAATTCCGAAGGGGTTATTTTCCCCTTGCTCAAATTCATTGCGGACCACGGTCATCTCGCTGGCGAGATCTTCACCTCGCACATGGCTATTGACCAAACGATCGGCTTCAAACCGAATGGCAAACTCCAGGGCCTCCTCGGAAGCGGGCAGAGTCTCATAATAGTTCGTTCGGTCGACCCAAGTGGTGCCGTTAAAATTACCCGGCCCAGCTTTCTCGGTTAACAACTTGGGGACGTCAGGATGCAGTGGTGTTCCCTTGAAAAGCATATGCTCCAACAAGTGAGCCATACCCGCTTCGCCATAACCCTCGTGCCGCGAGCCGACGAATACGGTCATGTTGACCGTGACCACGTTTTTGGACGCGTCGGGAAACAATAAAACTCTGGTACCATTTTGCAAACGGTATTCAGTGATTCCCTCAACCTGAGCAACTTGCATGGTTCCCTCCGCAGATACTGACGCCGCTGCCGAACTGATCAGCCAACAGCTGAGCAGCAGGCAGACGCATCGTTTCATGATCTTAAAAATTTTCACGGTTATGATCCTTCTTCCGTAGAGTTTCGTTTCGAACCTATCCGCAAACCATTAGCCGCTTTGGCGCTAGCCGCGGTTCTTTTGGGTTTCCGGATAGGTTTTTAGTCTTTACCCGCGACGGGGATTGTGATCTCAGCGCTAAAGACCGCTGTTGGATCACCACGCTCGGCAATCGTCTTCGCCAGCATGCCGATCGTACGTTCGACGGTGCCTTGATAAACAATGTCGTCCGCAAGCTTCACGGTCACTTCCTCGTCCAGATCCAACATGCTGTCATGCAACCGAATCGACAGCTTGGTAACACCCGTTGGGCTGAGCGTAATCGTTTGCTGGGCGAGCTCCGCCCGAACCTCGCTGTTGCCTTGACGATCTTCCTTAGCGATCGCTAACCAATAAAATCTGCCGTGCGTCGCACCCGCTCGATGCCAGACGATTTTTGTGGGAAACGGGTTGCGATTGAGTTCAGCCATCCAGGGAATTGCGGAGGCATCCTCGCGATCCATCCAGTGTCCTTTGCCTGCGTAAATTTTCGTCCAGTGGACATAGCCATCCGGGTCAGCCTCCTGGAGTTTGTCGAGTTGTTCACCCCAGCTGGCGGCGATTTTGTTGCGATTGTAGGCGGCGTCTTCACCACCGACTTGAATCGAGAAGGGTAGATTGCGCAAGCTCAAAGGCGAGGCGTCGTTTGGATGGCCAGCCATCATCGAAGCGGCCGCGAAACGATCCGCCATTCGCGGAGCCAATTGATAGACACCATCCCCACCGGCGGAATACCCCATCAGATAAACACGATTGGGATCCACATCTTCGAACACAATGAGATTCTCGATCAAGCGATCGAACATGCGGTCGATGTGCCCTTGATGCCACAGGTTCCAAGTGTTGGTCGGTGCTCGGGGGGCCAGATATATTCCTTCGGGAATCTTATACAATCGCTTTTGGTTTTCCCACTGTTGATCATTCACCCGCGCCGGCGCTCCACCTCCACCGTGCATGGAAATATAAAGACTTCTTCCGGACGCCGGTTTGTCGCCGGTCGTGCTGTAGAAGAAAGGCATTTTTAGTTCGCCCTCGACAATCTGCTTAGCCTCCATCTCGGCACTGCGGGATTCGCGAATCTGTGTCGCATGGTCGGCCCACAGTTTGTCTTTGGCCAATTTAGCGTCAGCCGCCGTCAGCGGGACGCGGGAAAATGCTTGGCCGGCCAGTGGCTCTCGATCGGCAAGTGGGATTTGCAAAAAGGTATCCAATTGGCGTACCGCGTGCATCGATGCTTCGATGTCAAACTTGGTTTCCGGAGTCGGCGGGATCGTTTTGGCGGGGTTATCGGCAGCCAAATAACGAGTCGTCACATCGACCGCGTAGACGTAGTCGATGTTGCGGTCCCAAACCAAAGGAAACGTCTTGTCGGTTTTGCGATAACTGGTCGCGTAGATTGCATGCAGCGGATGCCCGGGAATTGCCGTGGTGGCGCGACCGCTGAACCAAGCTTGGTTCAATCGATCACCGGATGGCTCAGCGGCGCCGGTATATTGCCAATCGCCATCCCAAATTTCGACCCAGGAGTGATTGCCACTTTTGTTAGCCCACAAAGGAGTCCCCGCGAAGCGAGCGGGAATACCAACGGCGCGACACGCATCCACCAACAGCACCGACAACCCGGAACAGGAAGCTTTCCGCGCGGAGATCGTCTCGTAAGGGCTTTGGTCCGCTTTGGGTCGTTCCCGCGAGAATTGAACTTGGTACATCGGGAAGACTTGTTGATTAAGAATGACGGCCGCCTCACCGGGAGTCTTAGCTGACTTTATCAAGGGCTGAAATCGGTTATAAAAATCTTCCCGCCATGCATCGCGACGTTCATTGATGATCGCGTATGGTAAAACATCATTGAAGAACAGCTCTTCGGAGATATCGGCTCGCCAAGGAGCCTCCTGCCAAGCACGATAGGCAAAGCGAACGTTTTCGAGTAAGAACTCTGCCGACAAACTGGTTAGATCACGCTCTGGCATGTAAGCAATGAGGAACTCCATGCCAGGACGTTGGTCTTCAGCAACTTCGGCCAACGCCTTACGCAATTCCGTTTGGTTATCACCGGCCCGCGCCAGCGAATTTTCGACCAGCGGAGCGAGATCCTCTGCCGCCACTAGCGGGCAACATAAGCCGACGGCGAAAAACAATAATGAGAACGTTCTGCACAACCGCAGCATAGTTATTGATCCTAAAATACCGATGAAATCTCTGTCAGAACGAGACAGCATAACCGCTCTGGCCGGCAGTTTCATGCCCCGACGGTCCCCAACGCGATAATTGAGCGACAAGCGTGGAAATTAGCAAACTAGGCCCCCCCGACGTGCTGGAAACGTTAGCCGACTTAGTGCGGATAAACAGCATCAATCCGAATTATCAGGATGGCGTCAACGAAAGTGAGTTGGCTGATTATATCGAAGGTTATTTCCTGCGGTTTGGAATTGAAACTTGGCGTCAACAGGTATACCCCGGCCGTCCCAACCTGATCGCTCGGATTCCGGGGCTGCAGCGGGGCCGGCGAATTGTGCTGGAAGCCCACATGGACACGGTGGCGACGAGCGGGATGAGCATTCCACCCTTTGACCCCGTGATTAAAGACGGCAAACTTTATGGCCGCGGAGCATGCGACACCAAGGGGGGGCTGGCGGCGATGATGCACGCGATGAGTAATTTGTCGAAGAGCCGCCGGCAACCAGCTTGCGATGTCGTGTTCGCAGCCACGATCGACGAAGAATTCTCCTATCGCGGCGTCGTTGCCCTCTGTGACTCTTTGCAGGCCGGACCGGTCGATCCCGAGTTGTTGACCGGCCAACGTCCCTCGCTGGCGCTGTTGCGAGCCGAGGCGGCGATCGTGGCGGAGCCGACTGGATTGCGCGCCGTGGTTGCCAGCAAAGGGTTGGTGCGCTGGAAAATTGAAACGCGAGGCGTGGCGGCACATTCATCGAAACCCCATCTGGGCGTCAACGCGATTGAACACATGGCCCATGTGATTCGCGCCATTGAGCAGGACAATCTCAGTTTAGTCACCCAGCAACATCCGCTGCTCGGACAACCAACTTGCAATATTGGAGTCATTCGCGGTGGTACTCAGGTGAATTTTGTTCCCGACCGGTGCGAAGTGGAAATCGACCGCAGAATGTTGCCCGGAGAGACCGTCGATTGGGTGTTGGAACACTATCGTCAGCTACTGGGTCGGGTCGCCGTCCAGTATCCGGCCTGCGATGCCGTGATGCACCCACCGATGTTGAGCGATCTGCCGCTGGAGACCAACCCCGAGTCGCCAGCCGTGCAAACCATGACGTCGGTGCTGAGCTCGCTCGGGCACGATGCGAATTTGTGGGGCGTGCCCTTTTGCAGCGATGCCAGCAAGTTTGGCGCGCTGGGGATCCCCAGCATCATTCTGGGGCCAGGCAACATCGACCAGGCCCACGCGGCGGTTGAATATGTGGACTGCCAGCAGGTCGTGCAAGCCGCCGAGATCTACCGCGAATTTGCCTTGGAGTTTGCCAGCACCACTCGCCAATAGCCGCCGGTCACATCGGCTGACTCACATCGGCTGACCCACAGCGGCTCAATGAGTGGCTCGCATCCAAACGCTGAGAAAATCGCTCTATTGCTTGGCGAGTCGTTTTTGTTAGCTTCCGCGCCGTGACGCATTGTGTGGCCGTTCGCCACTTCGCCGACCTAGGAGTCTGCTCATGGATTCGAGCTTTTCCGCTGCCCCATCGATACCAGTCAACGCAGCCAGTGAGCTGAGAATCTATGAAGGTGGTGATGAACGCATCGATCGTGGTCGGTTGCGAGTTCCTTTGTTGTTGGCAACCCTGCTAGCGGCCGGCATGGTCCCGGTGACGACGTTGTTTGATGTCTCGATTTCGCGGTGGTTCCTCGACCGCTCGATGCCAGGGGATCTCGCCAAGACCATTGAGCTGGCAGAGTGTTACTCGCACGGCATCGGCGTGCTATTTTTTCTGCTGCTGATCTTACAACTAGCGCCTCGCAAACGCTGGTGCATACCTCGCCTGGCAACGCTGGCCTTTGGTGCCGGTGCGTTGGCGGTTCTGGTCCGCACATTTGTACTGCGCGGTCGCCCCAATCGATTGAACCTGGAGATGGCTTCCTTTGAAGCGGCTTGGCGGTGGAGCTTTGATTGGACGCTCGATCACGTGGCCGCTTTTGAATCGAGCATACGCTCGTTTCCCAGCGGACATACCGCGATCGCAACGGGATTGACGATCGGGTTGTGCTTGATGTTTCCTCGCGGTCGCATTTTGTTCGTAAGCCTGTTGGGACTTTCCATGGCCCAGAGTTTGGCCTCGTTCGCTCACTTTACCAGTGACGTGATGGGAGGCCTCGCCTTGGGACTCCTGTGGTCCTACGTCTGCCTCAGCCCCCGCTTGCTGGGGGCGCTGTTTGACAAAATTGAACCCCAAGGGCGAGGCTTCGACCGTCGCGAAGTCAATTACGTACGCAGCAACGCGGCCTGATAAACACCGCCGCGATTGAGCTTGTAATACGACCAAGCTCAGCCGGTGCGAAGTAAATTCTCGATCGCTTCGAGCATCTGCCGGGGAGGCACCGACTGGGCACCTCGACGCAACGGCTTGCTGCCGGCGATCCAGTCTTCCACCCGCTTGGTCGCGGCGATCACCGTGCTGTGACTGCGATTGCCAAAGTATTCGCCAATCTCGCTGAAAGCGGCCCGCGTGTACTGACGAGCCAAATACATCGCCAACATTCGCGGTTGGCTGACCGCACGTTGTTGCCCCCGCGATCGCAACGCGCCGGCTTGCAGGCCGAACATGTCACAAACAGCTTTTTGAATGTCATTCAAATTGACCGCCGGACGACCCGCGGCGATCAATTCCGGAGCCGATGTTAACAGTTCGTCCCAGGTCGCGGGTCGCTCTAACATCTGCCCCAGCGTTCTCAAGTGATTGACGGCGCCGGAGAGCAGACGTCCATCGCCGGCCAATTCTTCGGCGAGTCGATCGAGGACATCGTCACGAATCATCGCCGCATCTCGCTTCGCCATCGCTCCCAGAACTTGACGACGCGTTTCCCGGTCGAGGGGACGGAGAGGACCGACCATCCCGCCCGCCATTCGCCCGGCAAGTTCCTCGTTTAGACCCTCCAACTCCAGCGGCGGTCGATCTGCCGAAAAAGCGAGCTGGCAGCGGCCCCGCAACAACGTATCGACCGTGTAGAGCAACTCCCGGAGCGTCGCTCGCTTGCCCCCGACAAACTGCACATCATCAATCAGCAAGGCATCGACATCCCGATAACGCCGCCGAAAGCCAGGCAGACCGCTGCCGCGAACCGCACCGGTGAAATCGTTCGTGAACTGCTCGGCCGAAAGCATTACGACGCGGGGTAAACGGTGGCGAATTCGCAGCTCGTTGCGGATCGCGGCCAACAAATGCGTTTTCCCCGTCCCGGCCGGTCCCCAGAAAAACAAAGGGGAGGCCGAACCAGGTTGCTCGACTACCATCTTGGCCGCCATGTGGGCCAACTGATTACAAGAACCGACGCAAAAATTGGCCAAGCTGGTACCAGCTAACTGCGACTGAATTGTCGGAGCCGCCGGCGCGCTCGGATCGTTTTCGCTGTCAGCACGCTTGATTGATAAACCACTTCCAGTGTCGGAGCGGACAAGCTTTGCCGGGCCGGTTGTCTTTGCCGAGTCGGCACGCTTCGCCGCACGCGAACGCTTGGCTGCATCGGCACGCTTGGCTGCATCGGCACGCTTGGCTGCATTGGCGGCAGACTTTGAGGCCGTCGGCAATGCTTCACCATCGGTCGACGAATTCACTTCGTCACCGCTGGTCGTTCGCCGCTTGGAACCTCGTTGATTCACAGCCAACACGCTCGCAATCGTTTGAACATCGCCATCATCGGTCGGTGACTCGGCATCGGTCTCGACCACCCGCAAACAAACGGTCACAGCACGCCCGTAAACCTCTCCGCTAGCACCGCGAAGATGAGTCAGCAAGCGTTTCCGGATCCGTTCTAAAACGAAAGCGCTGGGGGCGAACACAAGCAGTTGTGTCGCCTCGGCTTCCATCCGCAACCCTTGAGCGAACCACCAATCAAAGCGGTCCGCGCCCAAGCGCCTTTTCAAAGCTCCTTCGATTTCTGCAGTAACTTCCCTGTCACCTGTCGATTCCAACGCGGGCATACCGGTAGCGCACCTTCCCTCGTGGCTGATGTGGGCTGCGACCAGAAAATCCTCGACAGACGAACGACACACTCCTCCACCGACCTAAAAGCCAGTCGGCCCGCAAAGTGTCTCTGTCGAGTGATCAGCGAACGAGACGGATTCTAGGTTTGCTAGCATTGAAGTCAAACCGGCCGCCGTTGGCCACTCTCAAGTTCTCCTTTTTGGCGCAGCCTCGCCACTCGAATCGCCGCGTTTCTCCTAGGTCGGTTGCCATCAACAATTAACTCCAACTTACTTTGACGACCGGTGGAAAAGCTGTCGGCTGTTTTCCTCAGAGCGAATGCGGAAATTCATTGAATTCACCTAAGTTATATCCATCAAACGACTTAGCTCTTCACGAAAGGCACACACTCAAGTTCGCCATGATCTCGCGCGGCGGTATCACGAGAAGCCGGTTCGAGGAAAAAAGAGCCGCCCTCGCCTGGCCACTACGCCCCCCGCCCGAACCGCGAAATTGTTTTTCTGCGGGCGGCCCCGGTTTTCCGACTCTGGGGCGCCACGATAGACTTTAGCCAGACCCCCGGAGGCTAATGGCTGAACGCATCACCAGGCCCCCCCGCACTCACTACTGGAAACGGCATCGGCTGATGATGGAAATTTGGCCCGCGATTGATCTCAGGCATGGCCGTTGCGTGCGATTGCAGCAAGGTGACTATGACCGGGAAACGGTATTTGGCGAAGACCCCGCAGCAATGGCGCGGCACTGGGTTGAAGCGGGCGCCGAACGACTGCATCTAGTCGACCTCGACGCGGCCCGAAATGAACCAAGTGAAGCGAATCGGCAAGCCATTGCAGCGATTCTGGCTGCCGTCGATGTGCCTTGCCAATTAGGGGGCGGGGTGCGTGACGACGGTGCAATTCGCTCCTTGCTGAGCCTGGGGCTGCAGCGGTTGATCGTCGGTAGCGCGGCACTCAAGAACCCAGCTTGGTTTGCCATGGCCTGCGACGCCAACCCAGAACGACTTTGTGCCGGGATTGATGCTCGCAACGGTTTAGTCGCCACCGATGGGTGGTTGGAAACGAGTAACACGCCGGCGACCGAGTTGGCTCAAGATTTGCGCCGCCGCACTGCTCACGTGGCGGCAATCATTTACACCGATATTGCTCGGGACGGCATGATGTCGGGGCCTAACATGCCAGCGCTCGCTGAAATGGAGCAAGCGACTGACATACCCGTCGTCGCTTCCGGCGGTGTGACAACGCTGGACGACGTCCGCAGCTTGACAGCAGCCGGCACGCATGCGGCGATCATCGGCCGGGCACTCTACGAGGGCACGATTGATTTAGCGGAAGCCAACGCCATCGCGGCTGGCGAATAGTGGGTTAGCGGTTAATTCGTGTGCTAGCGAGTGGGTTGGCGAGTGGGTTGGCGGGCGTTTGCTCGATTGATTAAGGCTTGCACTTCCAGCGTCTCGGCATTCAGCGTGAACTGTTGCATTTGCACGTTAAACAGAACTCTGCCGGTGTTGACTTCGCGGTTGCGAACGACGGCGTCGTAGCTGGGTGTGCCATCGAGCACGAACAGGTCCTTGCTGCTGTCGTAAGCGGCCCGCGCGGCGGTCCCGTCGATCAAGCCGCGTGGTGTCAGGAAGCGGAAGGCGACTCCGCCGTCGGCTTGCAATTCCCAAGCGAATGGGGCTCGGCCGGCCGCGGTTTGTTCACTGACGTTAAAGCCTGGCGGGGGCTGTGCCGCTAGAGACGTGCCAATGCGCAAGCGTTCGCAATCGATCGTTCCTTGGTTTAACTGCAACTGGGTCATGGTGGCCGCATCGAGTTGTTGATCCCAATTTGAGACTGTCCCCAAACCGACGCGAACGCCGTTGAAGAAGGTCAGCTGTTGGCTCTGCAGGTCCCCTTCGAGCCCATCGTTGAACATCAAGTGCGTGGCCATCAGCGAGCCTGGGGGAACCACGGTGCGGAAGGGGCTGGACTCGTTCGCCGGAGTCCAAGCTCGGTACCAACCGGGACCTTGGCCTTGCAACTGCGAAGTCTTTGCCCACATATCGAGCTGTCGGTTGAGCAACACGTGGCGAGCCAGCAATTGACCGTCGGGAGCGGTTTGGGTGGCTACGATCTGGACGGGGGCACCTTCGCCGATCAGTGACACGACCTCCACGCCGGCTTGTCCGGCGGCGGTGGGATCGGTGACCGAAATGCCTTGGTCAAGCTTCAGTTGCAGCAGTGGCGCGTGCGCGGTAATTTCCCAGACGGCGTCGGTGTCGTTGGTAGCTAGTTTTCCGGACAGGTAGACTTGGTCGGAGATCCTCACGACTTGCCCGTCAAACTTTAGCTCGCCGCGGAATTCGCAACGGGGTGGTTGCAGCCAACGAAACGATTGCTGGTTGGTCTCGGGGACCACCGTCGAAGGCAGCTGAAAAGTACCGTGATCGCGAATCACGACATGATTTTGACGACCATCGACGACGACCAGCGGGCCGCTGAAATAACCGTCTGCCATTTCGATCCGAGCGGGCGAGCCTGTGATTTGCACACGTTCTTGCCCTGCCCCGCTGATCAACCGCAGGGTATCGCCCGTGTATAGCAAAGGTTGCCTGCCGGCGGTGGGGGAAGAACGAGATCGGAAGAGCGTCGTGTAGGGAAAGAGTGTTCAGAGCCGTGTAG
>CAZHTX010000191.1:0-10312 GCA_964535475.1 uncultured Pirellulaceae bacterium
TGTAACCCGCGCGTTCCCTAATAATTTGGATTCTTTGCAAGAAACTGATGGTGTGTTGTTCCCGGCGAACCCAGCAAACGCAGCCTTGCTCGCTGCACCTTTAACGGCCGACGGGGTTGCTGCACTCAATGCGGTGGGAATTGACAATCTGTTTTTGCATGATGGAGGCGGTAGCGCAACATTTGACAGCACAACAGGTCCTTTGCCATTGGGAGTTGGAGTAAACGTGGCGACAGTCGCGAACCCGCTCGATATCACCGCTGCACTCGGCTACACGACAGAAGCGGTTGCTCCGTCCACCTCCACCTTGGTTGTATTCGGCTTTGGACACGAGACAAATTTAATTGGTGAGTGGATGCAAGAGGCACCCTACCACTTCCCAGAAGAAGGCAATCCGAACATCGACTACAACCGTTTCGGATTGGTATTTGACATCATCGATGAAGATGGAACGCCCGCCTCAGGCGATGCGGAACTGAAATTCGTCGGCGTTGTTTCCTTCCATGATGGCGAACTCGTCGGCCCCGGTGAACCAATCGCTGAGTTCTTCGAATAATAGAGAGCGATTGTTAATCGTTAGAATTTACCGGTCAGCCAACGCGGTTCTTTCCGCGTTGGCTGACTTTATCTCAATTCAGTCGTCAGTTGGATTGGGGGCTGAAACACCTTGTATTGCACGGCTTCGCTATCGAATTGTCCGCTCCATGCATTTGCTCCTATCAACATTTGCCGGCACGCGTTCCGCTCTCACGCTACTTGAGCTCGTCGTCGTGCTCACGATTTTGGCGGCCTTGGGTGGTTTGCTCGTTCCATTAGCCGGCGGATATCGAGAAGCTGCCACGCTTTCCAGCGCGGTGGATTCGATCAGTGAAGTCAGCAAGCTGGTGGAAGTTGCGTCCATGCAAGGTAGCTTTGACTATCCTGACAACTTGGACTCTTTAATAGAGACACCAAATAATCCTTTTTCAAAATTGCCAACAGCGGCCGAGTTTCGTGTGCTGCAGTTGGACACGAATCAAGTCAATGTGCTGGCTCGCAGTGGCATTAGACATGTCTTTGATATGAATCCAACGCCGAGTGCGAGTGCGACGTTTGAAGCCACCCTACCAGTAGTACGAACTAGCTTGAATGGTCGACCGCTAACCGACTCGGGGTCGATCCTCCGAGTTTCGCCAGCCGCAGTCCTTAGGGAATTGAAGATTAATTCAGGATCGACCGCGGGAGTGGGCAACATATTCGTGGCCTTTGGTTTCGGTGATCGCAATTCGTTGGTCGGCACCCATGTTCAAGAAGCGCCGTTTCATGTGCCGATTGTCGGTAGTCCCAACACGGTCTATTCTCGTTTTTTGGTTATCTTTGAGATTCCCGGAGCGGGCGCTGTTGGCGGTAATGTTCGCTTTCGCGGCACGGTGCTGATGACTCGGGATGGCATCCGTGGCCAAGGCACTTTAGCAGAAGAGTTTTATGATGTGCGTTAATCCGACCAGGGACTGCTTCGCGGTGATAGCGATCCTCCCCGCTCGCAATCACAAAGTGTCCGACCAATCCAGGAGTCCGGTTCTAACGCTTGCTGCCAATTTGCGACCCACAAATCAACTCGCTGGCAACTATTCCACGCCCATTAGGCGAATCGCATCGCGAACCGCTTTGTCGCTGATTGAACTGGTAGTAGTATTAAGTTTGTTGGTGGCACTGGGCGGATTGGCGATCCGGCTCGGTTCTCCCGTGCGGGAGGCGGCCAATGAGCAAGCGACACGGGCTAATTTGGCGGTGATCCGCGATGCAATCGTCCAGCACTGGAGCGACACGAAGCTAATTGGTTTTGACGGTGGCGCGACTACGGAGGCAGCAGAGACGAATCGCTTTCATCTTCGCTGGTTGTTCCGCAACCCGATCGATGGTTCCAGCATGATGACGCCCACCTATCCCGAGCAACAAATCGGTTGGAACGGGCCTTATTTGCTGGCACCGACCGGGACCTACACAGTCGATGCGACGCGTGGCTTTACCACGGATTACGGAACCGCAGGCGATCCCACGGTGCTGGACAGTTTCCCAGTTCGCGTGGGCAACAATACGCAGCCCGGCTCACCGATCATTGTCCAGGACGTAAATCCGGCGCTCTCGATCCGCGACATTCGCATCGTCTCCGCCGGTGCAAACGGCGTGATCGATACACCACCGGACGCGACGACCGATTCACTCACGATCGACGAAGTGGGGGACGATATTTTTGTCGCTCTTCAATTACAATAGCGTGATGATCGCTTTAAACGCCGGACAATCTACCCCACGCCGCGTCAACTCGTGGAAGACGCGCCCCGAGCGAAGGCCCGGACTTAGCCTGTTGGAGCTGGTGATCGTGCTCGGCTTGCTGGCGGTCCTCGCGGCGACCGCAATTCGATCGCTGCAACCGGTCGCTGACCAAGGTCGCTACGAGTCCACCCGAAAACTAATTGAGGATTGTCGCGTTGCAATCGCTGGGGATGCTGATTTGAGAGACGCTGGCGGAAGCTTGCTGATTCATGGCGTGATCGCGGATTGTGGATATTTGCCTTCGGACGCGGAGGCGCTAGCCAACGCAGCGCCTCCGGGAGTGATTCAGCCATTTGCCTCGTATAGTTTTGATTCAGACAACGATGGCATTAATGACGTAACGCTCAATGGTGGTTGGAACGGCCCTTATTTGAACCTGGGGGTTGGTCGCAGCGCGGTGACGGACGGCTGGGGGCGGCCGCTAGATTTTCAAAACATCTCAGGAGCAATCACCATCCTTAGCCTAGGCAGCGATGGCGTTAGCGGTGGGACAAACGGTTACGAACAAGATCTCTTTGACACGATACTGGCAACGGATTACCTCGGCTCCGTGGTTTTTCGCTTGTTTGATATCGATCCGATAACTGGTGGCAGAATTGATCCGGTGCTAGGGGTGGGAGAAAAATTAGGTGTACAGCTATACGGAGTTAACGCGGCTAATGTGGACAACCAGGGTGCAGTAGAACGCCAGTTTCTTCACATGTCTGACTTGGTCAATTATGAGGTGCGACGCGGCGACACATTGCATGGCACAATCGCCGCTCGCGGTCTGTGGTGGGACGACGCAAATAACGACAACATATTTGACTCCGGCGAGGCGGTTGTTCGCAAGACTCGCGTTTATTACGTGACGGTCCTAGCCAATCGAGAACGTCGAGTAGAGATGGAGCTACGATGAGTGATACGCTGTTGTTGCTGACTCCCCGGGTGCTCGCACGGATCGATTTGACTGGCGGCCGGCGACCCAGAATTCGCCGCAGTTGGCTCCGCGAGCGATTTGAGACTGAATCGCTGGCAACGCTGATCGATGCGACTTTTCGCTTGGGGCCGCGACGCGCTGGCAAGGTCTGGGTGGTGTCTAGCGATTTCTGGTTGGGGGTGGTACCGCTGTCCCTGGAGATCACGCGTCTCGTTTCGGGTGATGAACTGCAGCAATCCATCGCCAGCGAAGCGGAGACCTATTCGGGCATTTCCGCCTTCGATTCACGGATCAGCACCAAGGCGATACCGCAAACCAGCGCTGGCGGAGACGCCCATTGGCTGTGTGTGCAAATTCCCCTAGCCGATTTAAGTGAGATCGATTCGACGGTGCGGGCTTTGGGCGCAACCTGGGGCGGTGCCACACATCCCGCGTTGCTGATGCCACCCCAGCTGAACGGCACCTCCACGTCTGCTGATAAACCGGCTTGGTGGATGATTCAAGGTTGGGGCGAAGCGATTGTTGCCAGCCGTGGCAGCGACAAACTCGTCAGCGATGTCAACGTCTTCACCGGCTCGCTGGAAAGTTCCCGGCTGCGATCGGAGCTCGAGGATTGGCTTGGTGAAAGTCCAACCCTGCCCGCCACCACGACCGGTTATTGGTTAACCGATACCGCAACGATGCCCAGCCCGGTGGATCAAGGACTTACCGAACAGGCCTCGGGAGCTTGGTCGGATGCGACCTGCATCCGCGTCGATCATGAACCTGGTTTGCTGCAGTGGGCGACCACATTTGCCGCCAACCTCCATGTTCCAGATGCCTTGCCAGTTATTCGTGCCGAAAAGCGGCCGATGTCCAATGAGCGAGCGACGGCAATCTCGGTGGCGCTCGGTCTACTGGCGCTGCTCGGCTGCGTGGGGCACCATTTGATCACCAAACAGCAAATCACCGATGCAACGACGAGAATCGAAAAGCTGGAAGGACAAGCCAAGCTGTTGAAAACCTCCGAGCAAGCATTAACAGCTTTGGAAAAAGAGAATATTGAAATCAGCAAGGCGATTACCTCGACAACAACGACCGCCACAAAACTGCAACGCGAGATGCAGCTCGCTGAGAGGAAACAATATTTTGTCCAGCATCGTTGGTTAGACTTGGTGGACGCCTTAGTTAAGCCACAGGGCGGAAAGCTCTGGTTAAGAGAAATTCGTGGTGACGATCAACAAGCCGAATTAATTGGTGTGGCGATTTCAACGGCGATTGCAAATCGTTTTTCCCGCTCGCTGGAGGAGTCGGCCACCGGCAACGGCTGGCTGGTGCACCCCGCCGAAACAAAGTCTCTCGACAACGGTCTGTGTGAGTTCAAAATTTTGCTGGACGCAAGCGATCAACGACCGGCGAACACTCCCCCGGCGGGAACATTGGCAGAGGAAGTAGCCCAATCCGATCGGAGACGACCATGAGTACCAAACACACGCGTCGCCCCAGCCCAATCTTAATGCTCGGCCCGGTCGCTCTCATCCTGTTGGGCTACAACTATGTCTTTCATTTTCCTCAGCAACGAGAACTGACGGATGTGAAAGAGAGGTTGACCAAGCTGAGCGAAGCCGAGGGTGATGTACGCCACAGTTTTGGACACGTGCAGGCAGACCTGGCTAAGGCCAAACGGACCCAGCAAGATCTCCAACAGGAATTAGACACCGCCGAGTCATCACTCAACGATATCAAAAATCGACGCGCGAGTATGCTGGCCGAACTGCAAACATATCAGCGACCCGCGGAGACAATCGATGCCATATTTAATGTTTTCGAGCGACACCGTTTGTTGGTCGTCGAATCGACCGCAGCCACCGCTGGCACGCAGAGCCCGAAATCATTAACCCCAATTTTCGAGCTGCTGGCGGCAGAAAAATCACCAGGCAGCACGCCGCGAACGCTTTCCGTTGGTCCACCGGAGCAGGTGAGGACCTCCTACGAAATACATTTGGAAGGCTCGTTCGATGACGTGCGAAGTGCACTGCGAGAAATAGTCGAAAGGATGCCCAGCGTGCTGCCGCTGGGAGTGGAATTGGATACGGTGGAATTAGATTCGCCGCGGCGACACTGGATCCTAACGTTACTGGTCTAAACCATGGCAGCTGAATTATTGCCAAGCGCAACCAACGACACGTTAGCAACGTTGCTGGCTCGCTGCGTGGAAAAGAGAGCATCCGATTTGCACTTGGCCGCCGGTGAGCCTCCCTTCTTCCGCACGGATGGAATTTTGCAGCGTGATCCTGAACTGGACGTGATGACCGAAAGCTGCATGGAGTCACTCGTTCGGCAGATGATGAACGGCCGCGAGCTGAGCGTGCTGGAAACCCAAGGGTCAATCGACGGGGCGATTTCCTCGCCCGATGGTGGACGTTATCGATTTAACATTTTTCGCCGACAGAATCAGACCGCGATTGCCATTCGCCGTTTGGAGGATCGCTTGCGTTCGCTGGAAGACTTGGGATTGCCGACCAGTCTTTACGAGCTTTCAGAATTGCGAGATGGGTTGGTAGTCGTTGCGGGGCCGACCGGTTCCGGAAAAAGCACTACGCTAGCCACGTTAATTGATCGCATCAACGAAACGCAGCAAGGGCA
Source organism: uncultured Pirellulaceae bacterium (assembly GCA_964535475.1). GTDB lineage: Bacteria > Planctomycetota > Planctomycetia > Pirellulales > Pirellulaceae > Laterigemmans. The sequence continues at coordinate 5,861 of CAZHTX010000191.1, forward strand.
CATCATTACGATTGAAGACCCAATCGAGTATTTACATCCCAGCCGCAACTGCTTGGTCAACCAACGTCAGATTGGCGTTGACGCGAATAACTTCTACCAAGCCCTGGTATCAGCGCTGCGACAAGATCCCGACGTGATTCTGGTGGGGGAAATTCGCGAATTGGAGACGATTCGCACCGCTATCACGGCCGCCGAGACGGGGCACCTCGTCTTTGCGACCGTGCACGCGGGAGACAGCGTGGGTGTGATTGAGCGTATCACCAGTGTTTTTCCAGCCGAAGAGCAGTCGGGGGTTCGCCGTCAGCTGGCTTTGGTATTGCGAGCCGTAGTTTCGCAACACTTGATGATCGCGGACGGCTCCGCCAGCATTGCCGACGCCAGATCGGGACGCGACCGCCTAGCCCGCCGAGTGGTCGCTAGTGAAATCATGCGAGTGAATTCGGCGGTGGCAAATCTGATTGCCACCGGCAAAAGTGCGCAGATTTATTCGTCGCTGGAGTCAGGTACCAGCGCTGGCATGCAGACCCTCGATCAAGACTTGGCCCGGCTGGTATATCAAGGCAAGATTTCCGATCAAACCGCGTCCGCTTACGCACGCAACCCGAACATGGTCCAGGAACGTTTGGCCAGACTTCGCACGTCTGGCGGACTTCGCGCGGCGTCCACGCGTGGTGAATCGCGAAGGAGAACGCCATGAGCATTCATGAATTAGACTTATCAGATCCTCTCTCCGAAAGCGTGCCGATTGATTTAGATCAGGTACGCATTGACCCTGCCTGGTCACTGAGTATTCCTGCTTCGCTGGCTTTGCGAAAACGTGTGTTGCCATTATGCCGATTGGGCGACGAAGTTGCCGTGGCGTGTGCGATCACCGACGATCCCAACACCATCAAGAATCTCAACCGTTTTATCGATCAACCAGTGCGTTTGGTGGAGGCTGAACCGGAATCATTACGCCGCGCTTTGATACGAATTTATGGCGGCGCCTCGGTACCCTCCGCGGCCGACCCTTCGCCTTTAAGATTCCGCGGGCGTGGCGAGCGAGGAGCCGACGTTGATGATGCGGTTTCAATCTGTGACGAATTGCTGCAAGCCGCCGTGCTCCGCGATGCCTCGGATATCCATCTTGTTCCCCAAGAATCGCAGATCGTGGTAAAGTTTCGCGTGGATGGTAAATTGGAAGTCTATCGTGATTTCCCCAGCGATTTACAAGGCGCGATGGTCAGCCGTTTGAAAGTAATGGCCGGCTTAGACATCGCCGAAAAGCGTGCCGCCCAGGATGGACGCTTTACGACTCGTATCGGACCGGCTCAGCTCAAAATAGATATCCGTGCTGCCACCCTGCCCACTCGCTTTGGCGAGCGGGTAACGCTGCGTTTGCTTGCCGCACAGGGAACAGCGTTGTCGCTGACTTCTCTCGGCATGAACGAGCAGGACTTGGCGTTATTCCAAGAAACCATTCACCGGCCCCATGGTCTGGTATTGCTGACCGGACCGACGGGCAGCGGAAAATCAACCACGCTGTACGCGGCTATTAAACAATTGCAACAGTCCCGTGGCGGGAACGTGATCACGGTCGAGGACCCCATTGAGTACGAGATCCCCGGGGTTTCACAAGTGGAGGTTGATAGCGCCGATAAAGTAAATTTCGCCAAGGCGCTGCGCAGTATTCTTCGCCATGACCCTGACATCGTAATGATTGGGGAAATACGTGACGAAGAGACGGCCGGAATTGCCATGAAGGCGGCGCTCACCGGGCACTTGGTCTTCAGCACTTTGCACACCAACACCGCCGCCGGCGTGGTGACTCGCTTGGTCGACATGGGAATGCAACGTTTTTTGGTTGCCGCCACGTTGCGACTGAGTATCGCGCAACGTTTGGTGCGCCGCTTGTGTCCGCATTGCCGCACACCGCGTTCCATGACGGCCAAAGAGTGCCTCGCCCTTGGTAAACCCGAACTGGAAGGTAGCCAAGTATTCGAACCGGTCGGATGTATTTATTGTGCGGGACGCGGATACGCCGGGCGGGTCGCGTTATTCGAACTGATTCCCTGTGACGAAGAGTTTTCGAAATTGGTAGCCGGCGGGGCTGGTGAAGAACAGCTTGCCATGGCCGCCGTGCAGAGTCAGCGTCCGTTACTGGTCGACGATGCTGTAGAAAAATTAGCCGACGGCACCACATCGATTGGCGAAGTTTTGGCAAACGTGGTGAGGTGGTAAGTTAAATGCCCAACTACAACTACCTGGCACGCGACAGCAACGGGCGAATAACCCGGGGAAGTCAAACAGCCGCTTCGGCAACCGCGGTCCGCACGGCCCTGCAGTCGCGGGGGTTGAAGTTGATGAGTGTCCAGGAGGTCGAGGAAGATACTTGGAAGCTGCAACAAGCGCTCAGTTTTCTGAACCCGTTTCAGTGGTTGCCACCCCGTTCGCTCGATATTGAGATCGCCCTTGAACAACTGGCTGTCATGTTGCGCAGCGGACTGAGCCTGCTGGAGTCACTGCGGACGGTTTCTCGGCAAGCCAGATTCCAACCGCTGCGGCGCATCGTGGATGCGGTCGCCGAGTCGATTCAGGAAGGCAATTCTTTTGCCGACGCGTTATCGGAACATAAGGCTTTTCCAGTCGTTGTGGTTCAATTGGTGCGGGTTGGCGAGGCAACGGGAAACCTCGATATGGTGCTCGACCGCGCGGCAGGACAAATTCGCACGCGGCGGCAAAATATCAATAGTCTCGTCACGGCACTGGCTTACCCTGCCTTTGTTGCCGCGGCCGCAATTGCCGTCGCGGTCTACCTAGTGGTGGTTGTTATTCCCGAGCTACAGAAGTTCTTGGGAGCAATGGGAAAACGGCTACCCCGCATGACTCAGCGACTGATTGACGTATCCGACTGGATTCAAGTGCATGGAGTCACCTCGGTCGTGCTCGTGGTCGTGGCGATTTTATCGGTCGTATTGATTTACCTGTGGCCTCCGGGACGGCTTACAATCGATCGACTGCTGCTGAGGATTCCAGTCATTGGCCACGTGCTGCGGCTTTCCGGAACGGTAACTTTTTCCAGCAGCCTATCTGTAATGGTTCGCAGCGGAATCACGGTGCTCGACGCGTTGCGAACGGTCGAACAATTGCACGGCAATCGATACTTGGCTTCTCGAGTCGCAGCAGCCCGCGATGCAGTCATCCAAGGTGAAGCGCTCAGCGATCCCTTGGCAACCCGTTACGCTCACATGCCGATGTTAGCCAGCATGGTTTCGGTCGCCGAATCGACTGGTCAGATGGACGAAGTTTTAGAATCTGTGTCACGTTTCCACGAGTCGCAATTACAATCAGCAATCAAGCGACTCAGCGCTTTGGTGGAACCCGCCGTCATCGTAGTCGTCGGTGGCATTGTAGGCTACGTCTACATGGCTTTTTTTGTCGCGCTGTTCAGCGCTGGAGGAAACTTGCAATGATGAATCTGCTGACAATTTGCAACATGAAACAATTGCTCCCAATCAATACGTTGCGACGCGGCAAAATGGTCCTTGGTTGCCTGCTGCTCATGCTGTCCACCACGCAGCCCTTGATTGGCCAACAAACTCCTCCTCCCGAAACTAATAGTGCTCCCAAGGACGCTACCGAGTCAAATCCCGATGATTTCGCTGCCGAGAGTGACCCAACCACGCCTTCCCAGGACATCGCCAGACAGATGCAGCGTCCGGTTCCGCAGGTGGTTGCAACGACGCGTGCAACCGCTGCACCGCTCCCGCCGTTACCGAAGATTACTCTCAAGGCCATCGTGCTTTCCGGCCCCGAAACTGGCACCGCCTGGATAGAGGTGGAAGACCAATTGAAGATGATTTCTTTGCGAACGAAGCCGACCGAAAAAAAACAGTTGATTGAAATACCAGCCGAACAATATGCGGAATTTTCACCAGCGTTAGAGCAGCTGCGCGACTTGGTAGAGGCACAAAAGGAACCTACCGGGGTAGAAGCTACGGCTAGCAAGTTAGAGCAAGAACGTTTTGACCCGCGAACGGCATTTTCGGTGAACGGTATCATCTTTACACTCGAATCGTTCTCACGACATCATATTCTGCTCAAATCAACGTTACATCAGAAGCTTTTGTTGCTGAAGTAACTTTCTAAGGAACGAGCGATGTTCAACGGGGACAAGCCCCGGTACGGACGGGGCGGCCAGTCAGCTGCACGGGCTTATCCCCGTCAGATGTGACTTTGGGGTTCTACGGCCCTGCGATACGCGGCTCGATAATATAGAATTGCCAACGGTGCTGGCTCACGGTTTCCATTGCTTACACGTCTTCGCACCCGCGGGCTGCTGTGCCGACGAATGACGCACTCAGCCATCGATGTCATTTTTCCATATGACTGAAGGGCAATCACATGTCAACCAGTCCTCAAGCCGGTGAACAGCGAACGCTGCTGCGGAACATCACTTGGCAAACCTTTCTG
>CAZHTX010000192.1:0-10306 GCA_964535475.1 uncultured Pirellulaceae bacterium
CCAGTGATATTCAGTAATCGATCCCACGCGCACGCACTTCCTCGCCCCACTCCCCCGCCGCATTCTCGCTTCCATGACACACCCGCAAACGCCCAGCACCCAGCCGCCCAGCACCCAGCCGCCCAGCACCCAGCAACGGCCGTGCTTCACTGCAGTCCACTCCCGCCAGAACAGCTGGCCGCGATTGCTGAAGCTGGCACTCGCGGTCGCCACCACAGGAATGCTCATGTCATCAACTCGCTCTCCATTCGAAAATTCCGCGATGGCCCAAACAACCGACGGCTCGCAGGAGCCCGCCGCGCAGCAACCCGCCCACACCAATGCGCTGATCGATGAGACCAGCCCCTATTTGCGTCAGCATGCGCACAATCCCGTCAACTGGTATCCCTGGGGAGAAGCTGCCTTTGCCAAAGCCAAACAAGAAAACAAACCCATCTTTTTGTCGGTTGGTTATTCGACTTGTTATTGGTGCCACGTGATGGAAGTCGAATCGTTTGAGGATCCTGAAGTGGCGGCTGTGCTCAACGAACACTTCATTGCCATCAAGGTTGATCGTGAGGAGCGGCCCGATATCGATGAGCAGTACATGATTGCCACGCAATTGTTGACCCAACGTGGCGGCTGGCCCAATTCGGTATGGTTAACGCCCGCCGGCAAACCCTGGATGGCGGGTACCTATTTTCCCAAAGCCAATTTTATTTCAGTCCTCGAACAACTGGCCACGATTTGGGATACGCGGCGTGACGAAGTCGATCGGCAAGCCGAGTCGATGGTTCAGGCCGCCGCGCGCGTCAGCAGTCCCCGGTTCTCCACCGCCGTTCCGCTGACCGCAAAGTTATTGGATCAAGCGGCTAAAGAACTCGTCGCTCGCTTTGAGCCGCAGCATGGTGGTTTTGGCGTCGCTCCCAAGTTTCCACCGCATGGGACTTTGCAATTATTGCTCGAACATTATCGTCGTACGGAAGACCCGTCGCTGTTGACGCCGATCGCCAAGACGCTCGACGCGATGTGGTTAGGTGGGCTGCATGATCATCTCGGTGGCGGTTTCCATCGATATTCCACCGATGATCGTTGGTTGTTGCCCCACTTCGAGAAGATGCTGTACGACAATGCCCAATTGATGCGGGCCTATGCGGATGGTTTTGAATTGACCGGCGAAAAACGTTATCGCGACGCGGTTGAAGATATCTTTCAGTGGTGCCAGCGAGAGATGACCGCGCCGCAGGGAGGATTTTATTCGGCACTCGATTCGGGAGAAGTCGGCAAGGAGGGGGAGGCTTATGTTTGGTCGGTTGAAAAACTGAGGCAAGCGCTGCCAGCCGAAGATGCTCAATTTTTTGCCGAAATCTATAACTTCCAAGTCGAAGGCAATTTTGCCGAAGAGGCGAGCGGCGAGAAAACGGGCGAAAATATTCCCCATCGCACCGAGACGATTGAGCAGATTGCTGAGCGTCGCGGTCTCGATCCCGCCGCACTTCGCAGTCGCCTGGATGCTCTCCGGGAAAAATTATTGGAGGTGCGGCAAAGTTGGCCCCAGCCGCACAAGGACGATAAGATCTTGACCAGCTGGAACGGCCTGATGATTGCCGCGCTGGCGCGTGCCGGACGACTGCTCGAGGAACCTCGCTATTCACAAGCCGCCGAGCAGGCCGCCGATTTTATTTTGCAAAACATGGTTCGCGACGGTCGCCTGTTGCGAACCTTTCGTGCTGGCCAAGCCAAATTGCCAGCCTATTTGGATGACTACACTTATTTTATTCAGGCATTACTTGAGTTGTATCAGACCAGCGGCAACGCTCGCTGGCTGCAACAGGCCGATACGTTTGCCGAACAATTGATCGACGACTTTGAGGATCGGCAACAAGGGGGATTCTTTTTCACCACCGACGATCACGAAGACTTGCTGGTTCGCACCAAACATTTGGGCGGAGGTGGTAATTTGCCTAATCCCAACGGGGTGGCTGCCCAATTGCTGATCGAAATCGCGGAGCTAACTGGTAAATCCACGTACCGGCAATCCGCTCAGCGAACTCTACAGTCGCTGTCCGGATTAATGGAACTGCAACCACAGGCTAGCGAGGATGTGCTCATCGCCACTTCTCGTTGGTTGGCCACTGGCGGTGAGGCATCGACCGCTATCGCGGCCGAGACTCAGCAACAGGGTGGCAAACTGGTCCAACGCATCGATCCGGTGACTATTCAAATCGACCCCGCAAAGCCAATATGTAAAGCCGGGGAGCCTGTTGCCCTCAGGGTAACAGTCGAAATCGATGAGGGGTGGCATTTATATGCGGAGAACCCGGAGGCCGATTTCTTGCAGCCGACTCGCGTGGCGGTTGATGCTGCCGAAGGTTTCACCGTCGAGCAGATAAAAAGTTCGTCACCCCGGCGGCAATTGGACGCGATCCTGAACCAAGAGTTGGCGACTTATGCGGGAGAAGTGCATTTTGATCTGGCGATCACGGCAAATGCAAAGGCAGTCGTGGGAGAGAATCCACTGACGATTCACGTGACGATCCAAGCTTGTGATAGCAAGCGTTGTTTGCCTGTGAAAACGGCCGCTATCGAGTTTGTTGTTGAGGTTTTGGAGTAAATGCCGCTAGCGATCATCCGCAAGGTCGCTAGCGGCTTTGCCAGTCAACGGCGTTCAGTTTCGCCAAAGCCAACACGAGCGCCTGCGTGCCCGCTTGGCCATGCCCTTGGGCTCGCAGCGCTTCATAAAGTTGCTTGGCCAGGGCCAAACCGGGCAGCGCTAACTGGAGGCGTGAGGTTTCTTCCAAAGCGATTCCCATGTCTTTCAGGAAATGCTCGACGTAGAACCCGGGCGCAAAGTCTTGTTGCAACATGCGGGGTGCCAGATTGCTGAGCGACCAGCTGCCAGCCGCACCGCTTGATACCGATTCTAGCACGGTTTCAATATCCAAGCCGGCGCGATGGGCGTACAGCAGTGCTTCGCAAACGCCGATCATCCCGCTGGCGATCAAGGTTTGATTAACCATCTTGGTATGTTGTCCGGAACCGGCCGGGCCTTGATAAACAATCGTTTTTCCCAGGCAGTCAAACAGTGGTCGCAGTGCTTCGACCGCCGCGGCGTCGCCGCCAATCATGATGGACAGCCGCGCCTCGCGGGCCCCCACATCGCCCCCGCTGACGGGCGCGTCGATGGCAAACAGCCCTCGCTCCGTGGCGGCGGCGGCAATCTCCGCGGCTAATTGTGGTTGGCTGGTGGTCATATCGACCAGCAGCGATCCTGGCTGGGCGGCCGCTACGATCCCGTCGTCTTCCAGGTAGACCTCGCGAACATCGGTGGGATAGCCCACGATGGAAAAGATCACATCGCTGGATTGGGCGACCCGCGCGGGGCTGTCGGCCCACTCGGCCCCTTTGGCAAGTAGTTCCGCGGCTTTTTCCGGTGAGCGGTTAAAGAGCGTGACGCGGTAACCGGCATCCAGCAAGTGGCCGCACATGGCTCGCCCCATTACGCCGGTACCAATCCAGCCGATACGGGTTTCGGCGGGTGAGATAGCAAGCATTAAACAGTCAGTTCGCGATCCAAGAGAGAAAGGGGCTAGGCAGCTAAGCGAAAGCTTACCAGCGTTGAATTGGCCGATCGAAGATTTCTCGCAACATCATAGCTTGGCGAATTCCCTGACGACTTCGAAACAACTCAATAATTTCTGCTGCGGTCAGTTGATCTTCGTGAACCGGTTTCGTATCACTGGTTCGCGAGGAGCCGGCACGGTTTACCGCCAGATCATCAAACGCTTGGTGCGGCGTTGGTTGTTTGTAGTCGCTACCGCTGCCGCTGCCACTGCTGCTTGCCGGAGTGGCATAGGCGTCTTTTGTTGGGTTCTGCTGTTTGAGGCGCGTTGACTCGGGTTCCTGGGGCACCAGTTCGGCCGCGATCACCACGTCATTATCTTCGGCGATCGTGACCGCTCGTTCGGCGGCGCGATCGGTATACTCGGGGCGTTTTCGTTGAGCCGCCTTTTTGGCCCGTTCCCGCTGCTCTTGCTCGATCGTGGAGTTTTCAGCTCGACGTTGCGCGGCGCGGCGGAGGAAATCTTCTAAATCACCAGCCATGTGGATTGTCCCTCTGTCGCGGCGGTGTTAACTATCGGCGTTACCAGACGTTCCGGCAATCGTTTTCCGCATGTCGGTATCGGCGCTGACATTCTGTAACTTGTAATAGTCCAGCACTGATAAACGACCGTTACGAAAAGCTTCCGCAATCGCTTCAGGGACGGTCGCTTGCGCTTCGACGACCATCGCTCGGCTCTCTTCGATCTTGGCCTGCATTTCTTGGTCGGTAGCGACGGCAGCGGCCCGTTTTTGCTCAGCCGCCGCGCGAGCTACTCGCATATCTGCCTCCGCTTGATCGGCTTGTAAACGGGCACCGATATTTTCGCCCACATCGATATCGGCAATGTCAATCGAGACGATTTCAAAGGCGGTCTGCGAGTCCAACCGCTTAGCCAACACGGCTTTGGAAATCATGTCGGGGTTTTCCAAGACGATCGTGTGCCGCTCCGCGCTGCCGATCGCGCTGACGATCCCCTCGCCGACGCGGGCAATGATCGTCTCTTCGGTGGCTCCACCGATCAACTGTTGCAAGTTTGCCCGAACCGTGACACGAGCCTTCACCTTCAACTGGATACCATCTTTGGCAACTGCGTCGAGCGTTGGTTTGCTGGAGCCTCGCGGTGGACAGTCGATGACTTTCGGATAGACGCTGGTCTGCACCGATTCCAACACATCGCGTCCGGCCAAATCGATTGCCGCAGCTTCGCGGAATGTCAACGAAATCGTTTTAGCTTTCCGTGCGGCGATCAAGGCGCGAATTACTTGCGCCACGTTGCCGCCGGCCAAATAGTGCGCTTCGAGCGCCTTGCTAGTTAACTCCGGTTCTTCCAAACCAGCCTGGGCAGCCATGATACAGGCCCGGACGATGGCCTTGGTGTTGACCTTTCGAAAGGTCATGCCGAACAGGTCGAAAATCGTGACGTCGGCTCCGGTCAAAAATGCCTGGATCCAAAGTCCGAAGTAACTCGTCAGCAATAGGCCGACAAATAAAATGGCGGCGACCACGACGATCGCGATGACTACTAACCACACGCCCGTCTGTTCTGCTTGAGCCAATAGTGTTTCCACGGACATCAACCTCTCAACGGATGCTAAATTAAAACTTGCGTTCCGCCACCTTCCAGACGGCTGGAGACTGACAGTTCATTTGTCGGCAATTGAACTGAAAGCCTGGGGCGGCACTCCGATCACTCTGTAACGGTCGCGTCCATTATTCTAGCGAGCGATCCGCGGCTATGGGCAGCCGGCGTCCTCTTTTTTACAGGTTTCGCTGGAAGATTGGAACAACCACCCCCATCGCAACACTTAACTTGCTGCCAGCCTGGGTTTTGCCTGCCACTTAGGCAATTAGGAGAGCGGATCCCCTAGGTCCTCGAGGTCGAGTTCGGCCAAGGTCGTCTGGTCGAGATCCGGGGTTCTGTCCGCATCGGCCGCTTCGGCGTCACCGGAGATTAGCGCCCCGCTCTTCGCGGTTGCCTGTTCCTCAGGCCGTCTGTCGGTTGCCCGGACGCGGATTTTGCCAGCCTGAACGCTGATCACTTCGACAAATTCGCCGCGATCAATTGCCGCACCTTGGGCGACCACATCAAAACGTTGACGATCGACTTCAATCAGCCCGCTGGGCAGTAAATCAGTCTTTGTAACACCCACGCGACCGACCAGCATTCGCAATTGTTCGTGCCTCGGATCGACGAAGAGGCTCGCCGATTCATCCGCGTCGCCTGGCGGAAGGTTGAGGATGCGACGGCCGATCGGAGTGTGCGGCCAGACACGGATTGCCACGGCGGCGAGCGCGGGGAACATCAGCACCACGGCAACGGTGCTGATCATCCCGGTGACCAGACCGTCACTAAAGGCGAGAAACAATCCCCCGCCCAAGGCGATCACGCCGCCAATGCCTAATAAACCACCTGTTGGCAAGCTCAATTCCAGCAGCAACAAGACAGCCGCCAATAGAATGAGGCCGATTGCCCAGACTAAATCTTGCGACATGTTTTCCTTCCGCAGCGGTGCTTGATAATCACTCCAGTTCCTCAACCACGATGCGATTTCCATGCACCTCGACAACTCGTACTCTCGCCCCAACCGATATTGGCGAACCGTCACTCACGACCGCCACCACCTCGTCGCTGAAGCGAGCTTTGCCGGCCGGCATCAGCGGAGTCAACGAAACGCCTTCCTGACCGGCGAGCCAATCGTAGTGCACCAATCGCTCCCTCTGTTCTTGTTCATGCATCTCTTCAGACGATCCGCCAGGCATGACCAAATGTCGAAACAGGGGGGTGCCGGGGAGCATATAACGGAGTCCGACGACCCCGCCGACGACTCCCATAAAAGCAACGATTACGGTTAACAAGCCGCCGGTGAGTCGTTGATATTGGTATTCGTTTTGAGGAATCACAAACGTTTGGCTGGTGAGCACAATCGCACCCACCACCATGATCAGGCCGCCGATGCCGAACACGCCCAAGCCGGGTATCACTAGAACCTCTAACAAGATGCAAAACACGCCTCCGACGAACAGCAAGATCTCCAGCCATTCCGCCGTTCCTGACAAAAATTTCATCCAGAAGAATAGAATGAAGCAGAGCAACGCGACAAAGCCAGGTACGCTCAATCCAGGCGCGCTGACTTCCATCGAAAGCGCCATGAACCCAATAAAGATCAATAACGTTGACAGCCAGGGCAGATTTCCGAGCCATTCAACCATGTGCACGATGGCACGATCCGAAACCGTCTCGGGTATACCCTCCAAACCACCGCTGAGCGCCACTTCTTCCAACGAATCGGCCAAGCCCTCGGCAAGTCCCAGTTCCACGGCGTCCGCTGCAGAAATGCCACCACTCAGCTCAATGGCTTCCTCACGGTCCCAAGTCTGTTCATCACTGGCTTCGACTGCGTCCTCGGCAAAATAAGCGACTTGACCAGTTCGTTTGTGGCGAAAACGATAGATGCTCGCTTCCCGGTCGACGAGTCCTTGCAGCAACCCGACTGGACGCCCCGTCCGCTCCGCCAATTCGGCGATCGCCACCAATAAATCCAACACTTGCTGGTGATCGATCGCTTCGCCACCCGCCCCGCCCAATCGGGCTTCGGGGTGTAAGTACAGCGGTCGACAGGAGAGAGCGATCAACGCCGAGTCCCCGCGGGCTTCGCTTTCCACAAAACCGATTGATTTTTGAATTCCTCCGTCTCGGCGACTGAGGGTCAAACCTAACTGAAGACTGCTTTCCAAACTCCCACCGGATGAATCCATCGCTAGCAGAATCGTGTTGACTTCGGCGTCGTCAACCGCAGCAATGATGTTTGCTTGAATTCGCCTGATTCGCGCCGCGCTGATGGAGCCAAACAAGTCGATGCGGCGGGCAACCAAGGCGGTATTCTCCGCCGTCGCTCGCGAAACCACCCGTTCCACTCCCAAAGCCTCAGCCAATTCGTCTGGCGATTCGAGTAAATGACTTGCCCAGCGAAAGTTTCTTAACTGAGTGGCACTAAACTCGGCCGTGCGGTCGCTGCCGACCAATTTTTCCTCGCGCCAAGCCGCCCCATCGGCCCTCAGCTCAGCCAATTGCTCAGCACCAACAAACTGACTGCTGCCGTCCACTTGGGACACCTGATAAAGTTCCGCTGAGGGGTCCAGCATGGCGGTTATCACCTGCGGATCCAACAGCCCGCGTCCTGCTGCGATCGACTGATAAACTGCCAACAGCGCCGGGTCGACCTCTTCGTCGTCGGTCGTGGTGGCTCCCAGCGACGCTTCGGGTAGCACCAAGAATTCGTCGCAACTAATCACCGGCAATACGGCGTGCCCCCGCACCGGGCCCCGCAAGAAAGCGACCGTCCGCAGCTTTCTCGCTCCTTTGCCAGACAGAAATCTCGCCACCGCCAGGCAATCTTCAAAACGACTGCCACGCCCATCGCTGTCGGGGCCAAACCTCAAAACGACGATTTGACGTTGCTGCGACGTCGCATCCACGCTGCCGCGAATTTTTTCCAACTGGTCAAGCAACTGCTTGGCCGAATCGCTGCGAAGCGGCAGGGGAACGTCGATGGCATATGCGACTCTTCCAGCAGATTCGGGCGTCGCTTGCTGACCCCAACTTGGTGCGACTTGGCCGGCGAATAATAGTAAGATCACTCCCCCGCAAAGCCAATTAACAGCTGTTTTCACGAGCGGAGGGGAAAAAGTCTTCTGCATGGATGTCATCAGTGATTTGGGCCTACGATTGCGGGCGGGTTGGCGCTGCACGCCACCATCTTCGCGCTCACGCCCCGCCACTCGACCCATTATAGAGCCTTGTGAACTAGCCGGGCATCAAGTCAGGGCACCAAATGCGGCGATGGCGGGACACCAATTCCGCGAAATTACCTTCACGAATTGCGTGCCGCGCAGCTGCTAATAACCGCTGATAATAAGTTAAATTGTGATGCGATAGCAAAATAGGGCCCAACATTTCGCCGGCTGCGAACAAATGTCGGATATAAGCTCGGCTATGACGACAGGCCAAACAGGGGCAATCCTCTTCCAGCGGGCGGGGGTCGTCGCGGTGCACGGCATTCCGCATTCTCAACGGTCCCGAATCGGTAAATGCCAAAGCGTTGCGGCCATTTCGGGTGGGCATCACACAGTCAAACAGATCGATCCCCCGCAGCACTCCTTCAAGTAGATCGATTGGCGTCCCCACCCCCATTAAATAACGTGGCCGCTCGACAGGTAAACAGGGGCAAGTGGCTTCCAAGATGCGATACATTTCCGCCGGCGGTTCACCGACACTTAACCCGCCCACCGCAAAGCCTTCAAAATCCATCGACGACATGGCTGCCGCACAGTCGCGACGCAAATCCGCATCAAGACCACCTTGAACGATGGCAAATTTAGCCTGATCAGGTCGAGTCGCCGCGTCGAGACATCGCTGGGCCCAACGGATCGAACGTTCCATCGCTGCGGCCACCACCGAACGTTCGTTTGGCAGCGCCACGACATGATCGAGCACCATTGCCACGTCGCTGCCCAGTGCTTCCTGAATCTCGATCGAGCGTTCGGGCGAGAGTCGGACGAGGCGGCCGTCAATATGGCTGCGAAAAGTGGCTTCCTGCTCGGACACTTTGGTCAAAGCGGCCAAACTGAAGATCTGAAAGCCACCGCTGTCGGTCAAAATAGGGCCATCCCAGCCCATAAATTTGTGCAGCCCCCCCAGTTCTCGTATCAACGTTTCACCGGGCCGCAGGGCGAGATGGTAGGTATTCCCCAGAATCATCTCGGCCCCGGTCGATCGCACATTGTCGATCGTCAGTCCCTTCACGGTGGCGGCGGTGCCAACGGGCATGAAAGCGGGTGTGTTGACTACGCCGTGGGGCGTGGTGAATCGCCCCAGTCTGGCGCCACAGTGCGGATCCGTCGCCTCTAGCTCAAACGGAAATAACGGACTGGGCACTAATGATCCTTATCCTCAGTTAAGCTGCATCGAGAAACTCGCAGACTATTCACCACGCAGCTTAAGCCCCAGGTCGGTTAACTTCTCACGCACTTCGTTCAAGCTGGTCACGCCAAAGTTCTTCGACTCCAACAGGTCATCGCCGGTTCTGCGAACCAGTTCGCCAATCGAACTGATGCCCAACCTGACCATACACTTGCGAGCTCGCACTGACAGATTTAACTCGGCGATTGGTCGTTCAAGTAACGCTTGCTCGTCCGGAGACATGTGCGACGTGTCCATCGCCGGTTCGGCGGTCTTCTTCTCATGAGCGAACATTCCTAAGCTCAAATCCTTCGAGCCGAGGATCTCCCGAATTTCGTAGAGACTGGTCTCCCCAAAATTCTTACTGGCGAGCAATTCGGCTTCGCTCACTTGGGTCAGATCGCCCAAAGTCTGCAGGCCCATTTTTTGCAAACAATTGCGGCTGCGGACCGAAAGTTCAAAGTTGGTGACGGGAACGTTGAGAATTTGAGCCAACCGATCGTTGCGGCGTTGGGTTTCTTCGTCGTACAGAATGTTGCCTAATCCAGAGGCATCTTTCATGTACATGCGGGCCCGCGGGTGATCCGGATAAGCATCCAAGATCCGTCGGTAGCAACGCTGGGCCTTTTCGTATTGCCCGGCGTCTTCGTAAGCCAGTCCCAAATTGATCAACGCGCCAATTCCGGTTGGGAAAGCGGTGGCAGCACGCTCGTACAGCGCCAAAGCTGGTTGGTCGTTGCCATGACGATCATTTTCCAGCGCCA
>CAZHTX010000193.1:0-10237 GCA_964535475.1 uncultured Pirellulaceae bacterium
TTATTCGTCGCATGACTTTCACTCACTTTTACTTAAAACAAGGCTGACGTCCTCGACGCCGACGAAACGTTCGGCGGCTCTCTTGACGGCAAATAATCGGATATTCAGCAAAAATTAGGCCAGATAGCAATTGTGACGATTACTCCGGTTATTCGCGGGAATGGACTCTTGGTTTGTGGTGAGGCGACCTAACCCTGATGGCCGAGCGGCGGAATTGCCGAAGAAAGGGATTACGAGGGTTGAGATTGAGCAAAATATCGAACTGTGGGTTGAGAACATGGGCGAACGATTTGCCGCTTTCACTGCTTTCGTCGCGAGCTTTCTTTATTACCTCTGGATGGTACGCGAAGTCTTGACGGGGCTTTTGCTGTTGTTGTTGCTTGGCGGCGTGCTCATCTCAAAAATCGAGGGCCTGTCCTTAGTGGAGGCAATCTATTTCGCCTTTATCACTGGGCTCTCCATTGGGTATGGCGATATCACCCCGCAGACCGGCCTGGGGAAGTGCATCAGCGTTGCGATTGGCCTGATTGGTATGGTCTCGATGGGCATCACGGTCGCTGTGGCAACCCGCGCCCTAGCCGATACGACGAGGCAGCGGTTGCAGAGCAAAGAGGATCATTCTGTAGGAAGCCGTGACGATCGCAGGTCGCTTTGATCGTTTAGCCTCGTTAAGCTTTGGCGAACGGGTTTCTATTCGAAGGGCAAGTCCTGCCCAAATCGACTTCGGAAGGCCAGGAAGTCAATGAAGCCGACGGCGTCATCGACGTTAAAGTCAAGATCTTGATTGTATGAGCTGTCATCACGCGAGCTGCCAAAGGTGTTGCGGAAACGAAGGAAGTCGACAAAGCCGACAGCTCGATCGCCATTGGCCTCGCCAAACATTGCGTAGAACTTATCCGCTGCTTCATCACCGAAGACAAAGTCACCGCCGACTTGACCATCTCCGTCGCCGTCAAGTCCGACCAAAGTGCCGGCCCGACGAACTTTGCTGGGATCGATATAAAGTTGATAGTTGCCATCCACAAGATTGAATCCGGCGCGCGTAAAGCCCCCGCCAAAAGTAACCGTTGCAACCGTGTTGCCATGCTCATCGACCGTTGTGGTAAACGCCGAATTAACGGCCCCACCGCCAACGCCACGTTTGGTAACCGCGAAGGCATCCGTGTCGATATCAACAGCACCATCGAAGGTCACATGCACGCTGTCAATGTTGGAGCGTTGGCTCGACTGCGAGTCGCCAACAACAACACCTAACACTTCCGCCAGGTCGACCAATTCTAGGCGTAATGCATTGGCAGTTCGGACAAGGTGCCAGCCCGTTCCCGCCGGAGCGGACGGGAATTCAACGTGATCGAAGACTCCCTCAAAGCCCTCCGTCGCGGTCATCAGCGTAAAGCTTTGACCAAGCGTCGGTTCGAATCCGTTAATCAGCTCGATTCGCAAAGTTCCCGCAGGAACTGCTGCACCGTCGTGATTTGTCTGATCATGGCCAGAGCTACCGGGAGTCGTGCCACCAATCTCCAAACTCGTCGTTGCTGAATTTCCGTATTTCAAGTTGCCGTGTTGTAGCACCGCTGGGCTGAAACCGGGGCTGTAGGTGCCAGTCACATGGGCATTGTCCAGCGTGCCCACACCCTTGATATAGCCAGTCAGCTCAATCAGTTCCGTTGAGGAATTACCGAGGAGGGCACCATTGTGCATCAACAGTTTGCTGGGCACGTTGGGTGTGTGTAGCGTTCCCCATCCCGTTACGTTGTGACCAAAGTCGACGAGCAAGCCATTGTCGGCAAATAAGTTGCCGGGAGTTGTTTCAGCTTGCCCGATTTGCGTCAGCGATCCCGATACGGCTTGGTTTGAATCAAGCAACGTCACCGAGTGGGGCCCCACGTTCCGTTCACCGCGTGTCGCGAAACCAATCGGAGAGCTTGCATCACCGATCGTGAGATCTCCGAGGGCTTTAATCAACGATCCCGTTTCACCGGCGACAGCGGCCTCGACAGTTACTACAGGGGCGGTAAAGTCAGCCTTCCAGAGGAGTCGCAAAGTATTGTTCAGCGCCAGCCCCAGGTCGTCGGCGATGCCGGAACTCTCGTGGTTCAGCCGCACTAGGTAATTGCCTTCACTGTTGGTAATTTCGGATAGATTGCCGAGCGTCCACAGTCCGTTCCCGTTATCGCTGAGCGTTGCTCCACTGCCCGCCAACAAGTCGGCTCCACCGTCACGTGTAAGCGTCAGATCGCCAAGGTCAAAACCAGTGATCGATTTGCTAAACGCAATGTTGACAGCCTGCACCGAAGTGTTCCGCAGATTGGGTGTAATGGGCTCGGCGGTAACAATCGGAGCGGTCGTATCGGCAATGGTAATCGTCGAAACTGGTGAGGTCGTGCGACCACCATCGTCATCCCACACCGTCACAGAGACGTTGTAGGTTCCTGGATTCGAGTAGACGTGCCGCAGGGTAAAGTCATAGTTTTGGAGATCTTCAAAGGGCAGCGTGTCGAACTCATGATCATGCACGACAAAGTCTAGCGTGTAGACATCATCGGCCTGTAACGAAGTTGTTCCACCAGCCCCATCCTCGCGTTGAATAAGAATCGCGTACTCGGCGGTCTCATGGTCCCATACAAAGAACCCATTGAAGACATCTTCGCAATCGCCTGTTTGCAAGAACTGCTGAATCCCGTGGGTGTCAAAGCCAAATACAAAGTCGGCTCGTGCGCTTACCGCGCCCCCAAGTTCAACGCCCACTGCGGGAAAAATCGGTAACGGAAAATACTTTTTGATACCCGCATTCAGCTCCAACGTGGGCAACTCAAGCGTAAATAAATTGATGACTCGGCCGCTTAATAAACCCATGATGTTCGTTGGATCAAGTAACGGGAACCCTAGTTTGATCTTGTTATCCGGGGCACTTTCGAGCTCAGCCGCGCTCTTCAGGAAATCATCAGGATTGAAATTCTCATTTGCCGGACCCAACTCCTTGAACCTCAGCGCTACGTCAGCGGACGAGTCCCTCGCGGAAAAGCCGACCCCGGGCGTGTAAGTCAAGTCACCTAGATTCAACAGTTTGCCAGCGCCCAAGTCGGGGATGTTTCGCAAGATGCGATCAAAATCCGCAACCGACTCGATAAATTTGGCGGCCTTCTCGACTTTTCCTCCTTCCAGCTTAAGCAGGTCGAGCATAGTAAGATTGCCGCCGGCCAAATCACTGACGACTGGTACTGGCTCACTTAAAAATTCAATGATGGGCCGGACTGGTTCTAGAATGTTGTTCGCTTCCTCGAGCACCTGTCCGGCGAAACGATTGAAGAATTGCCCCACATCCAGACTGATGGCTTTGAACTCCACCTGTGGAAATTGAAGTTCCTCGCCCAAGAGGTACTGCCAATCAATCAGCAAGTCTGTCTGAATGCTGGGGAACGCATTGGAGCCGCCAAAGCTGGCCAGTAATTCCAAGTCCAATGAGGCATGGGCGGTGGCATCGATAGCCAGTACGTCTTTGTACGACTTTACGGCCAAGATTTCAGAAAGGGTCAGCAAGCCGTCATAAGTCTGCCCCGGATCAAGAATATCGACGGTAAACCGTCCCGCAAAACTGTTCGCCACGCCGACCGCTCGTTGCTCACTCGCCACTACTCCGCTGCCGTCACTTCCATCTACCAAACTTGCTGTGAACAAAGCGTTGAGTTGTGGACTGGAATTGATCATATTGATGATCGTCTGAGCGGTCGTCGTCGCTGTGGTGCGAAGCGTGAGGACGCGGCGGGTGGAGTCGTACTCAAAGTCGTTGGTGTCATCCGCACCCTTAGCTACGACTCGCACATCCAAGTTGGCGGTGCTCCCACCGACACTACTTTCAATCGTGAATTGCGAGTCGACGGGGTGGCCATCGCCGACGAGTGCCGACGGCTTGGATAAATTCCTCGCCTCGTCGCGTAACAAGTTGGCATCGATCCGTAGAAATCCCAATTCACCAGCGGCGGATAGTCCCGGCACGCCGACATCGACGAAGACCTGCATGAAACTATCAGTGGTGTCAATAAAGAAGCCATGATCGAGGTTAACACCAAAGTGGAGCCCCAGCTCAAACCCCAGCGTGCCGGTTACGTTGGCATCGAGATCCAAGTTTAATCCGGGGATACCGAGATCAAAATCGATCGGTAAAGCGAGCTGACCAAGATCGTTGCCGAGCAGGATCTGAAACCCGATACCTGGACTAAGTTGTTCGATGACGATATCGTCGATCGTGACCTGATCGTCTCCCGTTAAGTCCAACAGCAAGTCGATTCCGTTTGGACCAACCGCGTCCAGTAAATCTTGACGAACGTCATAATAAATATTAGAGAACGTCCCATTCTCCTGATTGCTGGCGTTATAGGAGAAATTGACGGAAACACTGTCTTTAATATCACGCAGGAAACTAGCTTGGTCTTTCAGTTTATCCCCGATGAAAGGCAGCTCGACGCCAAATATTTCACCCTACATCGCGTCGATGATCAGATCGAACGCTCCATCCCAACCACCGACAAGTACTAACAGATTGAAGTCTTTAGCCAACGCATCTTTCAGCTCGTCAAATGCGATTGCCGGGTCGCCTCCGTTGATCGTGACGATCATGTTGCCGAGTAGGTCTGTTAAGTTCGCACCTCCGACGCTGGCCTCAAATACGTAAGGGCCAATTGGCAAACCCGCGTCTCCCAATAAGCCAGAGAAGCCAAGTTGAGCGATGAGCGAGGCGTCAAAATCGCCCGCGAATTCTAAATCACTCAGCTCCAATCCATTTTGCACCGTCTCCAGAATTTCGTCGAAGTAGTGCCGCCCATCGCCATTATTATCGTCGATTCCGACTCGGAAGTTAGCGTATCGATTGTTTTGGGGGTGGCGACGAAACCGCTGAGATCCTCATTGATTCCCAGCTTGGTGACCGCTGCTTGATTAGCCGCCGCCTCTTCTGGTGTGTCCCCCGGGCTGGGTTTTATTGTGACAAAGCGGCCCACGCCATCGGTCAGAAAAAAGTTTAGCTTGTCCCCGCTGGAGGCAATTCGCACCAACGCGCCATCGCCGCCTTGAGCGACCAATTGCGAGTTGAGGGCGATCAACACATCGGCCATTGCGGTCTCGGTTAGGACTTCGAAAGCTAAATCCAATGTTGCAACGGAACCATCCGCCTTAGAGATTTCAATTCGCAACTCGCCCGAGTAGGTTTCGCCAAATTTGACAGGTTTTTGTGCTTGTAGTCTTAATTCAGCAGCGCTGGCTAGTTCGACGACTTCCGCTCCGTCGATCCGCCCCGTCAGTGGCGATAGTCGATGGATAAGTCGGGGTGAATTCGGTCTTAAGTGAACCAGCAGCGGTGCCAGCAACGATCCGTTCAGCATCTCTAACTTCAATTGGCTACCATCGATGCTGGCCGTGGGATCGACTAAAATCAACCCCTGGTTGAACGTTCGCTGTTCCTCGGGATCAACATTTGGATCGAAGGTGACGTTGGTCTGCTGGTCGAAAGTAACCGCGAGTCCAGCCGCTTCGAGTGCCGCCTGCAGGTCACTCACTGTCCAATCATGCTGGATGTCGATCCTGGTCGTCGCGCTACCATCGCGGAGGGTCACTTGGATATCATCTTTCAGAGCCGGATCGGTAACGCCCTCGTCGGTCGGTATTTGAATGCCACCTTGCAGCCTCGTAAGCAACGTAACAGCACCAAAACCGAACGATGCGCCCGGTTGCTCCAGCCGTATACCAATTTCTAGGGCGGCGGCTAAGCTCGCATCGACCCTCAAGGTTGAATCCGCTTGCATGCTTAACTCGCCGATTCCTGCTCCAAAATCAATTGGAAACGTGGCGATGTTAAACAAGTGATCGAACGAAACGTCAAAAATCAACTCAGGCGGGTTGCCCTCCGCTGCCGGAATGTACTGAAGGGCCTCGGCGGATTTGTCGCCGAATGCTTGGGCATTCTTAAAGCCAGCCTCTTCCTGGTTAGTGGGGTCGGCCGCGGGCGTTGTAATCTCGGCGGCAATTGCTTCGCCAATGTCCAGGATTTCATTCAGTCTCTTGCCACCAGTAAAGGGAATCTCCGTGGCAAGAATATCCAGACCACCAAAAGTGTGCTGTAGCTGCTGCAATCCGTTGAAGAATGTATTCGCTGACAGGGTACGGAACTCGGCCAATTCACCAGCATCCACGTCAATGGATGCGGCAACACCGTCAAGCAAATCGCTATCCACGATTGAAATGGTGGAGTTGATCGCTCCGAGCCCGGCCAACTCCGCCTCAATGGGCAATGTGAGATCAAAATCGCCATCCGCCGACATGGTAACAACCGAACTAAGATCCACAGTGGTCAGTTCAGCCACTTTGATTCGCGATTCCAAGGTATCAAAGTTGACATCCAGGTTCCGCGTGGAGACGGTGGGATTAGCCAGCGTCACCCCCAGGAACCCGAGAGTTGCTGCGATGGGGCCGCTGCCGCTAGCGTCGAGTGAGGCGCTGATGTTATTTTCACCGGCTGCATCGGCGAACTCTACGAATGCACCCGCAGCCGCGGACGCTTGAGTGCGATCGATCCCGATCGTGATGTTAAAGTTCAGCGTGAAATCCAGTAGAGCTGACAAATCGCCCTCGATCGCGATTAAATCTGCTGAAATTGCCGATCGCTACACACTGGTCAGTCTGATCGGTGAAGGTGGCATGGGCTCGGTGTACTTGGCAAATCAACAATCACCCGTGCAGCGGCGGGTGGCAATTAAGTTGATTAAGAGTGGCATGGACTCCACGCGAGTTGTCACGCGATTTAATGCTGAGCGCCAAGCGTTGGCCAGGATGGAGCACCCACACATTGCGAAGATTTATGATGGCGGCAGCGGTTTGGAGGGGCAGCCATTCTTTGTGATGGAATTGGTGGATGGCCTGCCAATCACGGAATTTTGTGACGTCCAGCAGCTGAATATCCGGGCGCGTCTCAAACTGTTTGTGTCAGTTTGCCAGGCGGTACAGCACGCGCATACGAAAGGCATTATTCATCGTAATCTGAAACCAGCGAACATTTTGGTTGCACGAGTTGATGGACAACCGCAGCCAAAAATCATTGATTTTGGAGTTGCGAAAGCGATTGAATTCGAAGGGCATGAACAGGGAGTGAACGCAACAGCTTTCCCGGTTGGAACTCCCGCCTATATGTCGCCCGAACAGGCCGACCCAACTTCGGCGGACGTCGATGCGCGGACCGATGTTTATTCGCTCGGTGTGATACTCTACGAACTGCTCGTCGGCTCGCCTCCTCACGAAGCAGTCAGCAACAACGCGGCAGGCGTTGCCGAACTGTTAAGACTGGTCCGTGACTCAGATTCGCCCCGCCCGAGTTCCAAGTTAAGCTTTCCGGATACCGCTGCAAAAATCGCCGATAAGCGAGGGATTGACCCCAGCAAACTATCTCAATTGCTGCGCCGTGAACTGGATTGGATAGTACTGCGGGCGGTCGATCTTGACCGCGATCAACGCTATGAAACCGCAGATGCTTTCGCGCGGGATATTCAGCGTTACCTGGACGGCGATGTAGTGGAAGCACAGCCACCCACACCTGGATATCGGCTGCGGAAATTGGCAATCCGTTACAACCGCTTGCTAATCGCGGCGAGCTTGCTAGTCGCGGCACTTACGGCCGGCGTAATTGGCACATCGTGGGGCTTGGTGGAAGCACGAAAGTACGCGAAAGCGGCTCGTGCCGAACTCGCCGAGAAACAACTGGCCCTTCAAAACGAATCGCGTGAGCGAGAATACGCCGAGGCGATCGCTGACTTCTTGGCGCGAGATATTTTGGCTCTCACCAGTCTCGAAGGGAGACTGGATTTCGACAACCAAAACAGCCCTTTGACAAAAGATAGCACGCTGAGGGAACTGCTCGATCGAGCCGCTGGGAAACTGCGCACCCGAGACGATCTTAAACCGCAAACATTGGCTAGGCTGCAACTGATGATAGGTCGCAGCTATCGCCATCTCGGTGAGTATGAAAAAGCCGTTGATTTGTGCCAGCAAGCCGCCGAACTCTATGCGATTGAGTTGGGGCGAGATAATTTGTACACGCTCGACGCTCAAGAGGATCTTGCCGCGACCTTGCAGGCTGTTGGCATGTATCAACAAGCGAAGCCCATTATTGAAGACACTTTGTCTCGGAAAAAGATAATTTTGGGTGAAGACGACATTGAGACGCTTCAAAGTATGCGATTGTTGGAACGGACGCTGGCCTTGCAGCAGAAAACACTTGGCAGCGATCATCCAGGCACAAATACCTGCTCTGGACAATTAGGCGTCTTATACAGCGCGGCCGGGTTATATGACAAAGCAATGCCGTTGGTCGAGCAGTCCTTAAAAGTCTCTGAAGCGAACTTTGGCCTCGAACATCCGAGCACGCTGAGAAGACGCGTCAACTTGGCGGCATGCTATCAATCGTTGGAAAATTTGGGACTGGCAAAACAAGTCAACGAGCAATGTTTAAAACTCAGCTTACGCATTTTAGGAACTGAACACACCACAACGCAGAGCATTATTCGAAATTTGGCGCATGGCTATTGGTGCGTTAATGAACTTGACTAATCTATCCCATTGTTCGAGCAAGCCTTGGAGCAAAGCGAAGCGAAATACGGGCGGCAAGACCCTCGCACGCTGACCTGTGTGGCAAATTTGGGAGTAAATTTTCGCGATGCCGGTCGGTACACCGAAGCCATTACGCTGCTCGAAGAAGTTTCCGCAACTTCATCCGCTCATCCAAGCTTGCATTTTGTCAAAATCGAATTGGCTGATGCATATTTGCGGGCCGAGCAAGCCGAGCCATTGCTTCGCGAGTGCCTCGCACTTCATGAAACAAACGCATCTGACAATTGGCGTCGTTACCATGTAACAGCAATGTTGGGACAATTATTAGTCAGGCAGAATGAAGCCGATACTGCCGGGGCTGATGTCGAGAAGCTGAAGCGTGCAGAATCGCTGCTGTTAGCCGGGCTCACCGGAATGCAGGAGCGGGAGGCTACGAAATCCAGCCAAAACCGTGAGCAACTCTCCGGGATTATGCGATCTCTGATCAAAGTCTATACGAAACTAGGACGACCAGCCGATTCGGATGCTTGGCAGGTCAAGTTCGACACTCTCCTCAAGTCCTGATCTAAGCAGCAGGGTCGTGGCCAGCGATGTGTCATGGATCAGGCCAGTTGCCAAATCGCTAGCCAACAGCCTAATCGACAACGTCACGGCACCTTTGCGTTCTTATCATGCAAAGATGGCGTTGGCCTCCGTGGTGGATTTACTGGGAATCGATCCGAAAAACCAAATGGACCGCGGCTAGCGCCACAGCGGCTAATGGTTATCGGATAGGTTCTAAACACCACGGGTTCGACCAACGCCACTCTTCAAAGCAGGATTATCCGAGCCGCGAGAAAACCTCACGTTTTGGTCACCCGAACTGATGAACTAGCGTTGACCCAACGCCACCGTGTTGGAACCAGCATTGAGCGCTGGATCCAAGTCAAAGCGATCCAGGTTCATGACCTTGTTCCAGGCGGCAACGAAGTCTTGAACAAATCGGGCCTCGGCATCGGCACTGGCGTAGACTTCGCTAATGGCTCGCAGTTGAGAGTTTGAACCAAATACGAGGTCAACCGAACTGCCCATCCATTTCATCTGGCCAGTCTCGCGGTCACGACCTTCGAAGAAGTGATCACAGACCGAAGATGTTTTCCACTCGATGTCCATGTCCAGCAAGTTAACGAAAAAGTCGTTGGTCAGCGTCTCCGGCTGATCGGTAAGGACACCCAACTGTGGAACACCAACGTTCGTGTTCAACACTCGCATGCCGCCGATCAAGGCGGTCATTTCCGGAGCGGTCAGCGTCAGCAAGTGAGCGCGATCGATTAACAACTCCTCGGCCGGGCGATCTATTTGGTGGTTGAAATAGTTACGAAAGCCGTCGGAAGTTGGCTCAAGCACGGCAAAAGACTCGACATCGGTCTGTTCCGGCAGCGCATCGGTCCGACCTGGCGCGAAAGGAACTTGAACATCGTGCCCGGCCTTCTTGGCCGCAGCCTCGACGGCGGCAACTCCACCCAACACAATTACGTCGGCCAGCGACACGCGTATGTTGCCCGACTGGGCACGATTAAAGCCTTGCTGAATCGCTTCCAGTTTTTTCAGCACACGCGTTAATTGGTCTGGGTTATTTACCGCCCAGTCCTTTTGCGGCGCGAGG